>NZ_CP029550.1:5388333-5712500 GCF_003173715.1 Methylobacterium durans | reverse complement strand
GCGCGAGCCTCGACGCGCTCGACGCCCACTGGCGCGGGGAGGGCGGGACGGGCTCGTCGTGCTGCCGACGGGCGCCGGCAAGGCCTTCGTCATCGCGACCCTCGTCCGGGAGACCCTGACGCGCGCCCCCGCCACACGGATCGCCGTCGTTACGCACAGCCGCGAACTGATCGCCCAGAACCATCAGGAACTCCTCGCCCATTGGCCGGAGGCGCCGACAGGTATCGACTCGGCCGGGCTGGGGCGGCGCGAATCCGGCGCCCCGGTCCTGTTCTGCGGCATCCAGTCGGTCTGGAACCGGGTCGAGGCGATCGGCCCGCGCGACCTCGTCGTCGTCGACGAGGCGCATTTGATCCCGCGCTCGGCCGAGACCCGCTACGGCCGCTTCCTCGCGGGCCTGCGCGCGCAGCGGCCGGAGCTGCGCGTGGTCGGCCTCACCGCGACGCCCTACCGGCTCGATTCCGGGCGCCTCGACGAGGGGGAGGGGCGGATCTTCGAGCGCATCGTCCACGAGGCGAATGTCGGCGACCTGATTCACCGGGGCTATCTCAGCCCCCTCGTCTCCAAGGCGATGGTCACCGCGCTCGACGTCTCGGGCGTGGCCAAGCGCGGCGGCGACTACGTCCCGAGCGCCCTCGACGCAGCCGTCAATCAGGAATGGATCACCCGCGCCGCGGTTGAGGAGATGGTGACGTACGGGGAACGGCGCCGGGCCTGGCTCGCCTTCTGCGTCAGCCTCGCGCACGCGGACGCCGTCCGGGACGCGATTCGCGCCCACGGCCTGCCCTGCGAGGCGGTCTCCGGCGAGACGGGCAAGCGCGAGCGCGACCGCATCGTCCGGGCCTTCCGCGAGGGCCGCATCCGCTGCCTCACCTCGGTCGGCGTGCTGGCGACCGGCTTCAATGTGCCGGCGGTCGACCTCGTGGCTCTGCTGCGGCCGACGCAGAGCACCGGCCTCTACGTGCAGCAGGTCGGGCGCGCCCTGCGGCTCGCTCCGGGCAAGAATGACGCCCTGATCCTCGATTATGCCGGCCTCGTGCGCATGCATGGGCCGGTCGACATCGTCACCGCCCGCACGGCCGCCGCGGTGCGGGGGCGGGAAGGGGAGGTGCGCGCCAAGCCCTGCCCCGGCTGCGGCGCCCTCATCGCCCTCAATGCCAGTACCTGCGAGGCCTGCTGGGTCGAGGAGGATACCGAGCCCGAACCGAGGCACGAGGCCGTGGCCGACGACGAAAGGCCGATCCTGTCGCGGGCGGTCTCGGCCTGGATCCCGATCGCGGGCCGGAGCGTCCGGGCCTGCCCCGCGCCCGGAGGCACGGAGAGCCTCGGCTTGAGCCTGCACCGGGCGGATGGCGGCCGGCACGAGTTCCGCCTCTGCCTCGAGGACAGCGGCTACGGGCGCGAGAAGGCCGTGCGCTGGTGGCGGGGCCTCGGCGGCGGGCGCGACGCGCCGCTCACGGTGGCCGAGGCGCTCCAGAGGATGGACGAGACCGCCTGTCCCGTCGCGATCCGGATTCGCGCCAGCGGCCGGCTCGCCGAGAGCGTCGAGCTGCGCTTCTCGGACGGTCGCAGCTTCACGGATCTCCAGCGGATCGACGGAATGGCGGCCTGAGGGCAGGGGGTCAGGCCCCCTCGCCCGTCGCCACCTCCGGCCGAAAGAACAGGCCCGCTTTCAGGCTGTCCCCGATGCGGTGGGCTCGCTCGACGAGGGCGGCCGCGATCCCGGGCTCGAACGCCTCGGCCGCCGTCTCCTCGAACAGGCCGAGCCAGCGGGCGAAATGGGCGCGTTCCAGGGTGCCGAGCGCGAGGTGCTTGCCGAACGGATTGCCCTTGTAGCGCCCGGATCTGAGCAGCACCGAGGACCAGAAATCCTGGATGACTGCGAGATGAGCCGGCCAAGCCGCATCGGGGATCGCCTGGGCGAAGACGGGGCCGATCAGGTCGTCGCGCCGCACCTTGGCGTAGAAGGCGGCGAGGAAGGCCGCGAGGCTCGCCTCGGTGAGGTGGTGGTAGCGGATCCTCTCGTCGTTCGGATGCGTCACGCGCGGCCGTCCCGTTGCCGGTGAGAATCTCGGAGCCGGGGAGGGGACCGGCATGCCCTCCCCGCCGCGTTGCCCTGCGGCGTTTCGACCGGTCAGGCTCGGGCGCTCGAACCGCGATCCGGGCTTCCTTGCGGGCATCCCGGACGGAATCCCGCGCAACCCGTTGAGGCGGCTGATATCGCGCGCCGGCCCGCGCACACCGCGCCGACATCCGGTCGGTCTGTCGAGAGGACGGAGCGTCGCAGGTGACTATAAAATTCGCCCCATTCAGCATCGGAACACATCGAAGCAGAATTTGTTATTCGATCAGCGACGTGACAGCGTCGTTCTGCAAAATGGAGATGCGTAATGGCAAATAATCATCAGCAGAACAACGACCGCAACACGAACAATAACTCCGACAACCGCGGAAAAAATACCGGAAATGCACATCAGGGCAGCGTCCAACATTCGGATGACGGCCGCCTGAAGGAGAACCGCGACAAGGGTGTCCACCGCGGCGACAAGGAGTGACCGGGCGGCCCTGACGGGTCGATCCTGAGCCGGAAGGACCGCCCGCGGGCGGTCCTTCCTCAGATTCCGTGCCGCAGCTCGACGGCCCCGACCCGGGCCGGGGCAGGGCGGTGATGCCCCCTCGCCCGTTCGCGAACCGCCCGGCACGAAGCCTTGCCCCGCCAGCATCCGGCTCAGGAAACCGCAGTGTGGCGAGCAGGCCGCAGAGCCGACCTTTCCACGGTCTCAGGTTCCATAATATATCTTATGCGAACGACATCGACGGGCTGCCGGAGCCGTCCCGGCCCCGTTCCCGCTCAGCGCACCGAAACCTTCACCTCGGATTCGAAGCCCGTCCCGTCCGGGTTGATGAGGAAGATCCGGTACGTGTCGAGGCCCTCGAACCCCTCCTCCGACTCGTAGACCATCTTCAGGCCCGGCACGCGCTTGGCGTTGCAGGCGGCGAGCGGCGAGCCGGCGGCGTAGCGCGGGAAGGAATCGGCCTCCGAGAAGCTCACCGTGCCGTGTTTCGGCGGAGCCAGCAGTCGCACCACGATCGGCCCCTGCGAGCTGCAATCCGGGAAGAGCGCGGCGAAGAAGCCGATGCTGCGCGCCTCGCCCTTCGGCACGACCCGCATCAGGGGCAGGACCGGGGGAGCCTGCGGTGCCGTGGCCTGCGGTCCGGCCGGCGGCTGGGGCGCGGCGGGGGCCGGGGCCGGTTCGGCCCAGGCAGGGCGGCCGGCGACCGTTCCGAGGAGGGCGGCGAGCAGGATTCGGGTCGCGAGGCGCATGCGGGTCTCGTTCGCGGGAGCGGGCGGCCGCTCCCGGCCGACCCTTTACCCTGTATCCGCCGGCCGGAGGCTCCTCTGCAAGCGGGCGAGGGCGCCCGTCACTCCGCCGCGCGGGCCCCCTCCCCGAGCTTCTCCCCGAGCCCCCTGCCCTCGTCGGCCTGGAAGCGGCCGTAGCGGAGCGCGAGCGTCGGCAGGATCAGGAGGTTGAGGAGCGTCGAGGTCACGAGGCCGCCGAGGATCACGATCGCCATCGGGCCCTCGATCTCGCGGCCGGGCTCGCCGGCGCCGAGCGCCAGCGGCAGCAGGCCGAGGCCGGTGACGAGGGAGGTCATCAGGATCGGCACCAGCCGGTCGGCCGCGCCCTCGATGGCGGTCGCGCCGTCCCAGCTGCGGCCCTCGATGCACACCAGATGCTCGTAGTGCGAGACCATCATGATGGTGTTGCGCAAGGAGATGCCGAACAGGGTCACGAAGCCGACGATCGAGCCCAAGGACAGCACGCTGCCGGTGAGCGCCACCGCGAACACCCCGCCGACGAAGGCGAAGGGCAGGTTCACGAGGACGAGGACGAGATTGCGCAGCGAGCCCGTGATCACGGCCAGCAGCAGCACGATGCCGAGGCCGGCGAGCCCCGAATAGGTGAGGAGGTCCCGCCGCGCCCGCGCCTGCGCCTCGGCCGATCCCGTGAAGGAGACGTAGACGCCCTGGGGCAGGCGCACCTCGCGGGCGATCTTGCGCTGGGCGGCGGCGACGAAGGAGGCGATGTCGCGCCCGACCACGTTCGCCGTCACCGCCTGGACGCGCTGCGCGCCCTGGTGCTGCACCTGGTAGCGGCCGGAGGTCTCGTAGATGTCGGCGACCTGAGACAGGCGGATGTAGCTGCCGCCGGGCGTCCGCAGGGGCATGTCGCCGACGGCGGTGAGGCGCGCCCTCACCCCGGCATCGAGGATGACGATGACGTTGAAGACGGCGTTGCCCTCGTAGGATTGGCCGACGATGTCGCCCTGATAGGCGGTGCGCACCGCCTCCAATACCTCGATTGCGTCGAGGCCCCAGTGGCGCAGGTCGTTCGGGCGTAGGGACACGTTGATCTGCGGCAGACCGGCAGGCGAGGCCTGCTGGATGTCGCTCGCGCCCCGCACCTCGGCGAGTTCCCTGGCGACCTCGCGGGCGGCGGCCTCGATCCGGTCGAGGTCGTTGCCGATCACGTTGACGACGACGGGGGCGGTGAACCCTGAGACCGTCTCCTCGATGCGCTCGGTCAGGAAGGTCTTGAGGGAGAAGGCGGCGCCGGGGAACCCCGCCATCAGGGCGCGGATGCGCGTCTCGACGCCCTTCTGCCCGGCCCCGTCGAGGCCGGCGTCGAGGTCGATGTGGATCTCGCTGTAATGCGTGCCCGCCGTGTCCTGCCCGGCCTCGGCGCGCCCGATCTGCGAGGCGACGGCCCGGATGCCGGGAATCGCCCGGAGCTCCCCCGTGATCTGGACGCCGAGGCGCTGCGATTCCTGCAGCGAGGTGCCGGGCGCCGCCGCCATGTGCAGGATGAGGTGGCCCTCCTTGAGGTCCGGCAGGAAGGTGCCGCCGAAGAAGGGGGCGATGCCGGCGCCGAGGAGCGTCAGCACGAGGCCCGTCGCGACGACGAGGCGAGGATGCCGGTTGATGCGCGCGAGGAGGGCGGCGTAGGCCGCCCGCGACCAGCGCATGGCCGGCGGGTCGCGGGTGTCGGCGTCGCGCCGTCCCGTCAGGAGCAGCGTGGCGAGCGCCGGCGTCACCGTGAGGGCGACGCCGAGCGAGGCGACCACCGCCAGGATGTAGGCGAGGCTCAAGGGACCGAACAGGCGCCCCGCGACGCCGGAGAGCGCGAGCACCGGCAGGAAGACGAGGAGCACCGCGAAGGTCGCGTAGGCCACCGCCGTGCGCACCTCCAGGATCGCGTCGAGGACCACCCTCCCCTCGGGCCTCGGGACGCCGAGGCGCCGGTTCTCGCGCAGGCGCCGGACCACGTTCTCGACGCCGATCACCGCGTCGTCGACCACCTCGCCGATGGCGATGGCAAGCCCGCCGAGCGTCATCGTGTTGAGGCTCTCGCCCAAGGCCCCGAGCGCCAGTACCGCGACCATCAGCGAGAGCGGGATGGCGAGCCCGCTGATCACGCTGGTGCGCCAGTCGTAGAGGAAGACGAACAGGACCACGATGACGAGGAGGCCGCCGATCGCGAGCGCCTGCAGGACGTTGGCGTTGGCGACCGCGATGAAGTTCGCCGGCCGGAACAGGTCGGGCCGGAGCTCGACGCCCTCGCGCGCGAGGGCCGGCGCCAGGTCGTCGAGGGCCGCCTCGACCCGGGCCGTGACCTCGCGGGTGTTGGCACCGTACTGCGCGCCGACCATCAGGAGCACGCCGGGCTTGCCGTCGATCAGCGCGGCGCTGATCGGCGGCTCGGGCGCGGCCACGACGTTCGCCACGTCGCCGAGCACCACGCTCGCCCCGCCCTCGTTGACGAGGACGGTCCGGGCGACCTCCTCCGGGGTGAGGGACTGCCCCTCGGTCTGGAGCGCGATGCGCTGGTTGGCCGTGTCCACGAAGCCGGCGCCCCGCACGCCGGTCGCCTTGCGGGCGGCCGCCAGCACGTCGTTGATGCCGATCCGGAAGCGGATCAGGTCGTTCGGGCGGACCTGCACCTGGAGTGCGCGCACGCCGCCGCCGTAGACCGAGACCTGGGCGATGCCGGGCACCGCGAGGAGCCGCAGCCGCACGGTCCAGTCGGCGATGGTGCGCAGGTCGAGGCCGTTGCGCCGCTCCGAGGTCAGCCCGACGAGGAGCACCGTGCTGGTGGACGAGGTGAGGGCCGTCATGGCGGGCGGCATCACGCCCTGCGGCAGGCGCCCCGCGAGCGCCGCGAGGCGCTCCGAGACGAGTTGGCGCACCCGGTAGATGTCGCTCCCGCGCCCGAACGTGACGGTGATGACGGAGAGCCCCTGAATCGAGGAGGAGCGCAGGGCCTCGATGCCCGGCAGGCCGTTGACCGAGACCTCGATCGGCTGGGTCACCAGCACCTCGACCTGCTCGGGGTTGAGGCCCGGCGCCTCGGTCTGGATCACCACCGAGGGCGGCGCGAATTCGGGGAAGACGTCGTACTTGGCATCCCCGAGGCTCAGCGCGCCGAAGCCGAGGATGGCCAGCGCCAGCGCCAGCACGACCCCGCGGAAGCGCACGGCGAAGGCGACGAGCGCCGCCTGGGGACCGGAGAGAAGCGGGCCCACCTCAGTCGTCGTCCACGCCGCCGGAGACCTGCAGCAGGCTCTTCATCTCCTCGGAGAGGAGCGCCTGGCCACCGCGCAGGACGATCTCGGTCTCGCCGCTCAGGTCCTCGACGACGTAGGCATCGTCCGACATCGGCGGGTCGGACTTGATCGGGTGGCGCACGAAGGCGTTCTCGTCGAGGCCGCGATAGACCCAGGTGCCGCCCTGCCAGTGCACGACCGCGTCCTCCGGCACGAGCACGCCCGTCACCGTGCGCTCGGCGGGCACAAAGGCGAGCGTGCTCATACCGGGCAGGAGACCGCTGTCACCGGCCACGATGAAGTAGAAGCTCTGGCCCTGGACACGCTGGTCGGTCCGCGTCGCGGGCGAGACGAAGCGCAGGGCGACCCGGCTCGATTGCGGCGGCACCTCCGCGAAGGCGGCGCCGGGCATCCCCTTCAGGGTCTCGCCCGGCGGCAGGGTGACCTGCATCAGGAAGTCCTCCCGCTCGATCAGGCGGGTGACGAGGGGCGCGCGCTCGACGATGGCCTTGCCGATGACGGGCCCCCATTCCTGCTGGGCGGTGGCGGCGAGCGTGCGCAGCTGCGATTCTGCCGCCATCAGGGCGGCCTCGTCGGTCTGGAGCGTGCCGCTCGTGGTCTCGACCTGCACCGGGGTCGCGTACTGGCCGAGGTTCTTCGCCCGCCGGAAGGCGCTGCGGGAGACGTCCACCTTGGCCTGCGCGGTCTGGAGTTGGGCCCTCGCCGTGGCGTAGGAATTGGTGAGTTCCGTTACCCGGGCGAGGTCGAGGACGCTGCCGTAGGCCTGCAGTTCCTGGCGGTGGGGCTGCGCCGCGACGCGGGCGGTCTCGAGGCCGAGGCGGGCCCGCTCCTCGGGCTTGATCCGCACCACCGTGCGGCCGTCTTCGATCGCGGTGCGGGTGGCGGGCAGGTGAGGGCGCTCGGGAGGGGTGGGCGCCACGTGGGCGCGCCACAGGGCGAGGAGGGGCTCGGTCCGCTCGCGCATCTGCGCGGCGTAGGGGGCAGCGCCCTCCGAGAGGGCGAGGGCGCCGAGCGCGCCGCCGACGAGGACGAACCCGATGAGCAGGGTGGGGCGCCGCCGTCGCTCTCCCAAAGTCGCCTCCCCTGCCCCGCTCCGCCGCGACGCTGCCGTCGCGATCTTCCGGTTCTGCCCGGATTTTTTTGCCGAATCTACCCGGAATTCGGTTCTGGGGCGCTCGTCCGCCCCTGCTTTCCCCTATCATAAGCTGCGGGCGTGAGAATTCGACAACGAGCAGGCGAGGCGGGGCTACCCCGCCAGCGGCATGTCGATGTGGAAATGCGCCCCCTGCCCGCTCCGCGGCGTCGCGATGGTGCCGCCGAGCTGGCGGACGAGATTCGCGACGACGCGCATGCCGAGGCTGCGTGAGGCCCGGCCGATGTCGAAATCCTCCGGCAGGCCGATCCCGTCGTCGGATACGGCGAGGACGAGGCGGTCGCCCGCACGCTCGGCCCGGATCCGGATCTCGCCGCCCTGCTCCGGGTAGGCGTACTTGATGGCGTTGGTGACGAGTTCGTTGACGAGGAGGCCGAAGGGGATTGCCCGGTCGGCGTGCACGTGGACCGGATCGGCCCGGCAGGCGAGGCGGTGCCCGGGCGCCCCGCTCTGGAGTTTCGCGCAGAGCGTCTCGAGGAAGAGCGCGAGATCCACCTCGCCGGACTCGGAATGGCGCCAGAGCTGGTCGTGAACCCCCGCGATCGCCTCGACGCGGGTGCGCGCGTCGTTGAGGGCGCGGCGCACGTCCTCGCTCTCCGAGCCCTTGGCCTGGAGGGCGAGCAGGCTCGCCACGATGGTGAGGCTGTTCTTGACCCGGTGGCTCATCTCCCGGGCCAGCAGATCCTGCCGGGCCAGCGCCTCCTTGAGGAGGCCTTCCGTGCGCAGGCGCTCGATGGCGCCGCCGAGCAGGTTTGCGAAGCCCTGCATGAAGGCGATGTCGGCCTCCTCGAACATGCCTTCGCGGCTGTCGTCCACCTCCAGCACGCCGAAGGCGCCGTCCCGGTTCGCGATGATCACATTGATCGCCCGGCGGATGCCGTGCTCGGCCATGAGTTGGGGGGTGCGGAAGCGGGTCTCGTTCTCGAGGTGGTTGGAGATGACGGGCCGGCCCGTCTTCAGGGCGAAGCCCGCAGGCGAGGCGAGGTCGGCTCCGATGCGGGCCGTGCCGATCACATCCGGCCCCCAGCCGATACCGGCACGCACCAGCAGCATGTCCTCGCCCCGCAGGTATTCCAGGGCCTTGCAGAACTCGGCGCCCATCCCCTCCGCGCAGAGCTCGGCAGCCCGCTGCAGCAGCCGGTCGACGTCGTCGCCGCGCAGGGCCTCGACCCCGAATTCGGAGAGGATGGCCTGCTGGTGCAGGCGGATCGCCGGATCCGAGCAGTCGCCGTCGGCGGGCGTCGCGGGGGCGGTCTCGGTCGCAGGCGGAAGATGGGACATCGGGAACGGATCGTGTCGAGCAGGTCGCGGGCGTTCCGTGCGGCCTTGCGCGACCGGCGCGGCAGGATGAGGGCAGCGGAGCCGTCCGCCCCCTGTTCGGGCCTCGCGGGGGTCCGTCACTTCACAGACCCGTGATCACCGGCCCGGTGGTCGCCCGGGCACGGCGAGCTACTTGAAACCGTTCCAGACAAGCAAGTCCCCTGCCCGCTCCCTCTCCCGGCAGGCCCCCTGCATCCGATCCGAAGCGACGGAGCCCCGGAATCCGCATGAGCATGTCCATCACGCTGACCGTGAACGGCTCGGCGCGCGCGATCGATCTCGACGATCTCCGCGTCACCCTGCTCGACCTCCTGCGCGAGCGCCTCGACCTCACCGGCACGAAGAAGGGCTGCGACCGCGGCCAGTGCGGCGCCTGCACGGTGCTGGTCGACGGGCGCCGGGTGAATGCCTGCCTGGCGCTGGCCGTCAGCCTCGACGGCGCCGAGATCGTCACGATCGAGGGGCTGGCGCAGGGGGGCGAACTCCACCCGGTCCAGATCGCCTTCCTCAACCACGACGGGTTCCAGTGCGGCTTCTGCACGCCGGGCCAGATTATGAGCGCGGTCGGCCTGATCCGCGAGGGATGGGCCGGGAGCGATCACGAACGGGTCCGCGAGGCGTTGAGCGGGAACATCTGCCGCTGCGGCGCCTACCAGGGCATCACGGAGGCCGTTCTGGCAGCGCAAGCGGCGATGGCGGAGCGGGAGGACGCGGCGTGAACCGGTTCGATTACGTCCGCGCCGGCAGCGTCGCCGAGGCTCTGGCGGCGGGAGCCGCGCCGGGGGCGGCCTACCTCGCAGCCGGCACCAACCTCCTCGACCTGATGAAGGGCGGCCTCGCCACGCCCAGAATCCTCGTCGACGTCACCCGGATCCCGGGCCTGTCGGCGATCGAGACCCTGTCCGACGGCAGCACCCGAATCGGTGCCCTGGTGCGCAACAGCGACCTCGCCCACGATCCGGGCTTCGCCGCCCGCTACCCCGCCGTGGCGGAGGCGCTCCTCTCGGGGGCCTCGGCGCAATTGCGCAACGCGGCGACGACCGGCGGCAACCTGATGCAGCGGACCCGCTGCCCGTATTTCTACGACCCCGCCAGCGCCTGCAACAAGCGCGAGGCCGGCGCCGGCTGCGCCGCGATCGGCGGCGAGACGCGGCTCCACGCGGTCCTGGGCTTCACCGAAACCTGCATCGCGGTCCAGCCGTCCGACCTCTGCGTGCCGCTGGCCGCGCTCGACGCCGCGGTCGAGATCGAGGGCCCGCAGGGCGCCCGCAGCGTACCGCTCACGGACTTCCACCGCCTGCCCGGCGATGCGCCGGAGCGCGACACGGTGCTGGAACCCGGCGCGCTGATCGTCGCGGTGCGGCTGCCGCCGGCGGCCGCGGATTTCGCGGCCCATGCCCGCTATCTCAAGGTCCGCGACCGCACCTCCTACGCCTTCGCCCTGGTCTCGGCCGCCGCGATGCTGCGCCTCGACGGCGGGCGGATCGGCGAGGCCCGGATCGCGCTCGGCGGGCTCGCCCTGAAGCCCTGGCGGGCGAACGGCGCGGAGCGCCTGCTCGCCGGCCGGGAACCCGACGCGGCGGCCTTCCGCGAGGCGGCCGAGGCGGCCCTCGACGGCGCCCGCCCCTCCGGCGAGGCCAACGCCTTCAAGATCGAGCTCGCCCGCCGGGTCGTCGCCCGCGCGCTGCGTCTCGCGCTCGCTGGCACCCCGGAGCGGGTGCCGGCCCTGCCCGCGAGCCCCTTCGCGCATCCTCGCGCCGCCCGCCAAGACATCGCCGCCCAAGCCGGAGCCACCGCCCATGCCTGAGCGCGTCCGCCACGGGGCCGCCATCGGCGCCGACCTCGCCCGCCTCGACGGGCCTGACAAGGTGACGGGTGCCGCCCGCTACGCCGCCGATTTCCGCCTCGACGGGCTCCTCCATGCCGTGATGGCGGTGAGCGGCATCGCCCGCGGGCGCGTCACCGGCCTCGACGTCGCCGCAGCCGAGGCGCATCCGGGCGTCGTGCGGGTGATGACGCCGGAGAACGTGCCGAAGCTCGCCCGCTCGCCCGATGCCAAGGACGGCCCTTTCGGCTTCAAGCTGGACCTGCTGCAGGACGAGGCCGTCCGCTACGCCAACCAGCCGATCGCGGTGGTGATCGCCGAGACGCTGGAGGCGGCGACCGAGGGCGCGCGCCTCCTCGCCCCCCGCTACGCGACGGAGGCCGTGCGGGTCGGACTCGACGGCGAGCCCGTCGTGCCGGAGGCGGTGGGGCCCGGCGCCCCGGCGCGGGCCGGCTACGGCGACGTCGCCGCGGGGCTCGGGGCCGCCCAAACCTGCATCGAGGCCACCTACGAGACCGCAGCGCAGTACCACAACGCGCTGGAGCCCCACGCCGCCGTCGCGTCCTGGGAAGGCGACCACCTCACCCTCTACACGCCCTCGCAGGCCCTCGCGCTGGCCACGGCGCGGATCGCCGGCCTGTTCGGCATCCCGCCCGGCAACATCCACATCGTCTCCCACTATCTCGGCGGCGGCTTCGGCTCGAAGGGGATGGTGACCTCCCCGCAGATCCTCGCGATCCTGGCAGCCCGCCTCGTCGGGCGGCCGGTGAAGCTCGTGACGCGGCGCGAGCAGATGTTCGGCCCCGTCGGCCATCGCGCCGCGACCCGCCAGACCCTGAAGCTCGGGGCGGGTGCGGACGGCACGCTCACGGCCTTCGACCACCACACCCTGACGCAGACGAGCCGCTACGACGATTTCATCGAGCCGTCCGGCATCATCTCGCGCAATCTCTACGCCTCCCCGGCCCTCGCCTCGACCCACGAGGCGGTGCGGGTCGACATCGCGACGCCGATCTTCATGCGGGCGCCGGGCGAGGCGTCGGGCAGCGTCGCCATCGAGAGCGCGCTGGACGAACTCGCCGCCGAGCTGAACCTCGACCCTCTGGAGCTGCGGCTGAGAAATTACGCGGAGGTCGAGCCGGTCTCGAAGAAGCCCTTCTCGTCGAAGGCCCTGCGGGATTGCTACGCGCAAGGGGCCGAGCGCTTCGGCTGGGCCTCGCGGCCGACGGCCCCGCGCCAGATGCGCGACGCCGACGGGCTCCTCGTCGGCTGGGGCATGGGCACGGCCACCTACCCGGCTTCGATGTTCCAGGCCGAGGCCCGCGCCGTGGTGCGGGCCGACGGCACCGCGCTCGTCGAGACGGCCCAGCACGACATGGGACAGGGCGCCTGGACGAGCCTCGCTCAGATCGCCGCCGACGGGCTCGGGCTGCCGCTCGAATCCGTGACCCTGAGCATCGGCCACAACCGCCTGCCGAATGGCGGGCTCGCGGGCGGCTCGACCGGCACCGCCACGGCCGGCATGGCGCTCCACAATGCGGGGCAGGCCGTGATCGCGGCGCTCGCCGAGCTCGCGGTGAACGATCCCGCCTCCCCGCTCTACGGGGCCGGCAACGCGGGCGTCGCCGCCGAGGGCGGGCGCCTCGCCCGCCGGGACGATCCCGCACGCTCCGAGAGCTTCTCGGAGATCCTCGCCCGCGCCGGGCGCGACAGCGTCGAGGCCAGGGGCACGGGCGCCGCCGACCCCGCCGCCAAGAAGGCCTACGCCATGCACGCCCACGGCGCCGTCTTCGCCGAGGTCCTGGTCGATCCCGATCTCGGCCAGATCCGCGTCTCGCGCCTCGTCGGCGCCTTCGCGGCGGGCCGCATCGTCAACCCGCGCCTCGTGCGCAGCCAGTATTACGGCGGCATGATCTGGGGCGTCTCCTTCGCGCTCCACGAGCACGCGGCGATGGATGCCCGCACGGGCCGCTTCCTCAACAACAACCTCGCCGAGTACCACCTGCCCGTGAACGCCGACATCCCCGCGATGGAGGCGATCCTGGTGGAGGAGGCGGATCCGCACGTGAACCCGCTCGGCATCAAGGGCGTCGGCGAGATCGGCATCACCGGCACGGCCGGCGCCATCGCCAACGCCGTCTGGCACGCGACGGGGGTGCGGGTGCGCGACATCCCGATCACCCTCGACAAACTGCTGGGCTGAGCTGACGCCTCGGCCGGCTCAGATCTCGATGCAGATCTTGCCGAAGTGCCGGTTGCTCTCCTGGTGGCGGAACGCGTCGACGAGGTTGTCCAACGGGTAGCGGCTGTCGACGACCGGGCGGAGGCCTGTCGCGTCGATCGCCCGGATCATCGCGATCTGCTGGCGACGGCTGCCGACGAGGACGCCCTGCAGGCGGATCTGCCGCACGAGGGCGGGCACCAGCGGCAGCGGCCCGGCGACGCCGGACAGGATGCCGATGACCGATACGTGGCCGGCGACCCGCACCGCCTCCATCGACTGCTCCAGCGTCGCTGGGCCGCCGACATCGATGACGTGGTCGACGCCGTGCCCGCCGGTCCAGCGCCGCGCGCTCGCCCCCAGGCCGGGTCCGCCCGGTAGTTGATGACGTGGTCGGCCCCGAGGGCGCGCAGGCGCTCGAGCTTCGGCTCGCTCGACGAGGTGGCGATCACCGTGGCCCCGGCCATCTTGGCGAATTGCAGCGCGAAGATCGACACGCCCCCGCTGCCCTGCACGAGCACGACGTCGCCGGCCTTGAGGCCGGCATCGGCGTGCAGCGCGCGCCACGCGGTCAGCCCCGCCGTTGTCAGGGTCGCGGCCTCGGCGTGGTCCCAGCCGCGTGGGGCGCGCGTGAAGGCCGTGGCCGGCGCCGTCACCCGGTCGCGGGCGTAGCCGTCCACCCCGTCGCCCGGGACGGTGGCGAAGCCCTCGACCTGCGGCACGCCGTCGAGCCAGGTCGGGAAGAAGGTGCTGACGACGGAATCGCCCACCGCGAAGGCGGTCACGCCCGCGCCCAGGGCCTCGACCTCCCCCGCCCCGTCCGACAGGGGCACGCGCGGCTCGCTCGGGCCCCAGGCGCCGCTGACCACGGCGTAGTCGTGGTAGTTGAGGGAACTCGCCCGCAGCCGGACGGTGATCTCGCCGGGGCCGGGCGCGGGCACGGGCCGCTCGCCGGGGGCGACCTTGTCGAAGCCGCCCCCCGGGCCGACGACGACGGCGCGGGACATCGTGCTGCTCATCGAATCCTCTCCTGACTTCCTGAGGCGCGCGGCCCCTCAGCGGGCGGGCGTTCCCTGGCGCCTCGGGTCATCGGCCGGGTTGACGTAGGTCAGCCCGAACGGCCCCGTGCCCGAGACCTGAACGACCGCCGGCTCCGAAGAGGTCCAGAGGGAATGGGCCATGTTCAAGGGCAGGAACACGAATCCGCCGCGCTCCATCGTCTTCCCCCGCGCCCGGTCGACGGTGTCGCCCGTGTCGTGCGCGAGGCTGCCGGACAGGAGCGTCACGCTCTCGTCCGCCGTGTGGGTGTGGGGCGCGATCAGGGTGCCGGCCGGGATCCTGACCCGCAGGGTGAAGGGCCCGGGCTTCTCCGGATCGCCCATGATCACGCTGATCTCGATGCCCTGCGGCAGCGAGGCCGGCGCCGGGCTCCACCGCACGGCCGCTTCGCCGGGCACGAGCACCATGCCGCCGTGAGCCCCCTCCCCGGCCTCCGCCGCGCTCCCGATTAGGGCGAGCGCCAGGGCCGCGAGGGCCGCCCGTATCGCTCCCGCCATGATCCGTTCCCTCACGATGATGCCGCCGCGTTGCTCCGCGGGGCGGCGAGAGCAGGGCTTCCGAGGCCGGCCGTCAACCCACCCGAAAGACACATCCGCTTGAGCCGATCCCCGCCGGCCTCGAGCCGTCTCGGCGGGTGGATGTATAATCCTGCACCGCTGGAAATATTATTCTTGAACTCGTACGGTGAAGCACGTCTTCAGGCGCGGTGTCGGATTAAATCGTCGCCCTGATACCCGTAACTTGGCGCACAGAGGCTCGCGAAAGTGCGGCCTATGTTTCTTCTCGTCGGGAGACATCGCGGATCGTCGCGAAATATCTCTCGGACAAATGAGGAGAATATTGCATGAACCGTCTCGTGGCTGCGACCGTGTTTGCCGCCGCCCTCGCGATGCCGCTCGCGGCGCAGGCCGGACCCGATGGAAGCCGGCAGGCCGCCGGCGGGGCGTTCATGAGTTCCTATATCGGCGATCCCTATCACGATCCGCGCTCGCTCCACGCGCAGCGCCGCGGCACCGGCCAGATCCTCGGCCAGCCCATGCTCGCGGAGGAGGCCGGCGTCCGGATGCCCGCTCGCGCGGGGCTCGCGGGCACATGGGCCTCGGGCCTGTCCGGGACGCCGATCCGCTGAGGCTGCCCTCCCTTTCCGAGGGAGACGGGCCTTCGAGCCCGGCGCGGGCGCCGAGAGGTCGAGCGGCCCGCGCCGCTCGAAGGCCCCGGGGGCGACCGATCGCCATCACGGTTGCGAGGTCATCGACCGGGGCCCGACGGCCCCGGACCGGGCGGATGCCTGTCCGCCCGCCGACCCCGCACGTCACCGCAAGACCTTCATGACGAGAGGATCGACGTGGACACCATCATCCAGGGTATCTCGAACTTCCGCGGGACCGTCTTCCCGGGCCAGCAGGCCGTCTACGAGCGGCTCGTCCGCGACGGGCAGCAGCCGAAGGCCCTGATCATCGCCTGCGCGGATTCCCGCGTGGCGCCCGAGCACATCACGCAGGCCGCGCCGGGCGAATTGTTCGTCTGCCGGAACGCGGGCAACATCGTGCCGCCCTTCTCGGAGCAGAACGGCGGCGTCTCCTCGGCGATCGAGTACGCCGTGGTGGCCTTGGGCGTCCGCGACATCGTCATCTGCGGCCATTCCGATTGCGGCGCGATGAAGGGGCTGATGAAGCCCGAGGCGCTGGCCGGCATGCCGAACGTCGCGGCTTGGCTCCGCCACAGCCACGCGGCGAGCCGGATCGTCTGCGAGGCCTACCCCGCCGGGCTCGACCCGAGGGACCATCACCGGGCGCTGGCGCTGGAGAACGTGGTGGTGCAGCTGAACCACCTGCGCACGCATCCGAGCGTGGCGGCCGGCCTCGCCAAGGGGGAATTGCGCCTGCACGGCTGGTTCTTCGAGATCGAGACCGGCGCGGTGCTGGCCTATTGCGGCGAGAAGGGCCGCTTCGTGGCCGTGGAGGAGGCCGACGAGGCGCGCCTGCCGGTGGCGCAGGCGCCGAGCCCGCGCGTCGCCGCCCCCGAGATCGCCCTGCCGCTGGCGGCGGAATGAGGGCCGGGCCGATGCAGCGCTTCCTCCCCCTCTCGCGCGAGACCCTCGCGCGGGACCTGCCCGCCTCCTTCGTCGTCTTCCTCGTCGCCCTGCCCCTCTGCATGGGCATCGCCATCGCCTCGGGCGTCCCGCCCGAGCGCGGCCTCATCACCGGCATCATCGGCGGCCTCGTGGTGGGCCTGCTCGCCGGCTCGCCGCTCCAGGTGAGCGGCCCGGCGGCGGGCCTCGCCGTCATCGTGTTCGAGTTCGTGCGCCTGCACGGGCTCGGCATGCTCGGGCCGGTCCTCGTTCTGGCCGGCCTCCTGCAGATCGCGGGCGGGTTGCTCCGCGTCGGCGGCTGGTTCCGGGCGATCTCGCCGGCCGTGGTGCACGGCATGCTCGCGGGCATCGGCGTGCTGATCGTGCTGGCGCAGCTCCACGTCCTCACCGACGCCGCCCCGAAGGCGGGCGGCCTCGACAACCTGATCGCGATCCCGCGAGCCTTCTTCGACGTGATGAGCGTCGACCAGTCGGGCAGCCTCGCGGCGGTGGCGGTCGGCCTCACCACCATCGCGGCGATGGTCGGCTGGGAGCGGTTCCGGCCGGCGCGCTTGAAGCTCCTGCCCGGCGCCCTCGTCGGCGTGCTCGCCGGCACGGGGCTCGCCGTCCTCGGCGGCCTCGCGGTCAAGCGCGTCGAGGTGCCGGACTCGATCCTCGGCGGGCTCGCGCTGCCCGTCGCCGGGGACTGGGCGCGGCTCGCCGAGCCCACCATGATCGTGGCGGCGCTGACGCTCGCCGTGATCGCCAGCGCCGAGAGCCTGCTCTCGGCCGCGGCGGTCGACCGGATGCACGACGGGCCGCGCACGGCCTACAACCGGGAGCTCGGCGCACAGGGGGCGGGCAACATCCTGTGCGGCCTCGTCGGCGGCCTGCCGATGACGGGGGTGATCGTGCGCTCCTCGGCGAACGTCCAGGCGGGCGCGGCGACCCGCGCCTCGACGGTGCTGCACGGCGCCTGGATCCTGGCCTTCCTCGTCGCCCTGCCGTGGGTCCTCACGCTCGTGCCGACGGCGGCGCTCGCCGGCATCCTCGTGGTGACGGGCTGGCGCCTCGCGAGCCCGGCCCACGCCCTGCACCTCCACGCCCGCTACGGACTCGCCACCGTCGGGATCTGGCTCGCCACGATGGTCCTCGTGGTGACGATGGACCTCCTGACCGGGGTGCTCACGGGTCTGGTCCTGAGCCTGCTGCAGGTGGTCCCGGCGCTCCGCAAGGGCACGCTGCGGATCGAGAATGCGGCGGCGTCCGAGCGGGCCGACGTGCCGGAGGTGCGCCTGTCGGGCGCGGCGACCTTCCTGCAGCTGCCGCATCTCAACGCGGCCCTGGAGCGGACGCCCGCGGGCGGCGCGGTGCGGCTTTCCGCCAACGACCTCAGGGACATCGATCACACCTGCCTGGAGATGATCGGAGACTGGGCGTCGCGCAAGGCGGCCTCCGGCACCCGGGTCGAGGTGGTGGGCGGCTCCGGTGCCCTGCAGGACAAGCTCGCCGCCGCGGTCGCGGCGCCGCAGAAGGATTGAGGCCGGCGTAACAGGGTTCTCCTCCCCATGTGGGGAGGAGAGCGCTTTCGGCCCTACGCCCCCTCCCCCACCGGCGCCGCCCGGTACGGCGCGAGCCAGGAAAGGCCGGCCTCGGTGCCCGCCCGCGGGTTGTACTCGCAGCCGACGAAGCCCGAATAGCCCAGGCGGTCGAGCTCGCCGAACAGGAAAGCGTCGTTGAGTTCTCCGGTGCCGGGCTCCGCCCGGTCCGGCACGCTCGCCACCTGCACGTGGCCGATCAGCGGCATCAGCCGGGCAAGGCGTGCCGTGAGGTCGCCGTGCAGGATCTGCGCGTGGAAGAGATCGCATTGGAGGCCGACATTGGCGTGGCCGTCCGCACGCAAAGCCGCGACGCGCTCCGCCGCCCAGTCGAGGTCGTCGAGGAAGTAGCCCGGCATGCTGCGCCGGTTGATCGGCTCGATCATCAGGTCGAGCCCGCGCTCCGAGAGGCGCTCCGCCGCGTGGCGCAGGGCGCGGTCGTAGGCCGCCCGCGCGCCCGGATCCGCGCGGTCCGCAAGGCCCGCCATCAGGTGGAGGCGCGGCACGCCGGTGGCCGCGGCGTAGGCGAGCGCCGTCTCGATGCCGGCCGCCACCGCCTCGAACCGGTCCGGGAGCGCCGCGAGCCCGCGCTCGCCCGCGGCCCAGTCGCCTGGGGGCATGTTGAACAGGACGAGATCGAGCCCGCTCAGGCGCAGCGCCTGCGCCACCGCCTCCGGCGCATGCTCGTAGGGAAACAGGAACTCGACCGCCGGGAAGCCCGCGTCGCGGGCCGCCGCGAAACGGTCGAGGAAGGGGTGCTCGGTGAAGAGCAGGCTGAGATTGGCGGCAAAGCGCGGCACGGGCCCCGAAGCCTCAGCCGGCCCGCGCGAGACGGCGGGCGCCCCCGAAGCGGTTAAGGAAGCGCGGCTCCTTCTCGGGAGCGATGCGCACGGCGAGGTGCAGCGCGCCCCCGTCGACGGTGCGCCGGTCGAGCACCTCGGCGTTCTCGTAGAGCCAGTTCAGGGAGGCGCCGTCCTCGGGCGGCAGGATCACCGCGAAGGTGGAGCGGCTTCGGGCGATGCGCGCCTCGATCCGGCTCATCAGGGCGGGAAGCCCCTCCCCCGTCAGCGCCGAGACGAGGACGGGGGCCGCGCTGTCGCGGTCGTTGCGGCCGGATTCGCGGGCCATGGCGCTGAGGTTGAGGAGCCGCGTGCGCTCGGCCTCGTCGAGGAGGTCGGCCTTGTTCCAGACCTCGATGATCCGGTCGGCACGGTCGCCGATGCCGAGTTCGTCCAGCACCTCGGCGACGTCCTCGGCCTGTGCCTCGGTGTCGCCGTGCGAGACGTCCCGCACGTGGAGCAGGATGTCGGCCTCGATCACGTCCTCCAGCGTCGCCCGGAAGGCGGCGATGAGAGGGGTCGGCAGGTCGGAGATGAAGCCCACCGTGTCCGACAGGATCACGGTCTCGCCGTGGGGGAGCTTGGTGGCCCGGGCCGTCGGGTCGAGGGTCGCGAACAGCATGTCCTGCGCCCGCACCTCAGCCTTGGTGAGCGTGTTGAAGAGCGTCGACTTGCCGGCGTTCGTGTAGCCGACGAGCGCCACGATCGGGTACGGCACCCGGGCCCGGCTCTGCCGGTGCAGGCCGCGGGTGCGGGTGACCGCGTCGAGGTCGCGCTCAATGCGGGTCATGCGCTCCTGGATCAGGCGCCGGTCGGCCTCGATCTGGGTCTCGCCGGGGCCGCCGAGGAAGCCGAAGCCGCCGCGCTGGCGCTCGAGGTGGGTCCAGGAGCGCACGAGGCGGCTCCTCTGGTAGGCGAGGTGGGCGTGCTCCACCTGCAGGCGCCCCTCCCGCGTCGAGGCGCGCCGCCCGAAAATCTCCAAGATCAGGCCGGTGCGGTCGATGACCTTGGCGCCCCAGGCCTTCTCGAGGTTGCGCTGCTGCACCGGCGAGAGCGCGCAATCCATCACGACGAGGCCGATCTCCTCGGCCTTGATCAGCCCGGCGAGCTCCTCCACCCGGCCCTTGCCCAGATAGGTCGAGGGCCGGATCTTCTGGAGGCTCAGGCCCGTCGCCTGCGCCACGTCGAGGTCGATGGCGGCGGCAAGGCCGACCGCCTCGTCGAGGCGCGCGGCCGGCGAGCGCGCGGCCTGCCGGTCGGGAGCGCCGGCGGCCAAGCCTGCGGCGCGGGTGAGGTAGGGGCCGACCACGAGGGTCTTCGTCGCCGCCGCGATCTCGCCCTCGGGGGCGGCCATCGCCTGCAGCCGGGCCTCGCCGGCAGTCTGCGTCTCGCTCATGGGTCCTTCGTCGGATCGTCAGGCCGCATCGCCCACCGCATCATCCCTTCAGGGGACAATGGGAGCCCGCGCGCGGCCGACAAGGGGCCGCCCGCCGCGAAACGCGTCGATCGGGATGCGGTGTCGGGCCGCGCGGCTCACGCCTTCTCGGCGGTCTCGTCGGGCTCGAAGAGCTGGACCGGATGGCCGGGCATGATCGTCGAGATCGCGTGCTTGTAGACGAGCTGCGAGTGCCCGTCCCGACGGAGCAGCACGCAGAAATTGTCGAACCAGGTGACCACGCCCTGCAGCTTCACGCCGTTGACGAGGAAGATGGTCAGCGGGATCTTGTTCTTGCGGACATGGTTGAGAAAGGTGTCCTGCAGGTTCTGTGCGCGTTCGCCCGCCATTGTTCTTATCCTTGCGCTGTTCCGGCGCCCGCCACGGGGACGGGTTCTGATTATCGGTCGTTGCCGCGGCCGAGCCCCTGCGGGAGCCCACGGCCGCGTCTATTACGTGTTCAAATTCCGGCCCGATGCAAGTGTGGTATGCAAGAGTCCGGTCCCCGGATCCGGATGCAAGGAGAGCGCCGCGGCGGGAGCCGGGTCGCCGCGCCGTTTCCTGGGGCCCGGCGCGGCCTCAGGGGCCGATCCCGAGGGATTTCAGCTTCCTGTGGAGGGCCGAGCGCTCCATGCCGATGAACTCTGCGGTGCGGGAGATGTTGCCGGAGAAGCGGGCGATCTGTGCGATCAGGTACTCGCGTTCGAAGATCTCGCGGGCCTCACGCAGCGCGAGGCTCATCAGCTTCTCGCCGCCCGCCCCGTTCGGGGTGGTGGGCACCAGCGTCCCGATCTCGGAGGGCAGCATCTCGGAGGTGACCTCCTGCTCCGGGTCGGTGTGGGTGAGGATCATCAGCCGCTCGACGTTGTTGCGCAGCTGCCTGACGTTGCCGGGCCAGTCGTGCGACTGCAGCACCGCCATCGCGTCCTCCGCGATGCGGCGGCGCGGCAGGCCGGTGGCGGCCGAGATCTGGTCCATGAAGAACGTGATCAGCTCGGGTACGTCCTCGCGCCGCTCCGAGAGCGAGGGCACCCGGATCGGCACCACCGAGAGGCGGTGGAACAGGTCCTCCCGGAAGCGGCCGCCCGCGATCTCCTCGGCGAGATCGCGCGAGGAGGACGAGACGATGCGGACATCCACGTGGACCCGTGTGGTGCCGCCGACCCGCTGGAAGTTCTGATCGACCAGGACCCGAAGGATGCGGTTCTGGGTCTCGCGGGGCATGTCGGCGACCTCGTCGATGTAGAGGGAGCCGCCATGGGCCTCCTCCAGCGCGCCGACGCGGCGTACCCGGCCCTCGCCGCCCTCGACCCCGAAGAGCTCCGCCTCCATGTTCTCGGGCGTGATCGTCGCCGCGTTGATGACGACGAACGGCCCGTTGGCGCGGCCCGAGGCGGCGTGGAGCGTGCGCGCGGAGAGTTCCTTGCCGGAGCCCGGCGCGCCCGAGATCATGACGCGGGCATTCGTCGGCGCCACGCGCTCGACGGTCTGGCGGAGCTGGTTGATGGCAACCGAGGCGCCGACGAGCCGGCTCGCCTGGCCGGAGCGGGCCTTGAGGTCCTTGACCTCGCGCTTGAGGCGGGAAGCCTCCAGCGCCCGCTCAGCGACCAGGATCAGCCGGTCGGCCTTGAACGGCTTCTCGATGAAGTCGTAGGCGCCCGACTTGATGGCCGCGACCGCGGTCTCGATGTTGCCGTGGCCCGAGATCATCACCACCGGCAGGTCCGGATGGCCGGCCTTGATCAGGTCGAGCACCTGTAGCCCGTCGAGGCGCGAGCCCTGCAGCCAGATGTCGAGGAAGACGAGGTGGGGACGGCGGGCCTCGATGGCGGCGAGCGCCTCGTCGGAGCCGCCCGCGGTGCGGGTGCGGTGCCCCTCGTCGTCCAGGATCCCCGCGACGAGGTCGCGGATGTCGGCCTCGTCGTCGACGATCAGGATATCGGCGCTCATGGCTGCATCTCCGGCATCTTCTCCGCGACCTGAGGGGCCGTCCGTGCGGCGCCCGTCTCGATGATCTTCGCGCGCGTCTCGGGCGCCGCGTCCGCCGCGAGGGCGCACGGCACCCGCAGGCGCACGCGTCCCCCCCGGCCGGCGGGATTGTCGTTGAGCTCGATCCCGCCGCCGTGCTCCTCGAGCACCTTGCTGACGATGGCGAGGCCCAGCCCCGTCCCGCCCTCGCGGGTCGTCATGTAGGGCTCGAGGAGGCGCTGGCGGCCTTCGGCGGGGAAGCCCTTGCCGTTGTCGGTGACCTCGATCACCGCGAACTCCTCCTCGACGGCGAGCGCGAGGTCGACGTGGCCCTTGCCAAGCTCGGCCTCCGGCACCGCGGCCACCGCCTCGACGGCGTTCTTGAGGATGTTCGTCAGCGCCTGCGACAGCAGGCGGATGTCGAAAGCCGCTGTGACCCGCTCCGCCCCGTCGAGCCCGCGGGCCGAGAAGGTGAAGTCGAGGTCCGGGTGAGCCACCCGCATCATGAACAGGTTCTGCTTGGCGATCTCTGTGAGGTCCTGCTCGGCGATCGCGGGTTTCGGCATGCGGGCGAACGAGGAGAACTCGTCGACCATGCGCTTGATCTCGTCGACCTGTCGCACGATCGTGGCCGTGCACTGGTCGAAGACCTCGCGGTCGCTGACGATGACCTTCCCGTACTTGCGCCGGATACGCTCGGCGGAGAGCTGGATCGGGGTGAGCGGGTTCTTGATCTCGTGGGCGATGCGGCGCGCCACGTCCGCCCAGGCGGAGGTGCGCTGGGCCGAGACGAGGTCGGTGATGTCGTCGAGCGTCACCACGAAGCCCCGGGCGCCCCCTTGCGCCTGCTCGGTGGTGATCCGGACCGTCACCGTGCGCTCGCGCCCGTCGCGGGTGAGCTGGATCTGCTGCTGGAGCGCCCGCTGCCGCCCCTCGCCTTCGGGCAGGAGCGGCCCGAGCTCGGGCACGGCCTGGGTCAGAGGCACGTCGACGAGAGCGTCGCTGGCGAGGCCCAGCATCCGCTCGGCCGCCGGGTTGGCGATGGTGACGATGCCGCCCGCATCGACGCCGATGACGCCCGGCGAGACACCCGAGAGCACGGCCTCCGTGAAGCGGCGGCGGCGGTCGATCAGGTCGCTCGCCGCGGTGAGCCCGGCATGCTGGCGGCGCAGCTCCTGCGTCATCTTGTTGAAGCTCTCGCCGAGATGGGCGAGGTCGCCGTCGGATTTGCGGGCCGGCACCTGCGCATAGAAATTGCCGGAGGCGACTTGGTCGGCGGCGTTGATGAGGCGCCGGATCGGGGCGACGAAGCGGTTGGCGAAGTTGAGTCCGAACCAGATCGCCGAGAGCAGGGCGATGAGCGCGATCAGCACGAAGACCGAGGCGAAGGTGACCTGGATCGAGCGCTTGAGCGCGTCGTAGGTCAGGTACTCGGCCGCCGCCGCCCGCGAGACGCCGGGGAACTCGATGGCGAGCTGGGTCACCTCGCGCTGCACGAGGAGCACGGCGGCGTCGTAGGCCGGCATCCTGAGGAGGGCGGCGAAGACGCGACCCTCCGTCGGCAGCAGGCAGATCGGGTCGTTCGACTTGCCCGCCTCCTCGAAGGCCGCGGCCGAGGGCAGGCGCGTCTCCTTCAGGATGTCGATCTTGGCGCGGGCGACGACCTCGCTCGGGCCCCGCATGATCTGCGCGACGGGCAGCCCGAGATTGGTCGCGCGGGTGGTCAGGAAGCCCTGGAACCAGTCGCGGTTCACGTCGAAGTTCGGCCGGGCCCGGGTGAGGTCGTCGGCGAGGATGCGGATCTCGCGGGCGAGGCTCTGGCACTGGTTCTCCTGGTAGGCGTCGGCCACCTCCACGGATTTCAGAACCACGTCGCGGACCCGGTCGGTGAACCCGAGCGACAGGCCGCGGTCGATCGTCACCGAGGCGACGACGGCGAGCAGGATCGTCGGCAGGATCGCGATCAGGCTGAACAGCCCGACGATGCGGGTGTGCAGCCGCGCCACCGCCGCGTTCGCCCTCCGCGCCTGCAGGAAGACGCGGGCTTCCCAGGCGATGATGATGACGAGGCCGAGGACGAGGGCGACGTTGATGGCCAGCAGCGTCACGCCGATCGTCGGAGTCGGGGTGACGCGGATGACGCCCGCCAGGATCAGGAAGGTGGCGATGGCCGAGACGAGGGCGAGAGCGACGATGGCGGCCCCGATCCAGCCCGGCCCGCGGGGGCCGGGCCGCATGGCGTCGGCGACCCCGCCATGGCCCTCGGCCGGGCCCGCTCCCTCGGAGGGAGCGCCGGTCACGTCGGCGCCCTGATGAGGGGCACCCGAGGTGCGGGAGCGTCGCAGAAACGGCATGCCTGATGCAAGGCCACAACAGTGTGGCGAAATTAATACGAATCGGGGCGTTCCGGCGGCATTTGCGACCGGGGATTGCAGGATCCCGGGATCCCGGGAGGGGAGGATCCCGGCAGAAATTCAGCCGGGACGCGGGTTTCCCGGTCCTCCGCCCAGTCTCATCCGGAGACCGCCGCCGAGAGCCGCGCGGTTCCCATGCCGTCGGTCGGGAACCGCACGAACCGTCCTCTCACAGATCCACCGTCGCGGTGAGCCCGTCATGGGCCGGGACGACGCCCGGCGGCAGCCGGCGGGCGAGGGGCGCGTAGTCGAGGTCGGTGTGCAGGTTCGTCAGGATGGCGCGGCGCGGCGCCACCTCCTCGATCAGGGCGAGGGCATCAGAGACCGAGTAATGAGTCGGGTGGGGCGTATCGCGGAGCGCGTCGATGATGAGGAGGTCGAGGCCGCGCAGATGCGCCTTGCTCGCCTCGGGCATCAGGCTGACGTCGGGCGCGTAGGCCGCCGGGCCGAAGCGGAAGCCGAGCGCCGCCTCGTTGCCGTGTTCCATCCCGAAGGGCAGCGCGGAGAGCGGACCGCCGGGCCCGTCGATCGTCAGCCGCTCGCCCTCCGCGAGGTCGTTCAGGTCGAGAATCGGCGGGTAGGCGCTGCCGGGCGGTGTCTCGAAGCAGTAGCCGAAGCGGATCTCGAGGAGGCGCCGCGTCGTCGCGTCGGCGTAGACGGGGATGCGCCGCCGCATGTGGATCACCAGGGGGCGGACGTCGTCGATGCCGTGGGTGTGGTCGGCGTGGGCGTGGGTGAACAGGATCGCATCGAGGCGGCTCACCTCCGCGTCGATGAGCTGCTCGCGCAGGTCCGGCGCGGTGTCGACGAGGAGCGTCGTCGCCCCCTCCCCGTCCCGGCGCTCGGCGAGCAGCGAGCAGCGGCGGCGGCGGTTCCTCGGCTCGGCGGGGTCGCAGGCGCCCCAGCCGTAGCCGACCCGGGGCACGCCGCCGGACGAGCCGCAGCCGAGGATGCGCAGGGTCAGCGTCGCCATCCGGACCTCCCGCCCGGTTGGTAGCCGACCGCACCCGCCCCTGTCATGCCCTCTCGGCCTTCGTGAACAGGCGGTGGAAATTGTCCGTGCTCGCCCGCGCGAAGTCCTCGAAGGGGATGTCGAGGGTCGCGGCCAGCGAGCGGGCGGTGTCGGCCGTGTAGGCCGGCTCGTTCGTCCGGCCCCGGTGCGGCTCGGGCGCCAAGAAGGGCGCATCGGTCTCGACGAGGATGCGGTCGCGGGGCACCGCCCGGGCGATGTCGCGCAGCTCGTGCGAACGCCGGAAGGTGACGATGCCGGAGAAGGAGACGAAGAGTCCGAGTTCGACGCCGGCTTCCGCGAGGCGCCGGCCGGAGGAGAAGCAGTGCAGCACGCCCGTGAAGGGGCGCTTGCGCATCTCGTCCGTCAGCACGGCCTCCATATGGGCGTCGGCGTCGCGGGAATGGATAACCAGAGGGAGCGCGCTCGCCCGGGCGGCCTCGATATGGGCGCGCAGCACCCGCTCCTGCACGGCCTCCGGCGCCGCGTCCGCGTAATGGTAGTCGAAGCCGGCCTCGCCGATGCCGATGCAGCGGGGATGATCGGTCAGCGCCGCGATCGCCTCGGCCGGGACGTCCGGCTCCTCGCCTGCCCCGTGCGGGTGGGTGCCCACCGTGTACCAGACGGCCCCGTGCGCCTCCGCGATGGCCCGGTAGGTGTCGGCCTTGGCCACGCGGGTCGAGATCGTGAGCATCCGCGACACGCCCGCAGCCTCGGCGCGAGCGACGACGCCCGCGATGTCGGCGGCAAAATCCGGGAAGTCGAGATGGCAGTGGCTGTCGATCAGCATGGCTGTCAGGTCTGTGTGGGCCCTCTTCTCCCCGCAAGGAGAGGAGGGAAACGTCCGCCTCAGGCGGCCGGCGCGTCCGGCTCGACGAAGCGAGGGAAGATCGGGGCCGGCGCGGGCAGGCTCGCGCCGGGCGCGAGGCGGTTTTCCGCGCCGACATGCCCCAGCATCCGCGCCTCGGGCGAGAGGCCGAGGAGGTCGAGGAGCGCCGCGCCCGCTGTCGGTACGAAGGGCTGGACCAGGATGCCGACCGCCCGAAGGGTCTCGGCCGTGACGTAGAGCACCGTGCCCATCCGTTCCGGATCGGTCTTGCGGAGCTTCCAGGGCTCCTCGGCCGCGAAGTAGCGGTTGGCGTCGCCCACCACCGTCCAGATGTCGGCGAGCACATTGTGCAGCGCAAGGTCGGCCATCGCGGCGCGCGCTCTCCCCGGCAGCGCGTCGGCGGCGGCGATGAGCGCCCGGTCGGCCTCCGTGAGGGGGCCGGGCTGCGGCACCCGGCCCTCGCAATTCTTGGCGAGCATCGAGAGCGAGCGCTGGGCGAGGTTGCCGAGGTCGTTGGCGAGGTCCGCGTTGATGCGCCCGATGATCGCCTCGTGGCTGTAATTGCCGTCGCCGCCGAAGGGGACCTCGCGCAGCACGAAGTAGCGGAGCTGGTCGACGCCGTAGGTCGCGATCAGGTCCATCGGGTCGACGACGTTGCCGAGCGACTTCGACATCTTCTCGCCCTTCGAGAGCAGGAAGCCGTGGCCGAAGACGCGCTTGGGGAGCGGCAGCCCCGCCGACATCAGGAAGGCCGGCCAGTAGACCGCATGGAAGCGGACGATGTCCTTGCCGATGACGTGGAGGTCGACCGGCCAGTTGCGCCAGCGCAGGTCGGCCTCGTCGGGGAAGCCGCAGACCGTGAGGTAGTTCGTCAGCGCGTCGACCCAGACGTACATGACGTGGCCCGGCGCATCCGGCACCGGCACGCCCCAATCGAAGGTGGTGCGGCTGACCGAGAGGTCCTTCAGGCCCTGGCGCACGAAGCTCGCCACCTCGTTGCGGCGCGTCTCGGGGCCGATGAAGTCGGGCTGGTTCTCATAGAGCGCGAGGAGCCTGTCGGCATAGGCCGAGAGGCGGAACAGGTAATTCTCCTCCTCGGTCCACTCGACGGGCGTCTGGGTCGCCTTGGCGCGGCGGATCCCGTCGGGGCCGAGTTCCGTCTCGTCCTCGCCGTACCACGCCTCGTCGCGCACCGAGTACCAGCCGATGTACTTCGACAGGTAGATGTCGCCGTTGTCCCGCATGCGGGCCCAGATCGCCTGCGCGGCGGCGTAGTGGTCGGGCTCGGTGGTGCGGATGAAGCGGTCGTGGCTGCAATTCAGGGCCTCGGCCATGTGCCGGAACTTCTCCGACATGGCGTCGACCAGGGCGCGCGGCGTCGTGCCCTGGCGGGCGGCCGTCTGCTGGATCTTCAGGCCGTGCTCGTCGGTGCCGGTGGAGAACAGCACCTCGTAGCCGTCGAGCCGGTGGAAGCGGGCGATGGCGTCGGTCGCGATCACCTCGTAGGCGTGGCCGATATGCGGCGCGCCGTTCGGGTAGGAGATCGCGGTGGTGAGGCTGAAGCGGCCCTTGGCCGGCGGTTGGGCCGTCACGTCGAAGGTTCCCCGGATAGGCGGTTCATGGTCTCCCCCGATCCCGGGACGCCGGGATCACAGGATCGGAGATCGCGCGCAGGTCGGCTAGGCCGCCCGCACCGCGCCCGCGAGGTCCCCGAACAGGGAGAGGACGAGGGGCCGGCGGTCGAGGTTGAAGGTCGCGGCCTCCCGGGCGGCGCGGGCGGTCTTGTCACACACCTCGACCAGGGCCGCAAGGCGAGCGGGCGGCTCCGCCCGGCGCCGGTCGAGCTCGGACGAGACGAAGCGGAACACGGTGTCGAGGCTCGCCTCGAACAGGGGCTCGGCCTCGCGGCCCGCGAGCGTCTCGGCGAGCGCCAGGATGCGGCGCCAATCCGGCCGCTCGATCCCCGCCAGCAGGGCCTCGACCTCGGCGACGAGGCCGGCGGTGGCCGGGTCGAGCATCTGGACCGCGCGGGCGACCGAGCCCTCCGCGAGCGCGGCCGCGCGGGCGAGCGCCTCCGGACTGGGGGCGCGGAAGGGGCCGGGGAATCCCGCGACGACCTCCGTCACCTGCGCCTCGGAGAGAGGGCGCAGGCTGAGCGCCCGGCAGCGGGAGCGGATCGTCGGCAGGAGGCGCCCCGGCGCGTGGCTGACGATGAGGAAGAGCGAACGCGGCGGCGGCTCCTCGACCATCTTGAGGAGAGCGTTGGCGCTGTTGGCGTTGAGGTCCTCGGCGCTGTCGACGATGCAGATCCGGTAGCCCGCGTTGCCGGCGGTCGAGCCGAACAGGTCGAGGGCCCTGCGCGCGGCATCGACGCCGATCTTCGTCGGCAATGCCTTCGCACCCGGCTGCCGGTGGCGGCGCAGGGCGACGAGGTTCGGATGCGAGAGTGCGGCCACCTTGCGGGCGACCGGGTGCGCGGGGTCGACGTCGAGGCTCGCCGGCCCCGCGCCCGGCTCCGGGTTGGCGAGAAGGGAGCGGGCGACCCGGTAGGCGAGCGTCGCCTTGCCAATGCCCTGCGCGCCGCCGATCAGCCAGGCGTGGTGCAGGCGGCCCGAAGCGATCGCCCCGGCGAAGGCGGCCTCGGCCGCCGCGTGGCCGACCAGGCGCGTGCACTCCCGCGGGCGCGGCACGTCGGCGAGGTCGCCCGCCTCGACGTCGTCGTCGGGGCGCTCAGGCGGCATCGTCGCGCCCCTCCCGGCCTGACGCGGGCGCCTCCGGCAGCAGGCCCGGCAGGCGGGCTGAGACTGCGGCGCGGATCGCGGCCTCGACCGCCTCGGGAGCCTGCGCGCCGTCGATCACGGCGCAGCGCTCCGGCTCGGCCGCGGCGATGGCCAGGAATCCCTCGCGCAGGCGGGTGTGGAAGGCGAGCGCCTCCGCCTCGAAGCGGTCGGGCGCCTCCCCCGCTGCGGCCCGCGCCCGCGCCCGGGCGAGGCCGGCCTCCGGGGGAGGTCGAGGATGAGGGTCAGGTCGGGCCGCGTGCTCCCAACAGCCACGCGCTCCAGCGCCAGCAGCGTCCCCGCCTCGACGCCCCCCGCCGCGCCCTGGTAGGCGCGGGTCGAGTCCGCGAAGCGGTCGCAGAGCACGATCTCGCCGTTCCGCAGCGCCGGGCGGATCAGGCGGTCGAGATGGTCGATCCGCGCCGCCGCGAAGAGCAGCGCCTCGGCGAAGGGCCCGTAGGGCTTGGCGGTTCCGGAGAGGAGCGCCGCGCGGATCGCCTCGGCCCGCTCCGTGCCGCCGGGCTCGCGGGTCGTCACCACATGGCGGCCCGCCGCCTCGCGCAGCGTCCGGGCGAGGCGGCCGAGCTGGGTCGACTTGCCCGCCCCCTCCCCGCCCTCGAAGGTGATGAAGCGGCCGGGCGGCGAGGCGGCCCGGGAGGCGCCGGGCGCGCCGTCACGACGGGTTGCCGGCCTTGCTGAAGGCGCGCCGGAACAGGCCGGTGCCGACCTCGAGCGCGGCGTCGAGAGCCCGCTGCGGGATCGTGCCGGAGCCGACCGCCTCGCCCGCGTAGAGGGGCTGGTCGAGGGCGAGGGTGTCTCCGCGCATGACCCGCAGGCGGCCGATCTCCCGGCCCTGCTCCACGGGCGCGGAGAGCGGTCCCTGATAGACCACCTTCGCCGTGACGCGCTCGCCCGAGCCCCGCGGGAGCAGGAGCCGCACGGGCTTCTTCGCCACGAGGGGCACGCTGCCCTTCTCGCCGCCGTAGACGGAGGCCTCGGCCACCGTCTCGCCGGCCGTGAAGATCTGGCGCGGCTCGAAGGCGCGGAAGCCCCATTCCATCAGCTTGCGGGACTCGGCGGCCCGGTCGCGGGCGGTCTTGAGGCCGCTCACCACCATGACGAGGCGCTGGTTGTTCTGCACCGCCGAGCCGGTGAGGCCGTAGCCGGATTCCTCGAGATAGCCGGTCTTCAGCCCGTCCGCGCCGATGTCGAGGGCGAGCAACGGGTTGCGGTTCTGCTGCTTGATCTTGTTCCAGGTGAATTCGCGCTCGGCAAAGATCTTGTAAAGATCCGGATAGGTCTCGATGATGTGCAGCGAGAGCTTCGCGAGGTCGCGGGCGCTGACCTTCTGGTCGGGCGCCGAGTAGCCGGTCGCGTTGCGGAAGGTCGAGCGCGTCAGGCCGAGTTCCTTGGCGCGAGCGTTCATCATGCCGGCGAAAGCGCCCTCCGTGCCGGCCATGTTCTCGGCGATCGTGATGGCCGCGTCGTTGCCGGACTGGACGATGAGGCCGCGCAGGAGGTCCGACAGCTTGATGCGGCTGTTGACCTGCGCGAACATCGAGGAGCCGCCGCCGCCCGCCCCGCCGCGCCGCCACGCGTCCTCGGTCACCGTGAACTCGGTGTCCATGTTCAGGCGGCCCTCCTTCAGGGCGCCGAACACGATCTCGGTGGTCATCAGCTTGGCCATGCTGGCCGGGGCGAACAACTCGTCCGCCGCCTTCTCGAAGAGCGTCGAGCCGGAATCCGCGTCGATCAGGATGGCGTGGGGCGCGCTCGTCTGGAAATTCTGCGCGGCCGCGGGCCGGTACGTTCCGGGCGCCAGCAGCAGGCAGGCCGCGGCGAGATACACCCGGATCGACGTCGTACGCATCCCACAACCCTCGCCTGCACGCCCGGCGCCCTGCCCCGCCGGAAGCGAGACCTTACAGCGGTTTCCCGCGTGAATCGAACGTCCAATCGCCGCGCGACACGCGCAAGGCGCGCTCAGTTCACCTCCGCGAGGCGGGAGCGGCGCTGGGCAGGCGCCTTGCCGGGCGCGGAGGCCGGGCTCGGCTTGGCCTGCGGATGCGGCGGCGGGGCGGCGGCGAGCTTGGCCATCGCCAGCCGCGAGGCGGCGGGCATCGGGCTCGCGGCGAGGCGGCCGGAGGCGGCGTGGCCGGCTGGGCCCACCTTGGCCGCGGGCGGCGGGAGGGCTTTCGCCATCTGGACGGGGCCGCCCTTCGAGGCCGGGTGCGGCGCGGCACCCGCGAGGCGGACCGGCGCTGCGGAAGTGCTGGGTCGTCCCTTCGCGGCGGCAAGCTGGACGGGCGGAGCCTGGATCGGGGCCGCGGCGAGCACGGGCCGGAAGGGGGCGCCGCGGGGCGCGGTCGGCTGGAGGGCCGGCGGCACGGGCGCGGCGGCGCGCGCAACGAGCACCGGGGCCGGGCGGAGCACCGGGCGGGGCGCCTCCTCCACTTGGCGTTCCTGCTGGCGCTCCTCTTGCGGCCTGAAGGCGAGCGGCGCGCGGGCGCGGACCGGCTCGGGCGCTGCCTCCGCGGCGTCGGAGCCGAGATCGGCCAGCATCACCGGGCTGCGCCCGCCGATCGCGGCCGGGCGGCCGTCGGTGCGCAACGTCGCCAGCAGCTTGCGGTCGTCGCTGCCGGCGACCGACGCCTTGCCGATATACTCGACGCGCACCCGCGTGGTGCCGCGCCGGTGGAATTCGAGCGATTCGGCCACGGCTTCCGAGACGTCCATGACCCGGTCGGCGTGATAGGGGCCGCGGTCGTTGACGCGCACGATCATCGAGCGGCCGTTCGCGGTGTTGGTGACGCGGGCGTAGCTCGGCAGCGGCAGGGTCGGGTGGGCCGCGGCGATGGAGTGGCGGTCGAACACCTCGCCGTTGGCGGTCTGGCGCCCGTGGAAGGCGCTGCCGTACCAGGAGGCGAGGCCCTCCCGCACGTAACCGCGGGCGTCCTCGCGCGGCACGTAGGTGCGCCCGGCCACCACGTAGGGCTTGCCCGAGAAGCGGCGCCCGCCGCCCTTCGGGATCACGTCGCCCTCGTTGTAGAGGCGCGGGCTCGCCTTGACGCCGTATTTCGGATCGATCCCGTTGCCGGGCGCGGTGGCTGCGAGCTTCTGCGGGTTGTTGCTGCAATTGGCGGTGGCCAGCGCGATCGCCGAGACCGCGAGGATCCGGCGGAGCGGGAACGCGGCGATCCCCGCCGTCCCGGCCTTCGTCGAACGCACCATCACCAACCACTCGGGTCTCACCGCGTCACGCCACGCGCCCGGCCCGGCCCGGCGCGGTGAGCGATACGGGCGGACCTCGCCCCGACCGGAGGCCGGTGGGGGCGACCCCGAGGATTGTCGAGGCGACGTAAAGGAAGGCTGAACGGGGCGGCCGCCAGCCGAACGGGCGCGCGGATCATCGTTGACGCGTCGGTTGAACGGCGCCAAGCAAGTCCTTGAAGAATATCAATGAACGAAGCTTCATCAGCGGGCGGATGACGCGCCGCCGCGCTTCATACCCAGGATCTCGGGGAGCGCGCCCGACCGGCTCCTGCAGCGCATGAGGATGTCAGAGCAAACTACTGAGGCGTAAGCGTAAAACGACTCTTTGGCGTGTGGGTCTCGCCCTTAATGGGCAAGTCCCGGACGGGCCCGAGACTTGGGAGGGCCGCTCAGGCCCGCGCCGTCAGCGCGGCGGATTCTCGTTCAGCTGCTCGATCGAGCGGGCTCCACGCTGCTTGAACAGCAGGTCGAGGGCCTCCAGCATCAGCGCGTGCATCTTGGTGCGCTCGGCGTAGGCGAGGTCGCGCAGCTGGTCGTAGACCGGCGGCTCGAGATAGACCGACATCTGGCGCGCCCGTTCCTTCAGCGTGGCGCTCGGGCGGCGGGCCGGGGCCGGCGCGACGTCGAGCTGGACGATCTCCGCACTCTGCGGGACCGGGGCGAGCGCCGGGATCGGCGCGGGCTTCACGGGCGCGAGTTTCGGCGGGGGGGCCGCGGCGGCGACGATCGAGGCGAGGTTCAGCTTAGGCGGCTTTGACATGCTTGGCCCCCTGCGTCCGCCGCTCGATCCAGGTCCAGAGCCGGCGCACCTCGGTGGCCGCCTGACCCTTCGGGTTGAACTCGGTCACCCCCTGGCCGACGCCGATCGCGTCCTGATGGTCGGTGCGGGCGACGATGTTCACGTCGGGCAGCACGCCGAGCACGGCGAGGCCGTCGGCGGCGTCGCGGATGCGGTAGGAGCGGGGCGGCGTCTGATTCAGCACGAAGGCGAATTTCTTCTCCAGCCGGTAGACGGCGGCGAGCGTCGGCTTGAAGGCGCGCAGGTCCGCGGGCGTCGGCCGGCAGGGGATGATGCAGAGGTCGGCCGCGCGGATCGCCGAGAGGGTGCCCGTCGAGTCGACGCCCGGCGTGTCGATGAAGACGAAATCGTAGGCCGACTCGCGCAGCTGCGCCATCACGGCCTCGATCTGCGTGGCGTCGATCTGGGCGACCTCGGGCCCCTCCGCCGTGCGATGGTCGAGCCAGTCGCTGATCGTGGCCTGCCGGTCCATCTCCAGGATGCAGACCGAGTGGCCGGCCTCCTGAGCGGCGACGGCGAGCGAGATGCAGAGCGTGCTCTTGCCGCTGCCTCCCTTCTGCGTGACGAAGGTGATGGCTTTCATCCTGACGTCCTCTGCAACCGAAACCCGGATCTGCGAAAGGTTTAGCAACTTTAGGTTACAAAACGGACGTGGCTCCGCGCGGCCTTCCCGTTGTCGAGGCGGGACCGGCGGTTCGGTTCGACGTTCTCCGGCGGGCGGAGAGGCCGATTCGTCCTGTGACCCAAGGATGCGATGATCCCGGTTTGGCCGATCATGGTTAACGGGACGTTAAGCCATCTCTCCGCCGCGTCGTGCGGAGGGCGGGACGCGGGCGCCCTGCACCGGGGCGTCGGACGCATCGGATCGGGGAACGACGCGGCGCCGGACGCGCGAGCGGACAAATATAATCTCAGGTTGTCACAATTCCGATGCCACGAAATATTGCCCTTTCCACAGCGGCGGCCGTACCCTAGATCTCGATCTGACGGCCCTTCGATAGATCGGTCTTTAAACCTCAAGTTAATTTCGCGCGGCAGAACGGCAGCCGGAGCGCGAGACGGACCGGCTCAAGGACAGGCATGGGTGAAGCCCTGACGCTACCGGGGACCGGCGATCTGCAGGCGGCGCTCGACGCCTCCGGGGTCGTTGGCGCCTGGGAGCACGACCACTGGAGCGGTCGGCTCGCGTTCTCCGCCGCCTTCGCGCGCCTGCTCGGGATCGATCCGGACGCGGCGGCCAAGGGCGTTCCCCTCGCCGCCTTCCTGGAGCGCACCCATCCGGAGGACCGGGTCCGGGTCGAGAACCATCTCCACGCCTCCGGCGAGGCGGGCGGCCCCTTCGAGGCGGAATTCCGCGCCCTCGACGCGCGCAGCGGCGTGCGCAGCCTGCTGATGCGCGGTCGGATCGATCGCGACGCCTCGGGCCGCGCCGCGCGGGGCTGCGGCATCGCCATCGACCTCACGGAGAACCGCGCCGCGAACCTGCAGCACACCGAGCGTCTCGTGAATCGCATGGCCGAACACGTGATCGCCCTGCGCGGCCTCGCGGGCGCGCTGCAGCGCCCGATGCTCGCCAAGATGGTCGACGGGCTGATGATCGAGATCGGCTTCGAGCTCGCCCGCTACCTGCGCGACCCGACCGACGAGAACCGGCACTGAGGACCGCCTGCGGGGCGGGCCGGTCCGCGCTCAGCGGGCGGGGCGGAACACCTGCAGGTCGAGGTCGCGCACCTTCTTGCGCAGGGTGTTGCGGTTGACGCCCAGAAGCTCCGCGGCGCGGATCTGGTTGCCCCGGGTCGCCGCCAGCGCCGCCCCGATCAGGGGGCCCTCGATCTCGCGCAGGATGCGGTGGTAGAGGCCCGGCGGCGGCAGGGTGTCCCGATAGCCGGAAAAATACTCCGACAGGTGCCGCTCGACGGCGCCGGACAGCGTCTCGCCCTCCCCCGACCCCTTGCGTCCGGACTGGCCGACCGGCGCCGCGGTGGGCTGGGCCAGCGGCAGCGTGTCGAGTTCGGCCTCGATCACGGGGCCGGTGATCGTCTCCTGCGGGTAGAGGGCGGCGAGCCGCCGCACGAGGTTCTCGAGCTCGCGCACGTTGCCGGGCCAGCGGTAGCGCTTGAGCCGCTCCATGGCGTCGGCATCGAGCGTCTTGCGGGTCAGGCCCTCGCGCTCGACGAGGACGAAGAAGTGCCGCACGAGGTCCGGCACGTCCTCCGAGCGTTCGCGGAGCGCCGGCAGGCGCAGCGGCACCACGTTGAGCCGGAAGAACAGGTCCTCGCGGAAGATGCCCTGCTGGATCGAGACCCGCAGATCCTTGTTCGTCGCCGCGATGATGCGGACGTTGGTCTTGATCGGCACGCGCCCGCCGACGGTGGTGTACTCGCCCTGCTGCAGGACGCGCAGGAGGCGGGTCTGCGCCTCCATCGGCATGTCGCCGATCTCGTCGAGGAAGAGGGTGCCGCCCTCGGCCTGCTCGAAACGGCCAGCCGAGCGCGAGAGCGCGCCCGTGAAGGCGCCCTTCTCATGGCCGAACAGCTCGGATTCGATGAGGTCGCGCGGGATCGCCGCCATGTTGACCGGCACGAACGGGCCGGTGCGGCGGCGCCCGTAATCGTGGAGCGCACGGGCCACCAGCTCCTTGCCGGTGCCGGATTCGCCCGTGATCATCACCGTGAGGTCGGTCGGCATCAGGCGCGCCAGCGCCCGGTAGATCTCCTGCATGGCGGGTGAGCGGCCCACGAGCGGGATGTCCTCGTTCTCGGGACCCGAGCCCGCCGGCGCCGCCCCGCGGGGACGGGAGAGGGCGCGGCCGACGATCGCGATCAGCTCCTTCAGGTCGAAGGGCTTCGGCAGGTACTCGTAGGCGCCCCGCTCCGAGGCGCGGATCGCGGTCATGAACGTGTTCTGCGCGCTCATCACGATGATCGGCAGTTCGGGCCGCACCCGCTTGATGCGGGGCAGGAGGTCGAACACGTTCTCGTCGGGCATCACCACGTCGGTGATAACGAGGTCGCCCTCGCCCTGCGCGACCCAGCGCCAGAGGGTCGCGCAATTGCCCGTCGTTCGCACCTCGTAGCCCGCCCGCGACAGGGCCTGATTGAGGACGGTGCGGATGGCAGCGTCGTCGTCCGCGACGATGATATGGCCGTTCGGCATGACTCTTACTCGGCCTCCACGACCGATTCGCGCCCATCCCGGGCGCTCGACATGGGGAGGAGAAGGCGGAAGGTGGTGCGGCGGGGCACGGGATCGCACTCGACGATGCCCCCGTGATCGCCGACGATCTTGGCCACCAATGCAAGACCGAGGCCGGACCCTTGCGCCTTGGTGGTGACGAAGGGGTCGAACAGGTCCGGCAGGAGTTCGGCGGTGACGCCGGGCCCGTTGTCGCGCACCGCCACCTCGATCGGCAGGCTCACCCGCTCGCGCGAGCCCGGGATCTGCAGGCGCAGGCCCGTCCGGAAGGCGGTCGAGAGGGTGATCTCGCCGTCGACTGCGTCGGCGCCGATCGCCTCGGCCGCGTTCTTCACGAGGTTGAGGATCACCTGGATGAGCTGGTCGCGATTGCCGAGCACCGGCGGCAGCGACGGATCGTAGTTCTCGACGAAGCGGATGTGACGGGCGAAGCCCGACTGGGCCGAGCGCTTCACCTGGTCGAGCACGCCGTGCACGTTGACGGAGCCGCGCTCGACGGGGCGCTCGTCGCCGAACAGCTCCATCCGCTCGACGATACGCACGATCCGGTCCGACTCGTCGCAGATCAGCCGGGTCAGCACCCGGTCCTCCTCGGCACCGGATTGCTCGAGGAGCTGGGCGGCGCCTCGGATGCCGGCGAGCGGGTTCTTGATCTCGTGGGCGAGCATGGCGCCGAGGGCGATCATCGAGCGCGCGGCGCCCCGATGGGTGAGCTGGCGGTTCATCTTGTCGGCGATGGTGCGCTCCTGGAGCATCAGCACCACCGCGTCGCCCTCGTCGCCGAGCGGCGTCGCGAACACGTCGACGCTGCGCTCTTGGCCGGAGCGGGGCTGGGTCAGCTCGACCCGGTACTCGCTGACGCTGGCACGCCTGCGGCGCACCTCCGCCACGAGGGCGATGATCGGCGAGGAGAACGGGATGATGTCGCGCAGGCGCCGCCGCTGCATCAGGCGCGCCGAATGGTCGAAGAAGTTCTCGGCAGCGTGGTTGCAGTGGAGGATGCGCTCGTCCGCGCCGACGGTGAGCACCGGCAGCGGCAGGGCGTTGATCACGGCCTCCGAGGTCGGCGAGCCGCGGCCCCGCCCGCCGGCGTCCCGGCTCCAATCCCCCTCCTCGCTCATGCGGCCTCCCCGATCGGTCCCGCCGACGCCGGCTCCAGGAAGGCGCGGCGCAGGAGCGCGCGCGCGACGTCCGGATCGTGGGTGGTGAGGAGCCGGGTGCGGTCGGCGGGCGCAAGGGCCGGCCCGCCCGTCCCTCCGTTGTCCGCCGCCTCGACATAGGCCGCAAGGTGCTTGCGGGCGTGGCGCACACCCATGGCGGCCCCGTAGAGGTCGATCAGCCCGAGGTAGTGCTCGGCGGCGATGTCGGCCTTCTCGGCCGGGCTCGGCTCGCGCACGGGCCGCCCGGCGAGGGCGTTCGCGATCTGCCCGACGAGCCAGGGCCGGCCGACCGCCGCGCGCCCGACCATCACGCCCGCCGCGCCGGAGGCCGCGAGGCAGGCCCGTGCGCCTGCAAGATCCGTGACGTCGCCGTTGGCGATGACGGGAAGCGACACAGCCGCCACGACCGCGCGGATCGCCGCCCAATCGGCGCTGCTCTTGTAGAATTGCTGGCGGGTGCGGCCGTGCACGGTGACCGCCGCGAGGCCGAGGCTCTCGGCCCGGCGAGCGAGTTCGGCGGCGTTGAGGCTCGCATGGTCCCAGCCGAGGCGCATCTTGACCGTGACCGGCACCCGCACGGCGTCCCGCACGGCGGCGAGGATGCGGGCGGCGTGGTCGAGGTCGCGCATCAGGGCGGAACCCGCCTCCCCGCCCGTGACGGTCTTGGCCGGGCAGCCCATGTTGACGTCGATGACGTCTGCGCCGGCCGCCTCGCAGAGGCGCGCGGCCTCAGCCATCGCCTCCGGCGCGCAGCCCGCGAGCTGCACGACGTGCGGGCTCACCCCCGCCCCTTCCGCACGCAGGCGCGCCTCGCTGGCGCCGCGGGCGAACTCGGCCGCCGCCACCATCTCGGACACGACGGCGCTGGCGCCGAGACGCCGCGCGATTCGGCGCATGTGCAAGTCCGTGACGCCGGAGAGCGGCGCCAGCAGGACCGGCGGGGCCGGCGTGCCGGCCGCGTCCGCGGAAGCCCCCGAGCGCACAACGCTCAAATAATGATCATTCGTCATTCTGCACAAGGAATAGACAAAAGCCGGCCGGACGCAAGCCGGGCGGGCGATTTGATTTCGGGTCGTGCCCCGCTTAAACGACGAGCGGCCCGGCCGGGCCTGCGCGCCGCGCTGCAGCGATTCGGCCGACCCTGACCGAATGTCGCACCGTGGCCCGGCGTCATGATGGCACCAGCCCGGACCGGCAGTGCCGGGGCGCGGGCCTGAAGGGTATCAGAAGTCCCATGTCCAGCACCGCGTTCAGCGTTGCCGCGGTGGTCGTCGCGGCGGGTCGCGGCATCCGCATCGGCGGCGGCATGCCCAAGCAGTATCGCCGCGTGGGGGGGCAAGCCGTCCTTACCCGCACGCTCGCGGCGCTCGGCTGCCATGCGGGCATCGCACGCATCCAGCCCGTGATCGCGCCTGACGCCGCCGCCTTCTACGAGGAATGCCTCGGCGAGCTCGATCCGATCGTGCGAGGCAAGCTCGCCGCGCCGGTGCCCGGCGGCGAGACCCGCCAGCAATCGGTCCGCGCCGGGCTTGAGGCGCTGGAGCGCGCGGGCGCGCCCGACCTCGTCCTCGTGCACGACGCGGCGCGTCCGCACGTGGATTTCGGTCTGATCGACCGGGCGATCGCGGCGGGCCGCAACCATCGCGCCGCGGTGCCCGGCATCGCCGTCAGCGACACGATCAAGATCGTGGACGATGCGGGCGCCGGGATCGGGCGCGTGCGCGAGACGCCCCCGCGCGAGGCCCTGCGCGCCGTGCAGACCCCGCAATCCTTCGCCTTCCGCCCCCTCCTCGACGGGCATCGGGCTGCGGCGGAGGCCGGCCTCCACGGCTTCACCGACGACGGGGCGCTCGCCGAGTGGGCGGGCCTGTCGGTCGTCACCTTCGAGGGCGATCCGCGCAACCGCAAGATCACCCAGCCCGCCGACCTGATCGAGGCCGACCGCGCCTTCGGGTCGGCTGCCTCCGCTCCGGGATTCTCTGCCATGACCCAATACGTCACCCGCCTCGGCACCGGCTTCGATGTGCACGCCTTCACGGAAGGCGATCACGTCTGGCTCGGCGGCGTGCGCATCCCGGCCGACCGGGGCGTGCTCGCCCATTCGGACGGCGACGTGGCGCTGCACGCGCTCACCGACGCGCTCCTCGGCGCCATCGCCGACGGCGACATCGGCACCCATTTCCCGCCGAGCGACGAGAAGTGGCGCGGGGCCGCCTCCGACCAGTTCCTGGCCCATGCCTGCTCGCTGGTGCGGGCGCGCGGCGGGCGGATCGATCATCTCGACATCACGGTGCTGGCGGAGGCGCCCCGCATCGGCCGCCATCGGGAGGCGATCCGGGCGCGCATCGCCGAGATTGCGGGCGTGCCGCTCTCGGCCGTCTCGATCAAGGCGACGACGACCGAGAAGCTCGGCTTCGTCGGCCGGGCCGAGGGTCTCGCGGCCCAGGCCGCGGCGACGGTGCGGCTGCCCGAGGAGGAGGGCGCGACGCTCGTCGACGCCCAGGCCGAGACGGCGATGCGCCAGGGCTGAGGCGATGCTCGCCGACGCCGCCCTCCTCGCCCGCGCCGAGGCGCTCGTCGCCGGGTTCGCGGCGGCGGGCCTGACGGTCGCGACCGCCGAATCCTGCACGGGCGGCCTCGTGGCCGGCCTGATCACGGCGGTGCCGGGCTCCTCCGCGGTGCTGGAGCGGGGCTTCGTCACCTATTCGAACGCCGCCAAGAGCGAGGCGATCGGCGTGCCGGCCGATCTCGTTGCCAGCCACGGCGCGGTGAGCGAGCCGGTCGCACGCGCCATGGCGGAGGGCGCGCTCGAGGCCTCGCGGGCCGACGTCGCGGTCGCGATCACCGGCATCGCCGGCCCCGGCGGCGGCGGCCCGGAGAAGCCTGTCGGGCTCGTTCATTTCGGGCTGGCGAGGCGGGGCGGGAACGTTCGCCACCTGGAGCGCCGCTACGGGAGCTTGGGCCGGGCCGAGATCCGCGCCCGCGCGGTGGCCGACGCCCTCGGATTGCTCGAAGGCGCACTGGCCGAACCTCGATAGCCGGATCCGGCTCAGGCGGCCGCGATCAGTTCCCGGATCCGGGCGGTAAGCGCTTCCAGGGCGAAGGGCTTCGTCATCACGTGCATGCCGTGGTCGAGGTGCCCGTTGCCGATGACGGCGTTCTCCGCGTAGCCCGTGATGAACAGGACCCGGAGATCCGGGCGCACGTTCCGGGCCGCGTCCGCCATCTGCCGGCCGTTCAGGCCGCCCGGCAGCCCCACATCCGTGATGAGAAGGTCGATCCGGACGTCCGATTGCAGGATCCTGAGCCCGGACGGCCCGTCCGCCGCCTCGATCGCGGCGTAGCCGAGCTCCTCCAGCACCTCGGTGACCAGCATCCGGACGCTCGGCTCGTCGTCGACGATCAGCACGGTCTCGCCCTCGGCCGAGCGCAGGGTGCCGGCCGCGTCGTGCGGTTCGTCGGGCGGCGCCACCGCCCCGACGTGCCGGGGCAGGTAGACGCAGACCATCGAGCCCTGGCCGACCTCGGAATAGATCCGCACCTGGCCGCCCGATTGGCGGGCGAAGCCGTAGATCATGGACAGGCCGAGGCCGGTGCCCTGGCCGATCGGCTTCGTGGTGAAGAACGGGTCGAAGGCCTTCGAGACAACCTCCGGCGTCATACCGGTGCCGGTGTCGGAGACGCAGATCGAGATGTACTGCCCGATCGGCAGGTCCCGCTCCTTGGCGCTGCGCCAGTCGAGCCAGCGGTTGCCGGTCTCGATGGTGATACGGCCGCCCTCCGGCATGGCGTCGCGGGCGTTGATGCAGAGGTTGAGGAGGGCGTTCTCCAGCTGGTTCGGATCGACGAGGGTCGGCCAGAGGCCGCCGGCCGCCACGACTTCGAGCGCGATCGAAGGGCCGATCGTGCGGCGGATCAGCTCCTCCATCTCGGCGACGAGGCGGTTGGCGTCGGTGGCCTTGGGGTCGAGGGTCTGGCGGCGCGAGAAGGCGAGCAGGCGGTGGGTCAGCGCGGCGGCGCGGCGCGCGGCCCCCTGCGCGGCCGTGACGTAGCGCTCGACGTCCCGCAGGCGCCCCTGCGCGATCCGGTTGCTGAGGAGTTCGAGACTGCCGGTGATGCCAGTCAGCAGGTTGTTGAAATCGTGCGCGAGGCCGCCGGTCAACTGGCCGACCGCCTCCATCTTCTGCGACTGACGCAGCTGCTCCTCGGCGCGCATCAACTCGGCGGTCCGCTCGCGGACCCGCTGCTCCAGGGTCTCGTTGAGGGCGGCGAGCGCCTCCGCGCTGACGCGCAGCTCGGCCGCCGCCCCGACGCGCTCGATATGCGCCCAGGACCGGTCCGTCACCTCCCGGATCAGCGCGAGTTCGTCCGCATTCCAGGCATGGGCCGCCTTGTGGTGGATCGCCATCAGGGCGGTCAGCCGGCCCTCCTTCACCAGCGGCATGCAGATCGTCGCGGTGATGCCGATGGCCTGGAACGTCGCGGCCTCCTCGGGGGCCAACTCTCGCAGGTTGTCGTCGATGATCAAGGGCTCGCCGGCGCGCAGGTTGCGGACGGCGAGGCCGCCGAAGGCCGCGAGGCTGTAGCGCCCGATGATGCTGGGCGAGCCGGGCGCCGCCCAGTTCCCGCGGATCGTGAACCCGTCCTGGTCCGCGTCCATGTCGGCGTAGGCGCAGTTCGACACGCCCATGTGCTCGCCGACCATGCGCGTCGTCACCTCGAGAAGATCGTCGGCGCTCGCGCAGCGCGCGGTCTCCCGGGCGAGCGCGTCGAGGAAGCGCAGGCGCGCCTCGTTCTTCTGGAGCGCCTCGATCGCGCGCTTGCGCTCGGTGATGTCCTGGAAGAGGACGGCGACCTGCCGGCGCGACGGGGGCTCGATCCGGAAGGCGGACAGTTCGAGGTGGCGTCCGGTCGCCACCAGCTCGCGCTGGAAGCGGATCGACTGACCGGTCCTGAGGACGCCCCCGTAGAGTTCGAGCCAGCCCTCCGCCTCCTCCCCCACCATGTCGCGCAGCTTCTGCCCGACGACGTTCTCGATGCCGGCATGCTGCGCGTAGGCCCGGTTCGCCTCGACATGCACGTAGTCGCTGAGCGGACCGTGCGGACCGTCGAGGAACTCGATGACGCAGTAGCCCTCGTCCATCTGCTCGAACAGGGTCCGGTAGCGCTGCTCGCGCTCGGCGAGCGCCGCGCGCTGCGCCTGCTCGTCCGTCCGGAGGCGGGCGTTCTCGGCTTCCAGATCCTCGGCGCGCCGCTGTAGGCTCTCGGTCTCGCTCACACCTGCCACCCTGTCAGGCTGCCGAGCCGCCCGAGCCCGACCCTGTAACGGAAAAGCTTCCGAGAGGAACGCACGATCGTCGGTTCGGCTGCCGACAGGGGAAGCGGGACGCTCCGGGCGGGCTGCCCAGGTCCGGCCGCCCGGGTGTAGGATGGGCGCATTGACCGGGAGGCGACCCATGGACCGGCTCTCCACGAAGGTGTGCATCGTCGGCGGCGGGCCGGCGGGGATGATGGCGGGCCTGCTGATGGCCCGGGCGGGCCTCGACGTCACCGTGCTGGAGAAACATGCCGACTTCCTGCGCGATTTCCGCGGCGACACGATCCACCCCTCGACCCTCGACGTCATGGAGGAGCTCGGCCTGCGGAGGGCCTTCCTCGCCCTGCCCCACCGCAAGGTTGCGACGCTGACGGCCTATGTCGGCGCCGACAAGTTCGGGATCGCCGACTTCCGGCACCTGCCGACGAAGAACCGCTTCATCGCGATGATGCCGCAATGGGATTTCCTCGACTTCCTCGCCGGCGTCGGGCGGCGCTATCCGGGCTTCCACCTCCTCATGGAGACGGAGGGGACCGACCTGATCGAGACGGGCGGCCGCGTCACCGGCCTGCGGGCGCGGACGCCGGAGGGAGACGTCACGATCGCGGCCGACCTCGTCATCGCGGCGGACGGGCGCCATTCCCGGATCCGCGAGCAGGGCGGGTTCGAGCGGGAGGAGTTCGGCGCGCCGATGGACGTGCTCTGGTTCCGCCTCGGCCGGCGCCCGAGCGACACCGACGCCACCGGCGGCCGGTTCGGGCGCGGCAGCATCCTCGTCACTCTCGACCGGGGGGATTACTGGCAATGCGCCTACGTGGTGCCGAAGGGCGGCGACGCCGCGTTGCGGGCGCAGGGGCTCGAGGCGTTCCGCGCCGCGGTGGCGAACCTCGCGCCCTTCCTCGGCGACCGGGTCGGCGAGTTGGGGGATTGGGACGCGGTCAAGCTCCTCACGGTGCGCGTCGACCGTCTGAAGCGCTGGCACCGGCCGGGCCTCCTCTGCCTCGGCGACGCGGCGCACGCGATGTCGCCGATCGGCGGCGTCGGGGTGAATCTCGCGGTTCAGGACGCGGTGGCGGCGGCGAACCTCCTGAGCGCGCCCCTCCTCGAAGGGCGCCTGACCGAGGACGACCTCGCCAGGGTTCAGGCCCGGCGCATGCCCCCGACCCGGATGACCCAGCGCCTGCAGCGTCTCGTGCAGGACCGGGTCATCGCCCGCGTCCTCGACGGTTCCGGAGCGCCCCTCTCCCCGCCCCTGGCTCTGCGCCTGCTCGGCCGGGTGCCCTGGCTGCAGCGCCTACCGGCCCGCCTCGTCGGGCTCGGCTTCCGGCCGGAGCACGTCGCGGTTCCTCATGCCGCCGCGCCGTAGACCCGGTCGGCCCGGCTCTCGAAGGCGTCGGTGAACTTGCGAAAGGCCTTGTCGAACATCTTCCCCATCAGGAGGCCGAGGGCGAAGCTCTTGAACTCGTAGGTGATGAAGAAGTCGATGCTGCAGCCGCCGTTCGGTCCCGGCTTGAACGCCCAGCGATTCTCCAGGTGCCGGAACGGCCCGTCGATGTATTCGGCGGTGATCTTCAGCGCCGATCGGTCGAGGGTCACGCGGGTGGTGAAGCGCTCGCGGATCGCCTTGTAGCCGACCGCCATCTCGGCGACGAGGATCTCGACGCCCTCGCCCGGCCCCGGCTGGCGCCGCAGCACCCGCAAGGATTCGCAGAGCGGCAGGAATTCAGGGTAGCGCTCCACGTCGGCGACGAGGTCGTACATCTGCTCGGGGCTGTGGCGCACCGTGCGGGAGATCCGGAAGGACGGCATCGGGAGGCTTCGTCTCAGGCGTGTTCGGGGGCGAGCCGGGCGAGGCGGGCCGCCTTCAGCCGGGCGAAATCCTCGCCGGCATGGTGGGAAGAGCGGGTGAGCGGGGTCGCCGAGACCAGCAGGAAGCCCTTGGCGTAGGCGGTGGTCTCGAAAGCCTTGAACTCGTCCGGGGGAATGAAGCGCACCACCTCGTGATGCTTCTTCGTCGGCTGCAGGTACTGGCCGATGGTGAGGAAGTCGACGTCGGCCGAGCGCAGATCGTCCATGAGTTGCACGACCGCGTTCCGCTCCTCGCCGAGACCGACCATGATGCCGGACTTGGTGAAGATGGTCGGATCGAGCTCCTTTACCCGCTGCAGCAGGCGCACCGAGTGGAAGTAGCGGGCGCCGGGCCGCACGGTCAGATAATTGCCGGGCACCGTCTCGAGATTGTGGTTGAAGACGTCGGGCTTTGCCGCGACCACGACCTCCAGCGCCCCGTCCTTTCGCAGGAAATCGGGGGTGAGGATCTCGACCGTGGTGGCGGGGCTGCGGCGCCGTATCGCCGCGATGGTGCGGGCGAAGTGCTCCGCGCCCCCGTCGGCGAGGTCATCCCGGTCGACACTCGTGATCACGACGTGGTGAAGGCCGAGCTTGGCCACCGAATCGGCGATCTTCTCGGGCTCGTCCGCGTCGAGGGCGCCGGGCAGGCCGGTGCGCACGTTGCAGAAGGCGCAGGCCCGCGTGCAGGTGTCGCCCATGATCATGAAGGTGGCGTGCCGCTTCTCCCAGCACTCGCCGATATTCGGGCAGCCCGCCTCCTCGCAGACCGTCACGAGGCCGTGCTCGCGCACGATGGCGCGGGTCTCGGCATAGGCGGGCGAGCCCGGCGCCTTCACGCGGATCCAGTCGGGCTTCTTCGCCTGAACAGGCTGGTCCGGCCGGTGCGCCTTCTCCGGGTGGCGCAGGCGGACGGGGACGGCCGGACGGGGATCGTTCTTGAGGAGGTCGAGGACGACGGCCATGCCACACCGCGCGAGGACTAAGGCCCGCGCCTGACGGCGGGACGTCGGATGATCCTGGGATCGGGTCCCCTGACTTAGGGCCTCCAGCCCGCGCCCGCAAACCGGCGCGGCGGCGCGTCGCGACAGCCGGGCCTGTCAGTAACGCATGCTGCGTCCGCGGATCGCCCGGTAGATCGTGATGATGATGATCGCGCCGATCGTCGCCGAGAGGAGGTTGCGCCAGAAGCCGAACACCGCGATGTCGAGCTTGGCGGCGAGGAAGTTGCCGAGCAGCCCGCCCAGAATGCCCATGATGATGTTCGAGAACAGGCCCATGTCGGAGGAGGTGAATTTCTCCGCGAGCCAGCCGGCGATCGCCCCGATGACGATCGCCATCAGGAAGCCGACGCCGGGCTGCCCGAGCGCGCCGTAGACCTGTCCGTCCATCGAGCCGATCCCCTCTCTCACGGTCGCGGAGCATGGTCCGAAGCCGCACCGGGAGTCCAGCCCGCGGCCGTCCGACCGCCTGCCCAATGCCTGTGCAGGAAACCGGAACCCTGTTCGGAGGGCTGCCGTTACAAGCGGCATTCGGGTGCCGAAAATGGTGCCCCCTCTTCGAAGGGACCGAATCCCGTGACCATCAGAACCCTCCTCGCCGCCGCGCTCGTCGCCGGCCTCCCGAGCCTCGCCCTGGCCCAGGAGACGGCCAAGCCCGACGCCGGCAAGCCGGGTGCGGCCCCCTCGGCCACCGCTTCGCCGACGCCGAACTCCTCCTCTGCCGCGGCCGTCGCGGACGGGGGCATGAAGATGGCCGACAGCGCCACCGCGAAGGTGCAGTTCATCACGACGCAGCCGGCCGACACCCTCACCTCGAAGCTCGTCGGCCTCAGCGTCTACAACAACAGCAACGAGACGGTCGGCGAGATCGAGGATTTCGTGATCCTCGACGGCAAGACGATCCATGCGGTCATCATCGGCGTCGGCGGCTTCCTCGGCATCGGCGAGCGCTACGTCGCGGTCAGCCCGGCGAGCGTCACGCTGTCGAAGAAGGACGATCGCCTGCGCGCGCTCGTCAACACCTCGAAGGACGAGCTCAAGAACGCCCCGGCCTTCGAGTACAGGAAGAAGTCCTGAGCCGCGGCCGGCCCCCGCGCGCCGCACGCACGGGGGCCTCCCGCCGCGTGCATGGATGCGGATCCGTAGGGCGCGGCCCGCACCCGTCAAGAATTTCCTAACCGCCCGCCTGCGGCTACGCTTGTCCACAGTGATTTGCTGGTGGGAGCGATGATGGTCTCGGCGTTGCGCAGGGCGGTACGGTGGCGGCAGGCGATGCGGGAGCAGGATCCGCGCCTCGGCACGAGCGGCTGCGCACGGGCGCCGGCCGCGGAGTGGCGGGAGCCGCCGCCCGCGCCGGGACGCGGCCTCACGGCGCGCGAACTGATCCGGATGGCGCAGGCTGCCCGGCGCAGGCCGGAGGCGGGGCCCGAGGGCGCGGGCTGAGCGGTCCCGCGTCGGGATCCGGGCGCAGCTGGAGATCTGCGGGCGCCTGCGCGCCGACCCCCGCAATGCGGAGCCTCGGCGGGATGCGATCCCGGATCGCGGCCGTGACCCCGTCGATCGGTCGCGAAACGCGCGCTTCGCGGCCTCGGGAAGAGGGGCGTCAGCCGTGGCTGGCCGCGCCGAGCGCCGCCACCCGGCAGATGTTGCGGGCCGGTTCGTTGAGGATCGTCTGCGCGGCCGCGATCTCCGGCTCCGGCCGGGCCAAGCCCGTCGCGGCGACCATCGCGGGCGCCGGCTCGGGCGCGCCGCGCCCGCGCTTCTCGTAGAAGGCGTTGCCCCCGGCCAGCGCCACGTAGTGCATGTTGCCGTAGGGGTAGCGGCGCCCGGCCGTGTGGAAGAACATGGCGCGGCCCACCTGCGGGTGGCGCTCGCCCGCGAGCACGGCGTCGGCCACCTGCTCGATGCGCGGCCGGTCCTGCACCCGCATCGGCTTCGTCAGGACGCCGGTAGCGAATTGCCGGGGCTGACCGACGACGTCGCAGATACGGTCCGGGTAGGCGGTCGCGTCCACGCGGTTCATCACCACGGTGCCGACCGCGAGCAAACCCTCTTCATCGCTGCGATTCGATTCGAAGTACATGGCGCGGGCGAGGCACTCGCGCTCGGCCGAGGTCGCCGCGACGGGCTTGGCACGGCCGATCGATCCCGTTGTCAGATCAGTATTCGGAGTGAGCTGGCAGGCACCGAGCCCGGGCAGCGCAAGGATAAGTCCAATATAGACAGCCGATCTCGTGCCCCGGATACCCTGCATGCAGCCCCTCTCGACCCCTGTTTTCGAATCGTTGCCGACAGTGATGCCTCAAGCCAAGCTTGATGGCAAATCGGTTATAGCCTGGACGGGCTCGAACAGGACTTGCGGGTAGCCCCGCGAAACCTCGCGCGCGGCTTCGTGAACGGATCGCGAAGGCGATTCTAACCCGCTGCGACCGCTACTCTTTCGTGATCCGGGCCGCATCGGCGCGCGACGCGGCGACGGTCCGGTGTTGCCGTCCTGTTCTTGTGGGCCCGCGCGGGATCGTGTCTATCGCGGATCCTCGCCCGCCCCACGGGCCGACGCCGCGAATCGGGAGCCTCGCTTGCGCCACACGAACGCCGACGGATCACGTCGCGATGCCGGGTTCGGCGCCGCTCGGGCTCTCCGCCGGTGGTCCGGGATGGTCCTGCTCGCGGCCCTCCTCGCGCCCGGTCCGGCCGGGGCCGAGATGTTCGCCTGCGTCACCAAGGGAGCGACCACCGTCCTGAAGGACGGCAGTCCCGAGGCGGTCGACGCGGTCGAGGGCAAGGGTGTCTCGATCAACCTCGACGCGAAGGGGGCGAGCCTCGTCCTGATCAACGATTCGAACAACGCGGTCGCCCGCTTCGCCTGCCACCGGGATCGGGCCCGTCCGGGCGTCGTCGAGTGCGCGCGCCCCGACGAGACGCTGCGGCTCAACCGCCGCACCGGCGCGATGCTGCGCACCGTCACGACCCGGGACGTGGATTTCGTGCTCTCCCTCGTCCTGATCTGCACCCGGCCGAAGCCGGCCGCGCCGCTCGCCAGCGGCTGAACCGCTCTCAGGGCGTCGCGATCTGGCGGCCCAGGATCTCCCGCGCCGCACCGAGGAAGGCGCTCGTCGGAACCGCGAAGGAGGGGCCGGCCGGCCCGCCGGCGCGGGGGCCCGCCACGAGGACGCCGATCACCGTCGGCTGCCCGTCCTCGACCTGGAGCAGCGCGGAGCCGGACTCGCCCGGAATCGCGCGGCAATCGTGGACGAGGAGCGGGGACGGCCCGTCCGTCAGGCGGGCGGCGCACTTGTTCTGCGCGCTCATCAATTGCGAGGTGGTGCGGCGGTAGCCCGCCCGCTGGATGTCGATCCGGGTCCGCCGCGCCTCGCCGGGGGCGGCGAGGTGTTCGAGGGCCAGGGGCCGGAGGGGAATCGGGCTCGCGAGCTCAATCAGAGCCCAGTCGTTCGGCATGTTCGGCCGGCTCGTGCCGTAGGCGTAGACGTATTCCGGCGGCTTGCGCACGCTGCTCGCGAGCGCGTGGGCGACGTAATGGCCCTGGTCGTAGCCGGCCACGAAGTGGATCGCTTCGGGCTCGACCCAGCGCTGGCGCGGCCGGTCCCAGAGACAGTGCGCCGCGGTGAGGACGAGGCGCGGCCCGATCAGCGTCGCCGTGCAGAACTGCCGGCTGCCCGGCCCCGTGACGACGTTGAGCTTGCCGATGGCGGTGAAGGGCCAATGAGCCGGATCGACGGTCATCTCCTCGGCCCACCCCGCCGTGCCGGCGAAAAGGCTCGCCGCGGCGACCAGACAGACCCGCGTCAACCCCTGCACGCACACCCCTCTCGGCTCCCCGCCGGAGCGTCCCGGCAGAGAAAGCCAGATAGCCGGGCGTCGCGGAGCGTCAAGCGCGGGGTCGGGCGGTCAGGCGGCGATGCCGGACGTGCGCGTGCTCGGCGTGGTGGCCGGCCGGTCCTCGTCGAGCCACTGAGCCGAGAGCTGGATGGAGGCGGCGTGCACGATGTGACCGCTGCCGTCGCGCACCGTCACGCGCAGGCCGTGATGGAGATGTCGCTGCGGCCAGTCACCCGCGATCTCGCACAGCACGCGCAACGCCTCGTCCGCGACCGCGGCCCGGTCGGCGCATTCCGCGCCGTACTCGTCGAGGGTGGTGACCTGGCTGTCGTGAACGTCGAAGAAGTAGCGGGCCATGAGGCGCATCCGGCGGGTCGGCGAGATCGGAAAGTTCCAGTCACCCGCGCGATGCGGCTCACCGCCGGGCGACCGCATCGAGCTAGAAACTTGGCCTCACCAAGGCATTAACATAGTTTAAGTGCATAAACGTACTTGAGCAAGTCCGCCACGTAAAAGCGACGCGCTGTGTCGATGCAACCGCTGATCGGTATTCGCAGGGCGAGTGTATTCGTCAGTACCACGCTGCGCTGCACTTGGTGCCTTGCACCAAGGAACGGGCCGATCTGCTTTCCCGGGAACGCGAATTGCCCACGGGGACGGCGAGGCATCGGACTCAGTGCTGCGCGAACCCCGCGGCGAGGTTGATCCCGAGCGCCAGGATGCTCGTGTTGAAGAAGAAGGCGTAGATCGTCTGCAGGGTGGCGATGCGCCGCATCACCTTCGCGGTGATGTCGGTGTCGGAGGTCTGCGACGTCGCCCCGATCGTCACCGAGAAGTACAGGAAGTCCCAGAAGTCGGGCTCGGCGTCCCCGTTGAAGTCGAGGCCGCCCGGGCCCCGCCCGCGCCGGCCTCGCCGTAGTAGAGATGGGCGTAATGGATCGCGAAGACGACCTGCACGAAGGCCCAGGCGCAGACGAGGGTCGCTGCCGCGAGGACGAGGTGGGGGCCCCGCATCGGATCGTTCCCGCCCTCGCCGAGGACCAGCATGGTGACCGCGCCGATGCTCGCTGCCGCCGCGAGCAGGGCGAAGACCGAGATCGTCATCGCGCTGTCGTCGAGGCGCGAGGCCTCGTCGCGCAGCCTCCCCGGCCGGCGGGCGGCCTGCCAGCAGACGAGGCCGATATAGACGCCGACCCCGAGGCACCAGCCGATGAGGAGGCGCGTCGGCAGCTTCTCGACGGGTAGCGCCACGGCGAGCGCCCCGACGAGGACGAGGGAGCCGAGGAGTCGCGGACGCAGCCAGAACGCGCGCAGAGGGTTCGTCATGCCCGCTCGTCTCCCGTCATCTTCTCCCTCGTCTCGTTGCACTGAATGGGTCGTCCCGCGCCGGGCCGGCGTCTGCTTCGGCGAACGCAGTGCCGGCCTCAGAATTCGAGCCCGAGCTTCACCCGAACGGCGTGGCGCTCGAAATGGGTGAGGTCGAATGCGCGCCGCGTGTAGCTCGGATCCCGGTCGTGCCCGGCGATCTGGGTCGAGTGGGCCAGGGTCAGGAACGCCTTCTCGCCGAAGCGGTGGTCGAGCGCCGGGCCGAGGAAGACGGCGTGTCCCTCGAAGCGGTTGAGGAAGGCCCCGTCATAGGCGCGCAGGTAGCGGAGTTCCGGGCCGACGAAGGTATCCTGGGTCACGCGCGCCACGACCGCGTGCGACCACAGGAAGGTCGAGGAGCGGTCGACCTCGCGGGTGCTGCGCAGGCGCCCGACGCTCGGCTCGAAGCTGAGGTTGCTGCCGTACCAGACCTTGTCCGGCACGAGTTGGACGTCGAGCTGCAGCAGGCTCTCCATGTCGAAGATGTCGGCCCCCTGCCCCTCCACCGGCAGGATGCGGGCGTAGCGCGGCCGCAACTCCACCGCGAGCCCGAGGGGGTTGTCGTTCGAGGCCTTCAGGAACCGGTATTTGAACTCCGCGGAGGCGCCGTCGAACGTGCCGTAGGACTTGTCGGGCAGATCGGCGATGTTCCGGACGCTGCGGGCATCGGCGAAGATGCCGAGGTCGATGCTGAAATTGTCGGTCGGATCGAACTGATAGCTCAGCTTCGTGTTCGAGACCCGGTAGCGGGAAGGACCAGTATCGGCGCGGCGCTTGCTGAACCGCCCGATGCTGTCGAGGAGGATCTCCTGCTCGCCGCGCTTGCCGGTCTCGGATCCTTCCGTGAAGCCGAACAGGTTCTCGGTGTCGACCTCGTCCTGAGCGTCCGACCCCTTCCGATCGTCGTCTCCGTCCTTGCCGTTGCTGTCCTTGGCCTTGCCGTCCTTATCCTTGCCCGCATCGTTCGGGCCCCTGTCACTCGTCTCGCCTCCGGGTTCGGAGGCGCCCTGCTCGGCCCGGATAAGCGTGGGAGCGGCTAGAAGCGCTCCGGAGCGACAGAGCCCGGCGAGGAAGACACGGAGGCTGGCGAGGCGGGACGGACTCATCGGAACGATCAGGCAACCAACGGACGTCGAGCGACCGTCCTCGACCGGATTCGCATGCCGGCCTGTGTGGTGACTGCATCCGCGCGGACACAGGCGTACAGAAATTCACGCTCTGGCTGAAGTATTCGGGATGGATCGGCGCCCGCGCGCGTGCGGCTGGGCCCACGTCGGGCCTCCGGCCTATCGCCAGCGGATCATGAAGGCGATGACGGCGAGGACGATGGCGGCGAACACCCAGGCCGCCCCACCCTCGGACGCGTACCCGACCATGCCGATGAAGCCGAGGACGCCGGCCCAGGCCAGGGTGAAGGCAATCGGGTTCACGGCCGCACCGGCCCGACGGCCACCCGCACGCTCATACGCTGAAGACCTCGCGCTCGCTCGCTCGGCGGCCGTTGAAGCGTGCGAGAACGGCAATATCGCGGCCGAACGTGCGGAAGTACGCCTTCGAGCACAGGCTTTCAGGCGCGGGTGCAGCCGATCCACGCGCACGCAAGCTGATCTTTGGCTGGGTCGGAAACCAATTCGTCATTTCCTCTCGACAAAATCCTGAATTGCCTTATCTCCAGAGTGATCGTTTCGATCGCTTTGCCTTCAACATAGCCGAGTCTCAAGCACATCATGTCGCGCAGTCGCGTGCGGCGGCCCTTTACCGTCGAAGTCAAATCGAGCGGCCGGCAGGGCCACGGCCTCACCATTCCCTCCCGCGTTCCCGACCCGCCCCGGCAAGCCGACGCGCGCTCCGTCGACGCGTCAAGCCTCTGGCTGAAGGCCGAGCGCGTGCCCGAGCACGTGGCTCCGCCCCCGCAGGGCGAGGCGCGGCGCGTCCTGCCGAGCCTGCTCGTCCCCGAGCCTCAGGCGCCCGAGCCGGAATTGCCCCCCGCCAAGGAGCCGCCACTACCGCGGGTCCGCCGCGTGAAGCTGCGTCCGGCCGATGCGGTGGCGCTTCCCGAGAAGCCCGACCCCGTGCCGCAGCCCATCGTCGTCGCGAAGCCGGCCGTGCATTCCGCGCCCGGTGACGACCCCGTTGCCGCGCCGCGGCGCAAGGCCAGCCCCAGGCTGCTGCCCGACCTCGCCCGCGGCGAGCGCTGGAAGCGGCGCCTACCCCGCGCCTGCTGGTAAGGCAGCGTTTGGCAGAGTCGCTGCGGCGCGTGTTCTCGATCAGGAGGAGTATCCATGGCATCGACCCCCTCGCAGCAGTGGAACGAGGGCGACGCGGCCCGGCGCGCCGGCGAGCCCGACACCGCGAACCCGTACGAGGCCGGTTCTCAGGAAAGTGCCGATTGGCTCGACGGCTTCACCAGCGGCGAGCCGGAGCAGAACGTGGACCGGCCCGAGCGCGGCGAGGGCTGACAAGGAGGGCCCCTTTCGCGATGGGTCCTACTCGGCCGCGTCGAAATTGAGGGACAGGCGGGCGCGGAACAGAACGGTCCCGCTCTCGTCCCGGACGGCCGCCACGCAATGCTGATGGTCGGCGTCGGCCTGGAAACCTTGGGCCACGGCAGACATGATGCCGACCACGCGCTCCCGCGCGACGTCAGGATTGGCAGCCTCAAATCCTTCTTTGTCCTGAATGTGATGCGCGCCGTCGTGAAGGTCGATGAAATAGTGCGGCATGAAGTCATCCGGTCGGGAGGCCGCGAAGGCAGCCCGGATGCCGTAGACGGAAAACGTTTCTGTTCCGTGTCTCGCCCGGGAGCCGCGGGCCGATATCGGCCGGGCATTTGGCCTCACCGGACCGCAGGGACGGAAACTCAGTCTTCGCCGTCCAGCCCGTTCCGCTCGTGAAGGACGGCTCCGAGCCGGGCCCGCTCCTCGAGCGCCCGGATGGCGTGGTGGCGGCTCAGGCTCTCGAAAAGGTCCGCCGCAGAGGTACGGCCCTCCCGGGCGATGTAGGCTGCGAGGCGTGCGTAATCGCCCGCAAGGCGCTCGTTGTGCGCGGCCGCTTTGGCGAGGCCGGAGACGGTCGCCTCGAAGGCGGTGAGGGCCGTGTCGCGTGCGCGCATCGTCGCCGTTCCGGGCCCGGGGCTTCGATCGGGCGGGCCTCACAAGATTACGGAGCTTGGCGGCGGCGGTTCCGCAGCCCGGCTCGGAACGTGCGCTAACGCGCCGCTTGTCCTGCCAGGGACGCTTCGTCCCGCACCCGCCGCCGTTGAGTGGCCCGCGGACTCGGACTAGGTGGGGACCGGGGCCGCGATGTCTGACAGGCATCCGGGGCCGTGGGGGCTGCCATGACGTTTCTGCGGACACGCGCATTCGATGCATCGGAGGCGGCGTCGAACGGCGATGCCCTGAGTCGGTTGCGCGCCGACGACGAGCAGGCCGTCGTCATCCGGAACGTGCTCACCGCGGCCGAATGCGCCGCAATCGTCGCTGATCTGGAGCGGAACGCCCAGGATTTCCCGACTACGTCCTTCCCAACGCCATTCCGCTCCTCCTTCTACGGGATGAATCTCAATCTCGCCGATCCGGGCCTCGACGGGTATTTCGGGATGGTCCCGCATTTCTCCGGCAGCCTCGCTGCGCTGATGACCCCCTACGGGGGCTTCGAGGCGCGCGTGATGGCGCTGTTCTCGGCCATCGATGGCGGGCGCCCCTACCGGGCGCCGCCCGGGCCCCTCGGTGGCCGCCCCTACATGATCACGACCCTCCGCTCGCACCGCGAGGGCGGCTACATCCCCCCGCATTTCGACAACGAGCAGCGGACGCGGCCGAGCTACGAGCATCTCGAGACCCTGATCGAGGGCGACATCTTCTCCTTCGTGCTGACGCTGTCCCGGGCGGAGCGGGGCGGCATGCTCGAAGTCTTCGACGCGAAGGCGGATGCGTGGTCCGCCCGCTTCCAGAACCGTGACCGGCCGCAGCCGAAGCCGGACGTCGCGGCCTTCGCCCGCCACGCCTTCGACGTGGAGGCGGGCACGATCGTGCTGCTGAGATCCGGGCGCTTCCTGCACCACGTCTCCCCCGTGGGCGGCCCCGCCCGGAGATGGACCGCCTGCTCCTTCATGGCGGCCTCGCGCGACGGCGACGGCGTCTATTGCTGGGGCTGAGGGGTGGTGCCACGGGTCCCCGCCTATTTCGACGCGTTCCTGGCAGCCATCGCACAGGGGGCGGAGATCGACCATGTCCATCTCGGGCATTGGGACGAGCCGGAGGCGGTGACGCCGTCGCGCGCGCGCGCGGGCTTCGCCGAGGCTCAGGCGCGCCTGAGTGAGCGGCTCGTCGCGATGCTGGACGTCGGGCCCACCGACCGCGTGCTCGATGTCGGCAGCGGTTTCGGCGGAACCCTGCGCGCGCTCCGTCGGAGCCATCCCACCGCCGCCCTCGTCGGACTCAACGTCGATGCGCGCCAGCTCGCGGTCAGCCTCCGGCGCGACGCCGCGCCGATGAATGCAACCTGGATCGCCGCCGATGCCTGTCGCCTTCCCTTCGCGGAGGCGATCTTCGACCGGCTTCTCTGCGTCGAGGCGGCGTTCCATTTTCGAAGCCGCCTCGACTTCCTGACGGAGGCGCGCCGGGTCCTGCGCCGCGGCGGGGTCCTGGTGATGAGCGACATCCTCCTGACGCCGCCGCCGGACGGACTCGCTGCGCTCTCCGATCGACTTGAGGCCGACCTCGGCCCCTGGCCCGCCAAGTGGGTCTCGCTCGCCGAGATCCGGCGCGACGCGGCGCGGGCCGGATTCGCCCTGACGGTGCACGACGCCACGGCACATACGGGGCCGAGCTACCACACCATCGCGCCCGACGAGCGCGCCGACCGGACCGGCGGCGCGATCCTGCGCGACCTGCAACGGAGCGGCCGCCTGCGCTATCTCTACCTGCGCCTCGCCGCGTGAGGCGCGCTCATCGGCTCGCCGGTGCGGGAACGCGCGCCGATCGGGCGTGGATCACCAGGCCGAACGCGTGGAGCGCGCCCGTGCAGCATCTCCGAGAGCGTCGGGTACGGGAGGATCGTATGCTGATGCGGTGCACGCATCTGCGGCCGGAGACGCTTGCCGAGACGCTGCCTCCGCATGAGACTCGGTCGGACCTGACGGTTCCGGCCCATCGCCGGCCCTGCCGTGGCTGCCCCGCTAGCCCCTCTCCGGCTGATCGGATGATGGGTTTCGATTGAGCTTCTGGCTTGCCAAGTGCGTGACGACCTTCCGCACAACGTATCGCACGTGGAGCCGAACCTCGGTCTTCCTGCGCGGGTCGTCATCCGAACTCAACTTGCTGACGGGCACGCTCGCGTACACCATGGTACGAAAACCTCAGGGCCGCTGCCTCGGCATCAGAGTCAGAGACCGGACGGAGAACCGGACCTCATCTGATGCGGAATCCTATTGTAGAGCGAATGCCAAACTCTACCTAGCCCCAAAAAGTCACACCGCGCGCACCGGCCTCTACCAAATTGCAGATTGACAAAGGCCAATGCTGATTGGTCAAACGTGGTACTCGTATATACTCTCGAGCAAATCACGGTGAGAGTTTCGGCCGAATAATCGGATGGCAAAGCGCTTCTATTTCGATCTTACGGACGGCCATACTACTTTCCTTGACACGGAAGGTGTTTTGGCGGCCGACATCAACGAAGCTGTCATCGAAGCGCTGGAAGCTCTACGAGAAATACGATCGGGCAGTGAGCTTGACGATTTGGAAGGAAGCTGGAAGCTGGTCATCAGGGATGAGAAAGGCTCCGCCCGCAAGACTTTTTCGGTCTGGTAGTTGATCCGGTACTTAGGTCAGCAGTGGTCGAACCAGTCTTGAAGGTCGAAGCTGAGAGATGCGATTGACTGAGAGCAGGAAGCTGTAAGCTTCGCAGTTCAGTGGACGCGAGAAGTGTCGCCTGCCCTGGCCCAGTCTGAGATCTGGTCCCAATCCACCCGAAGCAACAGGTCGCGCAGGCGCCGAACCTCTGTCCAAGTCGGAGGCCGAGTTTGCGTCTTCAGGCGAGCGACGAAGGCAGCGTCAGTCTCCATGAGAGCACCGTTGCCGTTGAGTGAAGCCACGCGAGTTTAACTTACGATGGAAGCCCTCAGTTCCGGCCCGGTCCCGCCGCCGGTCAGAGGCCCGGGGCGAGGCGGGCTGCGCCTGTCGCAGCCTCGCTCCGCTTGCGCTGACGATTACCGAGCCTGCCCCTGGCCCTGAGACCCACCCTGCTGCTGTTGATCCTTCTTGTTGGCCCTGTGGTGACCCACGGCGCAACCGGCGGCTGCCCCCATTTTGCCGTGGCCTGCCATGCTGCCGGCCGCTCCGCCGACGACGGCGCCCTTGATGCAGCCCTTGGCTTCCGCCGCTGAGCCGCCCACGAGAAGCGTCAGGGCGAGCGCGGCCCCGAATGTGGTGATGGCCTTCATGATACTCTCCGTCGATTGCCGTAGGTGACGGCAACCGGGGGATCGGGGAAGGTGTTCCCCGCCTCGCGCTACCGATGCAACCTGTGGCAAATGCCGCGCATTGAGGGCAGCCAGGAGGCTTGGGCAGGCTTCACGACACGGATCGCGTTCGTGCTCGCGGCTGTACTGATCGGGACGGACAGCGCATTCGCCGAAGAGGTCAGGTCGTTCTGCACGAAGAATTCCAAGGTGCCGCGTCCGTTTCCCAAGAAGACGATTGCCAACGTCAGCCATCAACCCATTCGATTCGCCGCCTAGATTGACGACGGCGACACGATGTTCGTGAAGGATGCCGATACCGGCATCTACAGATGCAGGAAGACGGGGGAAGACAAGGGGGTGATGACTTGCGGCCAATCCCCCGACCGCAAGCTGGTCTTCGCGCTCAACCGAGCGAACCGGCACGTCTCGCTTGCCCGCCTCAGCACGGAGGATGAGATCCCGCCCGTCCTCTCCTCCGGAAAATGCGTGTGGTGACCTGATCGAGGAACCTAATCCGGCCGAAGGGTGAACCGTCAGGTCTCATTCGGCAGCATGTTGAGTGGCTGCCGACAACAGCTTGTCCTGGCGAGGCCTTTGGTAATCCCACGGATCAGGTGTGGATCACCCGGCCATAGGCGTCGAGCACGCTCTCGTGCATCATCTCCGAGAGCGTCGGGTGCGGGAAGACCGTGTGCATCAGCTCTTCTTCGGTGGTCTCCAGCGTCATCGCCACGACCGAAAAGCTGAGCACTCGTAGGCACATGGCGGCCTCGGGTCTCATCACACATCTGAGCTACTGAGGATCACCAAAGGCCTGTCTGGAACTCGCTGGCACACTCTTGGCACAGTGAGACCAGCCTAATGGCAACCTTTAGAAAGCGCGGGGATCGGTGGCACGCTCAAGTGCGCCGCAAAGGGTCTTCTGCCCTCACCCGTTCATTCTCCACCAAAGCCGATGCCCAGACCTGGGCGAGACAGATAGAAGCCGAGGCAGACCGCAGGGGCCTCCCGGTGGGCCTCAGGATGCTCGATGACCTGACTGTGGGAGACATCCTGATTCGCTATCGGGATGAGGTCACACCCACGAAGCGCGGCGCCTTTCGGGAGACCATGGCGATCAGGGTTCTCTTGAGGCACGCACTTTCCAAGGTGCCCCTAAGCGCCCTCACAGTGGCCAGGGTAGCGGCTCACCGGGACGCCCGACTCAAAACCATCAAGCCCGCCAGCATCAATCGAGAACTCGCCATCTATCAGCATGCCTTTGAGGTAGCTCGGCGCACCTGGGGTATCCCAATCCATGAGAACCCCTTCTCGTTGGTGAGGAAGCCTAATACCGGTCGACGGTGATAGCGACTCACGAGGTTTCGTATCGGCGGCGGATCTGGTTCGATGAGGCAAACCGGGAGGGTTTGCCATGTCCGCTGCGGTTGCTCTGCGTGAGGATTTCAACGCCGACGATCTTCGACGTCTGGCCAAGGCCAGCCGAGACGCGGGCCAGAGCCGCCGGCTGCTGGCGCTGGCCGAGATCTACGAGGGCGGCAGCCGCACGGATGCGGCTCGGATCGGGGTGGTAGGGTTGCAGACGGTGCGCGATTGGGTGCTCGCCTTCAACGCAGCTGGCCCGGCCGGGCTGATCAACCGCAAGGCCCCGGGCAACCCAGCCAAGTTGAGCGATGCGCAGCGTCAAGCGCTGGCGCAGATCGTCGAGAGCGGGCCGGACCCGGATCGACACGGCGTGGTGCGCTGGCGGCTGAAGGATCTCGCCGCCTGGATCTACGCCAGCTTCGGCGTGAGCCTGGACGAGAGCACGGTGGGCCGCACGGTGAAACAACTCGGCTTCCGCAAGCTGTCGGCACGCCCGCGCCATCATGAGCAGGACCCGGCCGCACTGGCAGCCTTCAAAAAAACTTGCCCGCCGAGGTGAGGGCGATCCGAACCCGGCTGCCGGCTGGCGCGGCCATCGAGGTGTGGTGGTCAGACGAGGCTCGGGTCGGCCAGAAGAACACGCTGCCCCGCCGCTGGGCGCGCCGCGGCAGCCGGCCCTCGGCGCCCAAGGACCAACGCACGGCCCACGCCTACATCTTCGGAGCGATCTGTCCCGAGAAGGGCAAGGGTGCCGGCCTCATCATGCCGAGATGCGATACCGCGGCGATGAACGAGCACCTCAGGGAGATCAGCTGCAGCGTCGAGGAAGGCGCCCACGCCGTGCTGATCCTCGATGGGGCGGGCTGGCACGTCGCCCACGACCTCGTCGTGCCCGCCAACATCACCCTGCTGCCGCTGCCAGCCTGCGCCCCGGAACTCAACCCGGTCGAGAATGTCTGGCAGTTCCTGCGCGACAACTGGCTCGGCGACCGCGTCTTCTCGTCCTACGAGGACATTGTCGAGCAGTGCTGTCAGGTCTGGAACCGGTTCATCGACCAGCCTTGGAAGATCATGTCCATCGGCCTGCGTGACTGGGCCTATCAGTTATGATCACCACCGATTGGTATAAGGTGTCTGATGCGCGTTCAAGGCGCTTAGAGCCCGGCGAATGGGAACAGCTTCGGGAAGCCTGCCGCCGCTCTCGGAACCCTCACGTCCTCTACATGGTGGAGTTTGGCCTAGAGACGGCCATGAGGCGCGGCGAGGTGCTGGGCGTCCGGTGGGGCGATATCAACCTCACAAGGAGGACCCTGCACATCCCTCGAACCAAGAACGGCCACGAAAGAACGATCCCCCTCACCGGGAGAGCGCTGGCTATCCTCAGTCAGCGTAGGCCTGCTGTTGCTCCAGCGGATGCCTTGGTGTTCCCCACCACCGAGGATGCCGTGAAAATGGCATGGCGCAGGATCATGATGCGGGCTCCCCTGCCCGACTTCCGCTACCACGACCTCAGACACGAGGCCGTCTCACGGTTCTTTGAGATGGGCCTGAGCATTCCGGAGGTGGCCCTTATCAGCGGGCACAGAGATACGCGGATGCTGATGCGCTACACACATTTGAGGCCGGAAGCGCTCGCCGAGAAGCTGGCTCAGACAGCGAAGAAGCGGCCGGAACAGCCCATCCGCTAACGAGGATTCTCCTGGGCTTTCTCACCGGCTTAGGTGCCAACAGATGCCCAGGAGTTTGCTCTTGGTAGTCAGTGGGGTGGCAAGCGACTCTTTGCGAATCCCGCCTTACCTATCGTCCTGCGCCGCGCCAGCTTGCTCATCTGCGCCTGAATGGCCTCGGTATCCACCACCGCAGGCTCGAAGGACCCACCGCACCACTCCAGCAGGCTCTTGCGTTCGCGGTGGCGGGGCTTGGAGAGAATCTCTAGGAACTCATCGAAGCCGAACGTGCCGCCCACATCCTCAGGCGGCGCTCGCCGCTCACCTTCTAGGAACCGCGGGTACTCTGTGGCTGGGTCGGCGTCGAAAACTTCTTCGACCGTGATGGTGTGCTGCCAGTTGTCGCCAAAGTCATAGGTGTACGCGAACTGCTTGATCCCATTCTCTAGCACCGCCCCAAGCTTCGCTACCTTGGCACTGCGGGTCTCCCGCCCGTCGAACTCAGGGTCTGGGATGGCAAAGCGCCGGTCACCGATCCGGAAGTCGAATAGGTGGTAGTTCTCAAACGGCATTGCCGCTTGGATGACCTCGTGCAGGCCGTTGAGACTGATCGTGAGCGGCACCTCCACCGTGCGCCAGATGGTCGGCTCTGTGTCATCCAGCACGATGCGCAAGCGGGCGATGCGGTCCACATAGCTCATGCCGTGAAGGTAGCCGATCTGGGTTCCGGAAGTTAGCGGGTTGCTTCGATGCCCTTTCACAGGGCTGCCCGAGTGCAGCTATGATGCAGGTTAATGCCCCGCTTGATGCAGGCGGCACACTCCTCAGCTTGTTGCTGGCAAAGCAGGGGGAGGCGCCGAATGGCAAATCAGGGAGGGCAGCAAACATCAGGCGGTAGGTCTACTGCCCGATACCGAGTGACACTACTGGACGACTCCGGTCACATCATCCTGACCGAGCATCTAACAGCGTCCGGTGACGATGAGGCGATGATGCAGGCTCGTGCATTCGTTGATGGGCATGCTGCCGAACTGTGGGACGGAGTGCGCTTTATCGAGCACTTTGAACCGAAGCACGAGTAGCGCGGAAACCTTCGGTTGGCCAGGAACCTTTGATGCCCAACCTCCAAAGGTGCCCTCGTTCTAGGCTGCTGTCTTGCTTGCTCCCGAAGGTTCAGGCTTCACCGATGTGACAGCATGTAGGCTGGGAGAGCGTCGCGCCCCGTAGTCCGACCGGTGAGAACGCTCAAGCTCCATCAGTGGGCGCATCTCGTTCTCGGCCAGATCGAGGAGCATCGCATCTCGCCACCGTAGCCTGAAGGCACCCTTGCGGAACCAGCGTGGCTTTTTCTCCTCTACCAGGAGAACCAGTTTGCCTGTCCACGTCTTGCGGAACCAGAACCGTCCTGTCAGCGCCATGCCCGTACCTCGCCACCAGTGCTGTTCGTTGAGGCCAGACTCGGGATTGCCCCAAGTTCCCAGCCGCTCGCTTGGAGCCATATTGCGAAGCTTCCGACGAGTGAAAATCGCTCTGGTTAAGCGTGGCTTGCTGAAGCGGCTGGATTCGCCGGCATACTTCCAAAGCGCTTTACGTTGGCGCTCACATTGACACCATCCGCGAGCCAGCCCTGAGAACCAATTGCATGATCGCGAGTTAACCTGTAGCAACAGCCCAGAAAAAAGACCGCCCCAAGGGACGGCCCGAAGTCTAGGGAGGAAACGCCCAAGGAGCTTTGCAATTCCGGAACGCCAATACCGGAGTTGCCTTCTGTCAACTTGAGGAAGTTGGGGGAGTTCCATGGGCTCAGGTTGTCAGGCAGGCTCGTCGCAAGGCGAGCCTGTTCTGTTTCTGGAAGCAGTTCCGGCGTGTGCACTCGACATGAACCGGCAGCGGCTTGCAGCGTTGCGTGAGATGGCCGAGCCGTTCTGCACCATCGTGATTGCTTCCGGCGTCCACCAAGTCCGTATCACTGGGTCCACCGAACGCTCGGCTGCCAATGCTGCTGACACCATCTTGCGCAGACTTGAAGGAACAGGACTCAACGTGGTGCTTCGTGTCGAGTGCCGAGACTCAGCCGCTGGGCAGCGCATCACGTCTTACCTCGTAGACGTTGCGGCTGAGATCGAGGTCATGACCTTGGTTGAGCGCCAGTCGAAATAGCTGAGCACTCGGCTCGGAACCGGCTTAACTGGCCGTCAACCAAACCACACAGAGCGGGGTGTCCAAAGGGGAGCCGCTAAAGCGCTGAAGACTTGGGAGGTAATGGCACAGTGGACACACCCTCAGAAGGTCCTTCCTTTGTCCACCTCAGGTTCGGCTCCGAGTTCGGCTTGAGGGTCGCAGTCAGCACTACCTGTCCGCTAACATCGTGGACGGAAACGACGGCGGGGCTGCTTCCATGGGTCGGGGCCTCAGGCAGATCATCCAGCATCCTTAGTGCGTGGCGCAGTATCTCGTCAGCGTCACTGCACTCTCGACCCTCATCGTCCCATGCGGACAAGCTATCGCTATGCAGGTCAAAGAAGAAGCGCGTCACGGCCTTACGCTACCAAAACAATGGCTTGGCTTGAGGCTTCGCGCGACACTGCTTAAGCTCCCACCAAAGCCGGTAGAGAGCAAAAGCTAACATCCAGCAATCGTTCCGTGGCGCGCTGACCTATTTGGTAGGGCCGTGTGGATCGAGGTGCTCGATGAAGCGCATCCCATCCCAGAGTTCGACCGAATGGCTGCCTACCCTGGCGCTGGCAAGATTGAGGGCAGCTTCATCGTCCTGTGCTGCAATCGGATCGGAGCGCAGGACCCTACCGTCTGCATCGAGGACAAAGGCACGATAGCGATGAAGCAGATGTTCCTCGGGCTGGATCGTGTCGTCCGGTGTATCTGCCAACATCTCCTCACCTCATCCTAGGCGAGCGCCGCTACACCGTGGCTTTCCGATGAGGATGCCGTTCAGTGCTTGGCGATAATAAACCCTTCTACGGCAACGGAGTAGGGCTCGGGCGACCTGAACCCCGGCTGAATCGGATTAGATCGAGAGGCTGGCAGCTAGGAAGCTTACCAAACAAAAAGGACCGCCCCGAAGGACGGCCCGAAGTCTTGGGAGGAAACGCCTGCCCATAAGCAGGGACGCGGTGCCCAGCGAAGGGGGGACACGACAAGGCACCGCACTGCAATAACTCGTGGTGCGATGCGAAGTTTCGAAACTCAAGGCAGCCTGATTCGCTCGCTAGAGCATCAGCGCCCAGCCTTCTCAGCGTCGCTCTTCACGCTACCCGGGTTGTTCAGGTTGCGCTCGGTGCTGCCGGCTGGGGCTGTAGCCGCTCCAGGAGCAGTGCCCAGGGTAGTCGGCACGTCACGGCTCGGCATACCCTTCTCAGCGTTGCTCTTCACGCTGCCAGGGTTGTTGAGGTTCTTCTCCGCAGAGCCGCCGCCAGTGGTCTGAGCAAGGGCAGCGCCGGACAGCGCGAAAGAGAGCGCAGCAGCAGTAGCAAGCGTCTTCATCATCGATGTTACTCCTACAAACGAACGTCCCGCTCTAACGCTGCTAGGCCGCTACGGTTTCCGATCCTATTGCAGCTCACAGGCCGGCCTTAATCACACAGGCTTGGAAAGAGCCAAGCGTAGTGCGTATCCCAGCACCTGTTGTAGTTGGTCAGACGTGAGTTCACTTCCTTCCGAAGCGCCAAGCTGCGGACCAGACCATTGAGCACCTTCGCTCGAATGAGGATCGTGAACGGCGAAGCTCACATTGCGGCTGCCCTTGTCGGCCTCGAAGGAGAACCCAAAGGTCTGAGCAGCAACGAGATCGCGCGGCAGCGTTGCTTTGGCAATCTGGAACGCAAGCGCTGGACGGTCTGCCTCGCGGTCGCGGCTTTTCGTCAGCGTCTTGTCTTCAAGGTAAACCTGATAGCCGTGCTCCAGCCATCCACGGTTCGCCTCCTCAAGGACCGGCAGAACGTCCCGCCGCAAGGAACGGCCCTTCAGATCGAACGTGCAGAGTGTGCCGCCGCCGGTGGCTTCCTGCTGTTGGGCCTCCTCAGCAGACATCCGCAGGAACATGGCTGAGAAGGGGTTGTCATCGAGGTGCCGCTGAGGGTTTCTAGCGGAGGCCGCATGCCCCTGCCTGCCGGCACCACGGATGCCAAGGCCGGGCAGATCAACCCCTCGTAGCAGCCCAGTGCGCCAAGCGAGGAAGCCCAAACCCGCAGCGACCGCGCCGACAGTTGCGATCAGAGCAACCTCCTCAGCGCCGAGCCTACCCAGCACACCCCTACGAGCTTTCAGCACCTTCACCTTCGCCCGCACATAGGCCCGCGTGGCAGCCTCGATCTCCTCAGAGGAGAGTAGGGCCCGGGCAGGCGGGACCAACTCGTGCGCGTGCCTGTGCAGGTGCTGGTCAACCAGGAAGGTCGCGTCCTCAAAAGCGTTGAGCCAGCCCTCTGAGCCTTTGCGCCGATATTTCGCTAGGGCACCGAGCTGCTTCATGAACGCGCCGTGTTCACGATGCAGGTCCGTGACGAGCTTGGCGGTCTTCTCGTGTTGGCGCAGGGGCGCATAGAGGCTGGCCTCCAGCGCCTTAGAGTGGGCCTCAAGCTCACCGATGAGGTCGCTGAGAAGGCGCTCTCTGCTCCGGACCACCCCGGGACCGTTCAGCGCATAGGGAATGTCTCGGATGAGCTGCGAGATGTTCTCGTGATCTCGCTCGATAAATCGCCAAAGGTCCACGCTTCGCTCCTGTAAGTAGTACCTCCCAACCTCCGCGACCGGTCAGCGTTCCGGCACCCCGCATTGCAACAGGCCGGTCCCTTAAGCGTGCTGAAGGATGTGCCTAAACGCGGAGCTTCCGACCACTGCATCGCGTTAATCAAGGCTCCCCTGCCATCTTGCGAGAAAATCCATGGCACTCGACGTTCGGTCAGAACTCCGCCGGCCGGTTACGCTGACGCTTGCGGCTATCGCTGGGCTGCTTCTCCTCACCACAATCGTGCTGGCCGTCGTTCGATCTGAGGACCTGCGGCGGCATCAGGATCAGGTTGCTGGTCTCCTCGGAGTACAGGCAGCCATTCAGGCTGACTTTGACCGCCTCAAATCGCTGGCCGGCACAGCGACGGAGTTACAGACCCGCATCGTCACCGGAGAGCGGCGCATCCAGGATGCCAACCAGACACTCGCACTGACGCGGGCGCAAATCGCAAGCCTTGAGGAGCAGCGGACAGAGGCCGAGCGAAAGAGTGCTGAGATTGAGCAAACAACCGCCGGACAAACCCAGCGGTTGGCCGACTTGCAGAAGCAGCAGCAGCAGGCAGAGCAGAATCTGAAGACCATCCAAGCCGCTGCCTCGCTCGCAGAGCAAACGGCCAAGACGCATACGCAGGATTTAGCGGAGGGTGGACGTCGGCTGGAGGAAGCCCGTCAGCAGGAAGCCAAGCTCCGCAACGAAATCGCGGTCCTCTCACAAGAAGCGGCAACGAAGCGAGCTTCGATCTCAGAAGCCGAACAGCACCAACGGCAGGCTCGCTCCGCGATGGAAGCGGCACAGCGGGACCTTACCGGAGCGCGTGCGGAAGCTGAGCGGCTGTCGCAACAGCGGACCGAGCTTCAGCAGGCCATCACCGTCCTTACGGCCAATCGGGAAAGGCTGTCCGCTGAGAGTAGGCAGGCTGAGCAGCAGACGCAGAAAGCACGCGACCAGTTCGGAGAGGTCCGCCAGCAGGAAACGAAGCTGCGTAACGATCTCACCGCGATCGGCCAAGAGCTTGCAGCGCGAACCGCTGACCTGAAGCAGCGCGAGCAGCAAATTCAGCAGGCCCAGGAAAGGCTCGCATCAGCGCAGAAGGAGGTAGCCGGTGTGCAGGCAGAGCGCGACCGCCTCAGTACTGAACGCGGTCAGACTGAGCAGAGCATCAGGAAGCTGGGCGACGACCGCCAGCGTCAAGCATCTGAGCTAGAGGCGCTCCAGAAGCGGCAAGCCGAGGCGCAGGCACAACTCGCAACGCTCAATGACGGCATGGCCTCGCGAAACAAGGAACTGGCAGCCCTTGAGGAGCGCCTGAAGTCAACGCGTCAGGAACTTGCGGATGCGCAGAGCAAGCTTGCTGACACCCGCCAGCAGCTCTCGGATCAGCCCACCTCACCGCAACCCGCGCAACGGGGGCCGGCAGCACCTGCGCCGAAGCCAGCCGAGGTGCTGAAGTAAGTGCCAGAGTGTTAAGCGACTCGTCGAGAACCGCGCCCTAATGAGCGTTTGGCACCGCACCAACTATCCCACTCTGTCGTCGCGCTTCCGAGCGTGCATCCGTCCAAACAATGCTCGATGTTTCGCTCTTATCAAGACACCATTACAATTGTACCGACCTAAGATTTCTGTGAGTACCACAACACGCTCGAAGGCTGAACAACAACGCGAGGCTTTAGCCGAAATTTGAAAGTGGTGGGGGTGGGGCTCCGACCCAGAAAGAGCGTGATGGGACCCTAGGACTCCGATCAACGCCAATCCACTCTCCGCCGCAGGCAGCCTGTATTCATCTCTCGAAGCGCTGCCTCAGTGCAGACTCAGGCTCAACCCCGGCATAGACATAGACAAAGCGAGAGGCAAGACCCGCGACATTGGGTCTTCGTTTAGGTCACCAGCCCAGCCTGCCTCATCGTCACCTTGCATTTGCCAGCCATCATCTTGCCCGAGAGAGCCCCGGTTGCACCGCTGGTGCTCTGGGTCACCAGCAGCCGCCCAGTAGCCGGGTAGATCGAATGGACCCACACGGCATCCCCTAGGATGCTCACAAAGCTCCAGTGGCCAGACGCCATCCGCTGAACAAGGGCCTTCTCCACCGAAGGCTGCCCGCCAGCCATCTTGGAACTCTGGAGGATGAGCGCGCCCTGGTTCGTCTTTTCGTCGCCCGTGTAGGCCCAGGACACGTCGACAAGGCGGTCCTGGTCCAACTCTAGCTTTTCGCCTGTGTCATCGACCCTAAGGCCTTGGACGTCCTTACAGACGGCAGACATGGTGGAGGCCGAAGCAGGCGCACCAACAAGGGCCAGGAAGGTGCCGATGATGGTCAGAGTGGCAGAGATGCGCATGTGGCCTCAGGGATGCCCATAGGTGGCTCCTGAGCCCCCTGTGGCAGCGCACAGGGCTTCGCCGCAATGGGAGCAATCGTGCCAGTCCTGAGGCTTCTGTGGACAGGCCAAGGCTGTTGCCGAAGCTTCCTTAGGACAGCCCGAGGGCACGAAGCACGATGGCACCGCAGAGCCAAAGACAGAAGCTCACATACGCGACCCCAACGAACGCGAAGGGACCGCCAAAAGCCTTCTGGCTGAAGGTCATAACTGCAAGGGCAGCTAGGAGTGAGAGGATGGCGAGCATGATCGCGTCTCCAAGTCCTACGCCGCTTGAGCTTCGATGATGCGGTAGACACTCGCCCGGCCAATCCCGAGAGCCTTGGCTATCTCGGTGGGGCTCTTTCCCTGCCCATGAAGAGCCAGCACATCGGCGCTCTTGGCCCGCGCAGTCGGTTTGCGGCCCTTGTAGGCACCCTCTGCCTTGGCCTTGGCGATACCCTCCCTCTGCCGCTCCAGCATCATCTCCCGCTCGAACTCAGCGATTCCGCCCATAACGGTCAGGATGAGCTTGCCTGTGGGTGTCGCGGTGTCCACGCCCAGGTTGAGGATGCGAAGGGCCACTCCCTTTGCCGCCAGGGCAGCGATGATGGTCCCCATGTGGGTCACTGAGCGGGCCAAGCGGTCCAGCTTCGTCACCACCAGCGTATCGCCCTCACGCGTGAACTCCACTGCGGTCTCAAGGGCGTTACGTGGCCCAATGCTGGAGGTCTGCTCCGAGAACAGCTTCTCGCATCCCACAGCTCTGAGGTCTCTTATCTGAGCCTCCAGGCCCGCTTCCTGCTCCAAGGTCGATGTGCGCGCGTAGCCAATGAGCATGTGCCCTACCGAAGGCCCCTGAAGTGTCCGATGATGTCAAAGACACTGTGAGACGACACGTCCGAAACGTCAACACCATTCTATTGGACGGCGAAGGTTGGGCGTGAAGCGTGTCTCACACAGGCAGGGCCTAATGGACGTCCCCGGATGTTGCTCACTATGCGGCCTAGGCGCTCAAGGCTTCAGCAGGAGTGACGGCCGCCCAGGACAGATGCCTTAGTCCTCCCCAACTCCTCCTCAGCAAATTTTTTTCAGCCAGCCTGAGTGTGTTGGGCCAGAGGCTTAAGAGCCATTGTCAGAGGACTAATAGTCCTTGCACTCTTGATCAAAAGCAAAACGCTTCTGTAATCCATAGGCATCTGCTGGTCGAACCGATACGCCGGGCCGACAGACTTATCATGCCAACTCGTGCTCAGATGGATCGGATTATGCCGCAATAAGGATAGCCCATGAAGAAAGCACGCTGCCGTAGAACGCAAGCACTGCAGACCCAGAAAGTGGCCCAGTCGCCCACAGGGAAGCCTCAGGACGCCAGTTACCCGCTGGATGCTGGCGAGGCTGCTAAGATTGCTCAAGAGGCTCAAGCGGGCTCCTGAGGGCCTGGAAAGCCCGTGCAATCAATCGGCGCGCAATAGGGACCCACTTCGACGTTGTTCGATCAACCCTGAACGCGACAGCCGCAATCGGCAGAAAAGGCTTGTAGGGCTCTTGATCGGCATGGAGCGCCACAAGTCGCACGTGAACGCCATACAGCCTCCACAGGCATCCTGGGCCAACTGACGGCCTCTCCATACAGATATCATCAGAGCATGTGTCCAATCAGATCAACAGCGCACGTGTGATCCCCTTTTCTCTTACCGTCTTTCCATACAGTACCTAGAGGTGAACCTTTATGGATATAACATGTAGATACATACCTAAGGATAGCATTAGCCCTCTAGAGGCTATGGGTCCCTATGGGCCTAATAACGATCCTGACAATGAGGATGGGATCGTAGAACCAATCAAGCCAGACAAGGAGCGATGGCTGGACCATTGGCTTGTGTTGTTGCCCCCTAAAGACCGGACACGGTCTCCTGGGTTGATCGGGCGATGAACTCGCGCGGCGAGCGGTAGCCCAGCGCGCGATGAGGGTGAAGGTCGTTGTAGTGCGCCAGCCAAACGGGAAGCTGGCGCAGCACGCTTTCAGCATCCGGCAGGATCGAGACGCGCACGTAGTCGCGCTTCAAGGTCCGCACGAACGCCTCGGCCATGCCATTACTCTGAGGGCTCTCCAGCGGCGTCGTTTTCGGCACCAATCCGAGGTCGCGAGCGAAGCGGCGCGTGTCGCGGGCCAAGTAGCAGCTGCCGTTGTCGGTCAGCCACTCGATCAGGCTCGGCAGCTGGTTGACTGGCCCGAAGCGATGCTCGACGGCCGCCACCATCAGGTCGCGGACGTCCTCGCCCGTGATGCCCGCCGTGGTTGCCACGTAGCTCATCGCCTCCCGGTCACAGCAGTCGAGCGCGAAGGCGACCCGCACCCTCTCACCGTTCTCCGCCGCGATCTCTAGCCCGTCCGAGCACCAGCGCGTGTTGCGGACGGCCACCGCCACCTTGCCCTCATGACGGCGCGTCTCGGCTCCGCCCGCGTGTCGCTGAAGCAGGAGGTCGTGCGCCTTCATGACTCGGTAGACGCGCTTCACGTTCGGCGCAGGCCGGCCGTCCCGCTCGGCCTGCCGGCGCAAGAGGGCGTGGACGCGCCGATAGCCGTAGGTCGGCAGATCCGCGATGAGCGCCTGGATCGCGCCGAGCAGCTCGGCGTCGGGTGCAGGCGGACGACCGCGTCGCGCTATGGGCTTCCGGGCGGGGCCGTCTGCCGGGAGGAGGCGAGGTGCGGGCGCGATAAGCCCAAAGCCGAAGCCACCGCGCTCACCGGCCGTCCCCCAGCCACGAGGTCATGCGCAGCGGCAACTTTTTGGGGGCGGCGACCCGCTCCATCGCCTCGCGCAAGATCTCGGTTTCCAGCGTCTTCTTGCCCAGGAGCCGCTGTAGCTCGCGGATCTGCTGCAGGGCAGCGCGAAGCTCGGAGGCTGGCACCACCTCCTCGCCGGCCCCGGCGGCCGTGAGGGCGCCGCGCGCCATCAGCCGACGCCACGTGAACAGCTGGTTGGCGTTCAGCCCGTGGCGGCGGGCGACGAGCGAGACAGACTGGCCGGGCAGATACGTCTCCTCGACGAGGCGCACCTTCTCCTGCGTGGTCCAGTGCCGCCGGCGCTGGACGGAGGTGATCACCTCGACGCGCTCGGCGCGGGGCGGATCGTTAAAACTCACCATAGGATCGGTCATAGGCACACACTTCCACAAGCGTGAGCCCGTGTCCGGTCATTTAGGGGGCTACTTCAGCTTGTCGCAGAAGGTGAGATGCTGAAGCTCCTAATTGGATCGACCAAGACGCACCTAAGCCACCTTGAGCCCAAGAGGCAGCGCAAGAGAAACGATAAAGCCCAGGCTGCCTATGATCGAGCTATCGAGGCAGTCATTGCAAATCTCGCCTACATGGTCCTTCGCCCTACCGACTCTGGTCGTCTTGTGGTTCCAATGAACACAGGGACTAAGCGACTTCGCTACCAGCACCCTTTGCTGGCTGTCACCAATCTCAGGAAGGTCATCAATCTTCTAGACGGAAACATTCTCCAGCTAACCAAGGGACGCCACAGATCGGAGACCTCAACGATAGAGCCAAGAGACTGGTTTCTATCTTTGGTGGATCAGCACAGCATCACCATAGAGGATTTTGGCAGAGACCCTAATGAAGAGGTCATCATCCTCAGCCACAAGTCTAAGGGTTTGGCTCACACGAGCGAGGGAGTAGTGTGGCGGAAGATTCCTGAGTGGATCGATTACACCGACACTGCTGAGACCATTGCTCGCCGTGAGTGGCTTAGGAAGCTCAACGCGTTCCTGAGAGAGGCTGATATCTCGTTCGTGGACGATGGGCTCTCGCCTCAGGTCTGCACCGAGGACCGCACTATGCAGCGCCGGTTCTCCCTGCTGAGCCGTAAGGATGTCCGGTGGGACCTCGGGGGCCGGCTCTTCGGTGGGTTCTGGCAGCAGCTAAAGCGCGAGCGCAGGGATGGCCTTCGCATTGGTGGTGAGCCTGTCGCTGACCTCGACCTCAAGAATGCCTTTGCCCGCCTTGCTTATCTCCATGTGGGCCAGGAGATGCCTGAGGACGACGCCTATGACCTTTCCGGTTTCCTTCCCGGCTACCACAACGATCTGCACCGAGATGGCGTGAAGAACGGCTTCAGCGCTCTTCTGTTTGGTGGTGCTGCTGACTGCTCTGAGATCAAGGCGAAGCTGCCCCCTGGAACGAACCACAAGCACCTGAGGGCTGCCCTGGAAGCCAAGCACCCAGCCCTTGCGCCATTGTTCCAGACCACGGTGGGCTACGCCTTGATGCACACCGAAAGCCGAATCCTGATCGGCGCCTTGGATCGGCTCATGATGCAGGGCGTGGTGGCCCTGGGGATGCACGATGGGCTCATGGTGGCGGTGAGTCAGCAGGAGGCTGCTCAGAGGGCCCTGGAGGCGGCTTCAGAGGAGATCGTGGGAGCGAGGCTGCCTGTAGTGACGAAGGTTGTCTGCGGGCTTCCTAGGGCAACTAAGGGGCTATTGATTGCTTGAACTAAATCGACCCCGCCTCTGCTGCATTGCTGCATAATTGATCGAGACGCACTGTTGTGAATAAGTTACACTAATACCAGTCCTCGGTGAGGGTGACTCACGTGGGGTGAGTAGCCCAGCGAACCCGGGTGTGATTCCTTCTCTGGGCGTGGTTGCCCGAGGAGGATGTGATGGCCGCTCCCGTGCCGCTCCGGTCAGATTTCGATGCGCCGAGGCTGCGCGCGCTCGCCAAGACCTCACGGACTCCAGCCCAGACACGCCGTCTCCTGGCACTCTCAGCCATCTATGCCGGCCGATCGCGCTCGGAGGCGGCGCAGATCGGCGGGGTCGGGCTGCAGACCGTGCGCGATTGGGTGCTGGCCTTCAACACACGGGGACCTGACGGCCTGATCGACGGCAAAGCGCCCGGTGCGCGCCCGCGCCTGAATGCGGCCCAATGCGAGGCGCTGCGGGCCATGGTGGAGCAAGGCCCGACGCCAGCTGCCCACGGTGTGGTGCGCTGGCGCCTGGTCGATCTGGCCCAGATCCTGTGTGAGGACCACGGTGTCTCGGTTTCCGAGCAGACGCTGAGCCGCGTCCTGCGCGCCATGGGCTTCCGTAAGCTCTCGGCGCGGCCTCGCCACCACGCCCAGGATCTGCAGGCGGCGGAGGTTTTTAAAAAGACTTCCCGGCCCATCTGGCAGAGATCGCGCAGGCAACCGGCGGCAAGCCGATAGAGATCTGGTTCTCAGATGAGGCCCGTGTCGGCCAGAAGAACACCATCACCCGGCGATGGGCACGCCGCGGCACACGGCCGGCAGCTCCGAAGGATCAGCGTACCGAATCCGCCTACATCTTCGGAGCGCTCTGCCCTGCACTCGCTAAGGGCGCCGGTCTCGTCATGCCACGCTGCACCACCGAGGCGATGAACCATCATCTCTCCGAGATCGCCCAGCATGTCACACCGGGCGCTCACGCCGTCCTGCTGCTCGATCAAGCAGGCTGGCATCTCACCAAGAAGCTTGTCGTGCCGGGCAATCTCACCCTCATGCCGCTGCCGGCGCGCTCGCCTGAGCTGAACCCGGTCGAGGCCATCTGGCAGTTTCTACGCCAAAACTGGCTCGGCAACCGGATCTTCGGCTCCTACGACGACATCGTCGATCACTGCTGCCATGCCTGGAACAGGCTCATTGATGAGCCCTGGCACATCGTCTCCATCGGCCGACGCACCTGGGCTCATGAGTGCTGATCAGTGAGACTTGGTATAAGGTCGTACTATAACCGCCGATGCTTTCAATGTTGTAATCGGAAGCACCGAAGAGGTATCATGTCCCAACTGCCATGGGTGTGGAGTTTTCCTTTGAAGGCGACTGCAGCATTCGTCTCTGTTTTTCTCCTGTTTACCCAGCTCTCCTTTGCGGATCGCATCAAGTACGGAGGCCATCTCTCGTGCTCCAATGGGACCACAGGCTTTTCTGACTCTCAGGGTAACCTGTGGACCCAGGACCGCCGAGGCAGGCAGGGTGTGCTCCTCAATCTGGATGCTCCACCTGAGGAAGCTCCGCAGCGTCGGAGAGGCATCAGCACCATAAACCCCGATGGCTCCGAGACGTGGGACTAAGAAAAAAACCGATAGTGACTCAGGGTTATCCTGGGCTGCTATCGGTGTTGTTGCTCAAAGCATCTGTTCAAGCGCAACTCCCCTCAGCCGGGCGTGCGCGGGTTGCTAGCTGCCTGCCGCTTGGAACATTGACCGGTCGACATGAAGGGAGGGGCAGCATCGCTGGTGTTCAGGCGAGCCAATGAGAACTTCTGGCTTCCGTAATCCAGCGTGAACACAGTTCTGTGGTCCGGGGACCGGCAATACAACGCACTCGAACCGGCACCATCAATAGGGGCGCAGCGGTATATACCCGTGTAGGCATCTTTGATGAACACCGTCTCGTCATCAATGTCGATGCTAAACCGCTGCGCGTCCTGCTTCACGGGTGCGGTGTCATTGCCTTGATGGGCAAGTGCAACCCTGCCTTCTTCCGCGCAGTAGTACTGAACCTCCTCTGCGAACGGGCTTCCGGAGGCGATCAGAAGGGCTGCAAACGCGAAGGTGATACGCATCATGCCGGTGCTCGGTCGTGTGAATTGCCGCACCAAACGCGGGCGCTGACCAGACGGTTTCAGCGAAGGTTGCCCCACGTCAGTGAGCGCACGTTCGGGTCTGCGTTGCCCGACAACTACAGGGTGACCTAAAGGCTAGACCGAACGGGCTGATGGTTGCAGAGCCGGTCCCCACACCGCCTCCTTCATTGCCCACTTCCCTTCACTAAGGCTCGACCACCAGCAGCACCAAGGCAAAGCCCAGGGATCAGCCCAGATTGTCTTGTCGCTCGGCTATGGCGCCACGGGGTGATGTTGAGAGATCATCCTCTCCCCACTATCAAGAACGGCAGGATGATCGAGTGATCATGGAGAGCTATTTCGCAGTCGGTCATTGTAGATTCAGGCTGCTGTGAGGAGCTTGTTAGCACCATGGCCCACAACAGAAAGTTTGACGGAGCACGAACAAACAACGTTCCTCGATTCGTCGCGGATGCGCACCTCAAGATTTCTCAGAGTATATCTCTGAGGTTGGTCGGCAGCAATCTCGCAAGCCGAACGAAGCGCCTCGTCCAAAGCAGTATTCAAGTCTAAAAACTCAGTACCATCATAGTCATAAGTCGTGAAATCGGCATCGCTAACATCAAAGAAATACCTGGCCATTCAATGACCTTTCAGATATGGACTGGGATTTGTGTGGAACTATACCCGGGGCCAGACGAATCAGGCGCCGTAACGATCATATGAATGATGAATTTGGCAGGATCAACCTATGTTGACCGTGCGGAATGGTACTAGATAAGGTGGGTTAACCCTTTCCAGCCCATCGCCATACGGATGGTGCGGCCCGAAAAGCGCATCAACGATAGACCCTTAGCTGGTTACCCATTGACCGCCGCTTTCTTCGCTCCGGATACGCAGGGTGCCAGGTGGTACGTGAATGTATCCGTTAGGACGGCGCTTGTTGCGGCGTGGACACGCTTGCCAAGCCTGCGTGCCATGCTGACTACTGATGCATCCGGCGCAGCCCAACCCGAACGTACCCGACGCTGATCAGGCGTTCCCTGTTCTTTTCCCGGCACTCAGCCTCAAGCAGATTAGCGAGCGCATCCGTGATGGCGCACCTGAGGGCCACCCCAGCGTCGCCATAGGCTGTCCTGAGGTACGCCTGGGCAATCTCCTCCACCGGACCAGCAGGAACCTCCGTGGCCGGGGTAGCGAGCGCTTCAGCCTTCAGCATCGATGTGCTCCCATCTGAGAACGGAATGAGAACACACTTGCGGGGTTAACGTTCGGTTACCGGCACCGATAGGGTTGTGGATATCGGGGACCGGAGCACCACAGAGGCCCTTTACACCCTGCGAATAGGCTGCGGATAACCTGTGGGCAGCCTGTGGGCCGCTATTAACCTTTGCAGTTGTCTTGGCCGTAAGCGGCTCTAGGCTCCTCCAGGCACATGTGAGGAGAGGACCCTATGAGCGTACTCACTGGCCTTTTCATAACCTTGCTGGTTGTGGCTGTACTTCTCGCACGGGGGCGCCCGGCACACGTCCTGGGTTTCTTCTGCCTTCTCGGGCTCGGCTGTGTGATCGCGACGACAAGCCTTGTGGGGGCCGCACGTCACTCTCGGTGAGCCTGGGGCTCCTCAAGTAGCTGAGGTTGGCGTTCAGAAGCGCGACCTGCGGTGGTTGGATTGCTTGTCTTCAGTCACCTGACGCCCTTCCCTCACCGTTATCGCTGGCACAATCTTGGCACACGGCGGGCTGCTCAGAGAGGCACCAAGCGCCCTCCCTGGCTTGACCATAGAGACTGAGCCCCGCTAGGCTGCTGCCGTTAACAGCTTGTTCCAGCGAGGCTTTTGGTCAACCCAAAGATCAGGTGTGGATCACCCGGCCATAGGCGTCGAGCACGCTCTCGTGCATCATCTCCGAGAGCGTCGGGTGCGGGAAGACCGTGTGCATCAGCTCTTCTTCGGTGGTCTCCAGCGTCATCGCCACGACGTAGCCCTGGATCAGCTCGGTGACCTCCGCCCCGACCATGTGGGCGCCGAGCAGCTGGCCGGTCCTGGCGTCGAATACCGTCTTGATCAGCCCATCCGGCTCGCCCAGGGCGATCGCCTTGCCGTTGCCCGCGAAGGGGAAGCGGCCGACCTTGACCGAGAAGCCCTGCTCCTTGGCCTTAGCCTCGGTCAGTCCCACGCTCGCGATCTGCGGCTGGCAATAGGTGCAGCCCGGGATCTTGCCCTTGTCCATCGGGTGCGTGTGCAGGCCCTTGATGGTCTCGATGCAGATGACGCCCTCGTGCTCGGCCTTGTGGGCAAGCATTGGTGGGCCGGCCACGTCGCCGATCGCGTAGATGCCCGGCACGTTGGTGCGGCCGAGCCCGTCGGTGACGACGATGCCCCGGTCGATCGTCACGCCGAGCTTCTCGAGGCCCAGGTTCTCGATGTTGCCGACGACGCCGACCGCCGAGATCAGTTTTTCCGCCGTGATGGTCTGGGACTTGCCGTCCGCCGCCTCGACCGTCGCGGTCACCGAATCGGCGCTCTTCTCGACCTTGGTCACCTTGGCCCCGGTGAGGATCTTGATGCCCTGCTTCTCGAAGCGCTTGCGGGCGAGCCCGGCGATCTCGGCGTCCTCGACCGGCAGAATCTGCGGCAGCAATTCCACCACGGTCACCTCGGCGCCCATGGTGCGATAGAACGAGGCGAACTCGATGCCGATGGCGCCCGAGCCCATCACGAGGAGGCTCTTCGGCATCGCCTCCGGCACCATCGCCTCGTAGTAGGTCCAGATCTGCTTCTTGTCCGGCTCGATGCCGGGGATGGCGCGCGGGCGCGCACCGGTGGCCACGATGATGTGCTTGGCCTGATAGGTGCCCGCGCCCTTGGCCCCCTTCGGCGCCTCGGCGCGCTTCGTCTCCCTGACGGTGACCTGCCCCGGCTGGTTGCCCTTGGCCGGGGAATCGATCGCGGCCTCGCCCCAGATGACGTCGACCTTGTTCTTCTTGAGCAGCATGCCGACGCCGCCGTTGAGCCGGCCCGAGACGCCGCGCGAGCGCTTGACGATGGCGGCCGCGTCGAACCCGACCTTCTCCGCCGAGAGGCCGTAATCGGTGGCGTGCTGCATGTAGTGGTAGATCTCGGCGGAGCGCAGCAGGGCCTTCGTCGGGATGCAGCCCCAGTTCAGGCAGATGCCGCCGAGGTGCTCGCGATCGACCACCGCGGTCTTGAAACCGAGCTGCGCCGAGCGGATCGCCGTGACGTAGCCGCCGGGCCCGGCGCCGATGATGAGGACGTCGTAGGTGTCGGACATCGTGCGCTCCGGCTCAGACCAGCATGCCCATCGGGTTCTCGATCAGGCTCTTGAAGGCGGCGATCAGCTCGGCGCCGAGCGCGCCGTCAAGGACGCGGTGATCGCAGGAGAGGGTGCAGGTCATCACCTGCACCACGGCCGGAGCGTCCCCCTTCACCACCATCCGCTTCTCGCCGGCGCCGACCGCCAGGATCGTCGATTGGGGCGGGTTGATCACGGCGGTGAAGTGCTTGATGCCGAACATGCCGAGATTCGAGACCGAGGTGACGCCGCCCTGGTATTCCTCGGGCTTCAGCTTCTTGGCCCGGGCGCGGGCGGCGAAGTCCTTCATCTCGTTCGAGATCGTCGAGAGCGTCTTCTGGTCGGCCCTGCGGATCACGGGAGTGAACAGGCCGCCGTCGATCGCGACCGCGACGCCGACCTCCGCGTTGTTGAAGCGCAGGATTCTGTCCTCGGCCCAGACGGCGTTCGCCGCCGGCACGCGCATCAGCGCGAGGCCCATCGCCTTGATGACGAAGTCGTTCACCGAGAGCTTGAAGAGCGGCTTGCCGTCCTTGTCCTTGCCGGCGCTGGAATTCAGCTGCTCGCGCAGGCGCATCAGCGCGTCGAGCTCGCAATCGACGGTGAGGTAGAAGTGCGGGGCCACCTGCATCGCCTCGGTGAGGCGCTTGGCGATGGTCTTGCGCATCCCGTCGAGGGGCACCTCCTCGTAGGCGCCCTTGTCGAAGAAGCCGCGGACCTGATCGAGGCTGAGGCCCGACGGCGCGCTCGCGGTTGCCTTCGGGGCGGGCGCTGCCGCGACGGCGGGCTTCCCGGCCGGGGCCTCGGCGGGCTTGGCGGCCGCGGCCTTGCCCGTGCCGTTCGCGGCGGCCGCGCGCACGTCCCGCTCGATCACCCGCCCGTGCGGGCCCGAGCCCTGCACGCCTGCGAGGTCGATGCCCTCCTGCTTGGCGATGCGGCGCGCCAGCGGCGAGGCGAAGACACGCCCGCCCGCGGGCGCGGCCTGCGCAACGCCGTCGCCCCTCGCCCCGGGCACGGCGCCGCCCGGCGCCTCGTTCACCCGCTCGTAGCTCATGTGGCCGCCGCCGGGCGTGGTGTTCTGGGAGGCAGGGGACGCGTCCGTCTTCGGGGCTTCCTTCGCCGCGGCCGGGGCCGCGCCACCGCCCGACGGGGCCTGGACGCTGCCCGGATCCTCACCCTCGGCGGCGATCAGCGCGATGAGGTCGTTGACCGGCACGTCCGCCGTGCCCTCGGGCACCAGGATCTTGGCGAGCACGCCCTCGTCGATGGCCTCGACCTCCATCGTGGCCTTGTCGGTCTCGATCTCGGCCAGCACGTCGCCGGACTTGACCGCATCGCCCTCCTTCTTCAGCCACTTGGCGAGGTTGCCCTTCTCCATCGTGGGTGAGAGGGCGGGCATCAGGACGTTGATGGGCATCGCGTGATGATCCTGAGCGGCCAGGGGCCTGGAATGAGTGCGTGAGCGGTCAGTTGAGGGCGGCGCCGGGCTCGGGATCCTCGCTGCCGCCGGAGGCGAGGCCTTCCCGGATCTGCGCGAAGGCCTCCTCCTCCGTGAGGCCGGTCTCGAGCGCGTAGATCCGGGCCGCGTGGCGGGCGAGGTCGATCAGCAGCACGCCCCAGGTGAAGGGATCGTCGAAGGAGCGGCGCAGGGCGATGCTGACCGCGCCGTCGACGACGCTCGCGCGCAGGACCTCGACGCCGCCCTTCTCGAGGGCGTCGGGGGGCGGGGAGAGTTCCTGGAAGTCCTTCATCTTACTTGTAGCAGACGCTTTTCGCCGCCTCGACCACCTCGGCCACGGTGGGCAGCGCGAGCTTCTCGAGGTTCGCCGCATAGGGCATCGGCACATCCTTGCCGGTGATGCGCAGGACCGGTGCGTCGAGGTAGTCGAAGGCATCGACCATCAGGCGCGCCACGATCTCGGCGCCGACGCCCGATTGCGGGAAGCCCTCCTCCACGGTGATGCAGCGGCCGGTCTTCTTCACGGACTCGACCACCGTGTCGGTGTCCATCGGGCGGATCGTGCGCAGGTCGATCACCTCGGCCTCGATCCCCTGCTCGGCGAGCGCCTGCGCGGCCTTGAGCGCGTAGGTCATGCCGATCGCGAAGGAGACGATCGTGACGTCCGAGCCCTGGCGGTGGATCCGTGCCTTGCCGATCGGCAGCACGAAGTCGTCGAGCTTCGGCACCGGGAAGGACTGGCCGTAGAGGATCTCGTTCTCGAGGAAAATCACCGGGTTCGGGTCGCGGATCGCGGCCTTGAGCAGCCCCTTGGCGTCGGAGGCCGTGTAGGGCGCGATCACCTTGAGCCCGGGCACGTTCGAGTACCAGGCGGCGTAGTCGTGGCTGTGCTGGGCGCCGACGCGGGCGGCGGCGCCGTTCGGCCCCCGGAACACGATCGGGCAGCCGAGCTGGCCGCCCGACATGTACAGGGTCTTGGCGGCGGAGTTGATGATGTGGTCGATCGCCTGCATGGCGAAGTTGAAGGTCATGAACTCGACGATCGGCTTCAAGCCCGTATAGGCCGCGCCGACGCCGATGCCGGCGAAGCCGTGCTCGGTGATCGGCGTGTCGACCACGCGCCGCGCGCCGAATTCCTGCAGCAGGCCCTGCGTGATCTTGTAGGCGCCCTGGTACTCGGCGACCTCCTCGCCCATCACGAAGACGTCCTCGTCCCGGCGCATCTCCTCGGCCATCGCGTCGCGGAGCGCCTCGCGCACCGTCGTCGTCACCATCTCGGTGCCGGCGGGGAATTCCTCCATCACCGGGGCGGGAGCCTTGTTGGTGATGGTGGCGGGAGCGGCGGGCGCGCGCGGCGCGTCCTCGCCGCTCTTGGCCTCGGGAGCGGGCTTGCTCGCCTGGCCCTCGGCCTGCATGTCGGGGGCGGGCGCCGGCTGGCCGCCCGTGTCGGCGCCGTTGCCCTTCGGCTTGCCGCCCGAGGCCGCGGCCGCCGAGACGTCCTCGCCCTCCTCCGCGATGATCGCGATCGGCGTGTTGACGGCGACGCCTTCGGTGCCCTCCTCGATCAGGATCTTGGCGAGCACGCCCTCGTCGATGGCCTCGACCTCCATCGTGGCCTTGTCGGTCTCGATCTCGGCCAGCACGTCGCCGGACTTGACCGCGTCGCCCTCCTTCTTGAGCCACTTGGCAAGCTTGCCCTCCTCCATGGTCGGGGAGAGCGCGGGCATGAGGATGTCGGTCGCCATGGAAGGACTCTGTCGGAGGGGCGTCTGGCGCGGCGGCCTGAGGGCGAAGCGGGGCGGCGCGCCGTCAGGCGCGCGCCTCCAAGAGGATGTCGGTCCAGAGCTCCGAGGGATCGGGCTCGGGATCGTGGGTGGCGAACTCGGCGGAATCGTTGACGATCTCGCGCACCTTGGCGTCGGTGGCCTTCAGGTCGCCATCGGGCACGCCGTGCAGCTCGATCAGGCGCTTGCGCACCATCTCGATCGGGTCGTGCTCCTCGCGCATCTTCGAGACCTCGTCCTTCGAGCGGTACTTCGCCGGGTCGGACATGGAATGGCCGCGGTAGCGGTAGGTCTGCATCTCAAGGATGTAGGGGCCCTCGCCCGTGCGGGCGTGCTGGATGGCGCGCGCCGCCGCTTCGCGCACGGTGCGCACGTCCATCCCGTCCACCTGCTCGCCGGGGATGCCGAAGGAGAGGCCGCGCTTCGAGAAATCCGTCTGGGCCGAGGCGCGGACGACCGAGGTGCCCATCGCGTAGCGGTTGTTCTCGATCACGTAGACGACGGGCAGCTTCCAGAGGGCCGCCATGTTGAAGCTCTCGTAGACTTGGCCCTGGTTGGCTGCACCGTCCCCCATGTAGGTGAGGCTGACCTTGCCGTTCTTCCGGTAGGCGTCGGCGAAGCCGAGGCCGGTCCCGAGCGAGACCTGCGCCCCGACGATGCCGTGGCCGCCGAAGAACTGCTTCTCGCGGGAGAACATGTGCATCGAGCCGCCCTTGCCGCGCGAGTAGCCGCCGCGGCGCCCGGTCAGCTCGGCCATCACGCCCTTGGGGTCCATGCCGCAAGCGAGCATGTGGCCGTGATCCCGGTATCCCGTGATCACCTGATCACCTTCCTCCGAGGCCATCTGCATGCCGATGACCACGGCCTCCTGGCCGATGTAGAGATGGCAGAAACCGCCGATCAGGCCCATGCCGTAGAGCTGGCCCGCCTTCTCCTCGAAGCGGCGGATCAGCAGCATCTCGTGGTAGGCGTGGAGATCCTCGTCGCGGGTGAATTGCGGCGCGTTCGGTGCGGGCCGGTGGGCGGCTTCCGGAGAGCCCTTCGCCTCGGACTGCGCCTCATCGGGTTTCGGCTGCCCCGCTTCTTTCGCGGCATCCATCGGCGACCTCCCGTGATCTGTCTCTCAGCCACGGTTTAGTGCAGGGTCTGCCGGAAAGCGAGGGCCGCCCCTCTGACAGCGCCGCGCTCTTGTCAGAGGGCCGCGACACCATTGCGATCTTGAGTTGAGTAATTCTGCGAGGCTGCTGCCGCACGTTGCCGAATGCGCGGGACCGGCGCCGGATCAGGGGTCGATGATCACGACATCGTTGGCGTGGACGCGGCCGAGCACGACGCGGGCCCGCTCCTCCAAGAGGTCGCGATCGATCTGCTCGCTGCGCAGGAGGGCGACGCGGTGTTCCCAGATCGCCCGGTCGGCCTTGACGGTGGCGAGTTCGCGGATCAGCCCGAAGGCCTGCTCCTTGACGGCGCGCTTGGCCTCGAGGCCGCGGCTGCCGTTCTCCGCCTGATGGACGAAGTAGCTCACGACGAGGGCCGACACGGTCCAGAGACCGAGCGGCATGAGGACGGATCTGACGCGGCGGCGGACGACCATGGGCCGACCATCGCCGCGCAAGGTTAACAAAGGCTTCAGGGCGGCGGGCGCCCTGCCCGATCGATGGCGTCCGTCAGCGGCTCGCGAGCTGCTTGAGAGCGGCGCGGCCGGCGTAGCGTCCCTGCGGCCCAAGTCCCTCCTCGATGCGGATCAGCTGGTTGTACTTCGCCAGCCGGTCCGAGCGAGCGAGCGAGCCCGTCTTGATCTGCCCGCAATTCGTCGCGACCGCGAGGTCGGCGATGGTCGAATCCTCGGTCTCGCCGGAGCGGTGGGACATCACCGCCGTGTAGCCGGCGCGCTGGGCCATATCGACGGCCGCCAGCGTCTCGGTGAGCGAGCCGATCTGGTTGACCTTCACGAGGATCGAGTTTGCCGTGCCGGTCTCGATGCCGCGCGACAGGCGCTCGACGTTCGTGACGAACAGGTCGTCGCCGACGAGCTGGCAGCGATCGCCGACCTTGTCCGTCAGGAGCTTCCAGCCCTCCCAGTCGTCCTCCGACATGCCGTCCTCGATCGAGACGATCGGGTACTTGGCGACGAGCTCGGCGAGGTAGTCGACCTGGGCCGCGATGTCGCGGGTGCGGCCCTCGCCCTCGTAATGGTAGGCGCCGTCCTTGAAGAATTCGGTCGCCGCGCAGTCGAGCGCTAGCACCACGTCGGTGCCGGGCTTGAAGCCCGCCGCCTGGATCGATTCCATCACGAAGTCGAGGCCGGCCTCGGCCGAGGGGAGGTTCGGGGCGAAGCCGCCCTCGTCGCCGACATTGGTGTTGTGGCCGGCCTTCTTGAGCGCGCTCTTGAGGGTGTGGAACACCTCCGAGCCCATACGCACGGCCTCGGCGAGCGAGGAGGCGCCCACCGGCATGATCATGAATTCCTGGAAGTCGATCGGGTTGTCGGCGTGGGCGCCGCCGTTGATGATGTTCATCATCGGCACCGGCAGCAGCCGCCCCTGCACGCCGCCGATGTAGCGGTAGAGGGGCAGGCCGGAGGCCTCGGCCGCGGCCTTGGCCACGGCGAGCGAGACGCCGAGGATGGCGTTGGCGCCGAGGCGTGCCTTGTTCGGGGTGCCGTCGAGTTCGATCATCGCCTCGTCGATGGCGACCTGATCCTCCGCGTCCATGCCGCCGATCGCGTCGAGGATCTCGGTCTGCACGGCGTTGACGGCCTTGCGCACGCCCTTGCCGGAGAAGCGGGCCTTGTCGCCGTCGCGCAGCTCCACCGCCTCGTGGGCGCCGGTCGAGGCGCCCGAGGGCACCGCAGCGCGGCCGAAGGAGCCGTCCTCGAGGAGCACGTCGACCTCGACGGTGGGGTTGCCCCGGCTGTCCAGGATCTCGCGGGCGGCGATGTTGGTGATCGCGGTCATCTATGGTCCCCCTCTCGAGGCGGCGGGCTGAATCGTCCAGCCCCGGTTCGGTCCGATGCGGGTGCCACAGGCTGGCGGGCGCCGCAGGCCGAAGCGCGGGAATCGGCGATCGGGCTTATCCGTCAACGGAGAGCGACGGGCAAGCGCCCGCGGGGGCTTCGGCTCGGCAGGGATGAGGCGCAGGCGGGCGGGGATGCGCTGACCCGGCCCGAGGGGTATAGGGCGGTCCATGACGAACGACCTGACGAACGACATCACCGACGCGGCCGCGTCGGACCTGCAGCTCGGGCAGGCGACGCCGCAGCCCACCTCGCCCGAGGAGGCCCGCCTCGACCGGGTGCCGAACCCGCACGTCGATACGGATTACCTCGCCCGCTTCACCGCGCCGGAATTCACCTCGCTCTGCCCGGTGACGGGGCAGCCCGATTTCGCGATCCTGGTGATCGATTACGTGCCGGACCGCTGGCTGGTCGAGTCGAAGTCGCTGAAGCTCTACCTCACGAGCTTCCGCAACCACGGCGCCTTCCACGAGGATTGCACGGTCGCGATCGGCAAGCGGCTGACGACGCTGCTGGAGCCCCGCTACCTGCGGATCGGCGGCTTCTGGTACCCGCGCGGCGGCATCCCGATCGACGTGTTCTGGCAGACGGGCGAGCCTCCGAAATCCGTCTGGCTGCCCGATCCGGGCGTCCCGCCCTACCGGGCACGCTGACGCAAAAGAAGGGCGGCCGGGTCACCCCGGCCGCCCTCGTGCAATCTCTGTCGCGTGGCTCAGTAGCCGTAGCCGTAGGCGCCGTAGCCCGGGCCGTAGCCGCGATCGTAATAGCCATCGCGGTAATAGGCGTCACGCGTCGCGCCCGCGGCGATCGCACCGGCGGCGAGGCCCGCGATGCCGAGGCCGACGGCCGCGCCCGTGCCGATGCCGCGGCGGCCGCGATAGCCGTTCCCGTAGCCGTAGGCGTGATTATGGCCGTAGCCGTAGCCGTGGCCGCGCGGACGGGCATCGGCAGAGGTGGCGGCCATGGCGCCAACAGAGAGGGCGACAGCGGAGATGAGTGCGAGCTTGCGCATGATATCCTTTCGTGATCGATGACACGATTGGAGTTTCAAACGTCCTCGCGGCCAAGTCGTTCCCCGAAAAGCCGGGACGAAGCTGAGGCGTTCCTTGCGGAGACACCCGGCCTCATCCGGCGAAAACTGGCGCTCGCCGTCCGCGCCAGGCTCGGCCCGTCTCAGCCCCGCCCCTTCGCCACCCGGTCGAAGGCGCCGAGGGTTTCGAGAAGCGCCGGCATGTCCCTCAGCGCCACCATGTTCGGGCCGTCGGAGGGGGCCCGGTCGGGGTCGGGATGCGTCTCGATGAACAGGCCCGCCACGCCGACCGCGACCGCCGCGCGTGCAAGGACGGCGACGAATTCCCGCTGGCCGCCCGAGGTCGCCCCCTGCCCGCCCGGCTGCTGGACCGAGTGGGTCGCGTCGAACACCACCGGCAGGCCGCCGGTCACCTGCGCCATGATGGGCAGGCTGCGCATGTCGGAGACCAGGGTGTTGTAGCCGAACGAGGCGCCCCGCTCCGTCACCAGGACGTTGCCGTTGCCCGTCCCCGTCACCTTGGCGGCGACGTGCGCCATGTCCCAGGGGGCAAGGAACTGGCCCTTCTTGACGTTGACGACGCGGCCCGTGGCGGCGGCCGCCAGCAGAAGGTCGGTCTGGCGGCAGAGGAAGGCCGGGATCTGGAGGATGTCGACCACCTCGGCGGCGGCAGCGCAATGATCCGCCTCGTGCACGTCGGTGAGCACGGGCAGGCCGAACCGCTCCTTGATCTCGGCGAAGATCGGGAGCGCCCCGGCGAGCCCGAGGCCACGGGCCGAGCCCGCCGAGGTGCGGTTCGCCTTGTCGAAGGAGGCCTTGAAGACGAGGCCGATGCCGAGGCGCCCAGCCATCTCCTTGAGGGCGGCGGCGATCTCGAGCGCGTGCTCGCGCCCTTCGAGCTGGCAGGGGCCGGCGATCAGGGCGAAGGGCCGGTCGTTGGCGAAGGCGACGTCGCCCACGCGGACGGTGACCGGCGCTGGCGGGGCGGAAGGGGCGGCGTTCGGGCTCGACATGGGCGCGGTCTAGCCCGCCGATGCGGCGGACGAAAGGCCGGCCCGGCTGCGCAGGATCGCCGGCTCGCGGGGCCGCAGCACGCAGACCGAGAGGTTCCCAACGAGGCCGTCCGCGCGCGGGCCCGTCTCGCAGCGCAGGCGCGCCCGCCCGACGATTCCCTCCTGCGGCGCGCCCGTCAGGAGCGAATCCTGATGCAACTGCAGGGCGCGAACGGTCGCCGCCGCCTGGGGGGCGCCGGCAAGACCCTCGGCGGCGAGCCCGACCAGGATGAAGAAGCGGCGGTCCGGCTCGCGCTCGTGCGAGCCGAGGACCAGCCGGGCGGGCTTGCGGCAATCGAGGCTCATCCGGTCGGCATCGGCCGCGCGGAACACGGCGAGCGGCCCCTGCCGCCCCGCTATCGAGGCGCCGGTGGTGCGGATCATCCGCGCGGCGAGCGCGTCGCAGGCATCGGCGCGGGCCGGTCCGGCGCAGGCGAGGACGAGAGGCAGGGCGAGGAGGGCGGCGCGCATGCCCCGTGGTCTAGCGCGCCCGCGGCCTCCCGTCAGCGGGTCGGCGACAGGGAGCCGGTCGTCTCGCTCGCGGCCGGGTCGAGACAGGTCCGGGGGGCGACGGCGCGCAGCACCCGGGTCAGGCGCAGCGGGCGGGCGCCGCTGGCATCGCTCAGCGTGCCCGTCAGGGAATCAGCCGAGAGCGTGCCCTCGAAGGAGACCGGCCCCGTCTCGGTCTGCGCCGTGAAGGCGACGGTCCGGGCCGCGTCGTCGACGGTCGGCGCGGCCTGCACGGGCACGAGCCCCGTTCCCTGCCCGACCTCGTAGACGAGGCCGTCCCCGTTCGGCGAGCGCCGCAGGGTGATGCGGCGGCCGGACAGGTCGCCGCTCGCGGGGCGCGTGCAGAGATCGGCATAGACGTAGGTGCCCGAGATCCAGCCTGGACGCGCCGCAAGGCCCATCGGCGTCAGGCCGGCCAGAAGGCCGAGAGTGGGGATGAGGCTCGCGGCGCGCATGCGCACTCCGTCTCGATGGGGCATCGCGTGCCGCATGCAGGAATCGGGCTAGGCGGCCGCTCCCGTCTCCCAGGCGGCGCGGCCCTGGCCGTCGAGGGCCTCGAACTCGGCGTCCGTGAGCGTGAGGGCGGCGCCCGCCATGTTGTCGGCGAGGTGCTCCGGGTCGCCAGTTCCGGGGATCGGCAGCATCACGGGGGAGCGCTTGAGGAGCCAGGCGAGCGCCACCGCTCCGTCGCCGACCTCGTGCTGCCCGGCGATCTCGGCGAGCGCCGAGCCCTCGCGGGCCAGCGCCCCGCGGGCGAGCGGCGCCCAGGGAATGAAGCCGATGCCTTGCGCGGTGCAATGGTCGAGGACGGCTTCGCTGGTGCGGTCGACGAGGTTGTACTGGTTCTGCACCGTGGCGACGGGGAAGAATCGTTGCGCCGCCTCGATGTCGTCGACCGAGACCTCGCTCAGGCCGACATGGCGGATCAGGCCCTCCTCGCGCATCCGCGCGATCGCCTCGAACTGCACCTCGCGCGGGCAATCGGGGCCGATCCGGTGCAATTGCCAGAGGTCGATGCGCGCGAGACCGAGCCGGCGCAGGCTCATCAGCACGCATTGGCGCAGGTAGTCCGGGTTGCCGACCGGGCGCCAGATATCCGGCCCGTGCCGGGTGAGGCCGCCCTTCGTCGCGATGACGAGGCCCGGATACGGGTGCAGCACCTCGCGGATCAGGTCCTCGCTGACGAAGGGCCCGTAGCTGTCGGCGGTGTCGATCAGGTCGATGCCGAGGTCCGGCACCCGCGCCAGCGTCGCCTTCGCCGCCTCGCGGGAGGGCGGCTCGCCCCAGATGCCGGGGCCGGTGATGCGCATGGCGCCGAAGCCGAGGCGGTGGACGCTGAGGTCTCCGCCGATGGCGAAGGTGCCGGAGGGGTTCCTGCTGGAGGGCGTCTCGCTGGGCATGGGACACTCCGTGAGAGGTTCGGTGGCCGGCATATGGCGCGCCCGAGCGGCGCGGCCATGCCGGCCCCGCCGGTCCGCGCCCGGCAGGCCCGTGCCCATTGCCCGCGCCCCCTGCCCCGCCCCCTGCCCGCAACCGGAGCGTGAAAAAGGCGCCGGCCCGCGAGGACCGACGCCAGTGGAAGGGACCGGAAGAGGGGCGCCGGTCCCGAGCCCGGATGAGGCGGAGGGAGCGATCACGAATCGGCCACGCCCGCGTAGAGCGCGATCATCCGGACGGACGGCCGGTCCGGCGGGAAAGCGCGAGACCGGACAAGGACTTGGAGCCGGGCCCGGCCGCGCCGCGGCCGGGCGTCGCACTAGCCCGCGCTCTTGGCTAGCCCGCGCTCTTGGAGAGCGCGACCGCGACGAAGCGGGTGACGCCCTTCTGGTTCTTGATGCGCATCAGCACCGCCTTGCGGCCGCTCGACTCGGCCGAGCGGATGCGCTCGGCGACCTCGGAGGGCTTCGTGACGCTCTGGCCGGCGACGTCGAGGATGACGTCGCCCTGCTCGATGCCCTTGGCGGCCGCCGGCCCGTCGGGATCGACCTCCATCACCACCACGCCCTCGTCGGAGAGGCCGACATCGGCGGCTGGCGCGAGGCTGAGGCCGAGTCGGGGCTGGCCGTCGGAGGTGTCGCCGCCGCGGCTCGCCACCTTGGTGTCGGTCGGCAGCGCGCCGAGCGTGATCGTCGCGGTGTCCTGCTTGCCGCCGCGCAGATAGGCGATCTCGACCTTGGCGCCGGGCTTCAGCCCCGCGATCTTGCGGGACAGCTCCTTGGCGTCGTTGACCGCGTTGCCGTTGACCGACTCGATCACGTCGCCCGACTTCAGGCCCGCCTTGGCGGCCGGCGTGCCGTTCTCGGCGTGGTCGACGAGGGCGCCCTTCGGCTTGTCGAGGCCGAGGCCGTCGGCGATGTCCTTGGTCACGGGCTGGACCTGGACCCCGAGATAGCCGCGGGCGACCTTGCCGTCCGTGCGCAGCTGCTCGACCACCGCCTGCACGGTCTCGGCGGGGATCGCGAAGGCGAGGCCGACGCTGCCGCCGGAGGGCGAGGCGATCGCCGTGTTCACGCCGACGACCTCGCCGTTGACGTTGAAGGTCGGGCCACCCGAATTGCCCTTGTTGATCGGCGCGTCGATCTGCAGGAAGTCGTCGTAGGGGCCGGCGCCGATGTCGCGGCCGCGGGCCGAGACGATGCCCGCCGTCACGGTGCCGCCGAGGCCGAACGGGTTGCCGATCGCCACCACCCAGTCGCCGACCCGCGGGGCCGCCTTGCCGAACTGGACGTAGGGGTAGGTGCCCGCGTCCGTGATCTTCAGGAGGGCGAGGTCGGTCTTCGAATCCTTGCCGATCACCTTGGCGTCGAGGGTGCGGCTGTCGTCGAGCACGACCTGCACGGTCTTGGCGTTGTCGACGACGTGGTTGTTCGTCACCACGTAGCCGTCGGCCGAGATGATGAAGCCGGAGCCCACCGCGCCGCGCTGGCCCTGGCGCTGGGGCATGCCCTGCATGCCGCCGCCCTGGCCGTTCTGGCCGAAGCGCTTGAAGAACTCGCGCAGCTGCGGCGGCACGTTCTGCAGGCCGCGGCCCTGGCCGGGGCCGTCATCGTCGTCGGACGCGGCGCTGGCGTCGAGCTTCACCCGCACCGAGACGACGCCGGGCTTCACCTTGTCGACGATGTTGGCGAACGAGCCCGGCGGATGCTCCGGCGCCTCGATCGGGGTCTTGGGCAGGGCCTGCGCGAAGGCGGGGGTCGAGCTCTGCACGAGGCTCGAACCGACGGCCCCGCCGGCCACCAGGGCGGCGGCCGCGACGGAGGCGAGGGCACCGCGACGGAAGCGGCGGGTCGGCTGGGGGGTGGACAGGTCGGTCATCCGGGGTCTCCGAGGGGCAGGCGGCGCCGCGTCGTCTGCGGGCGATGATCCTGTCCTAGGGAGGCGTGCCTCACCCGCCCGTGGCGGCGGGATTACGGTTTCGTCAGGTTGAGCGGGGCCGGGCCGCGACGGGTGAGCCGCCCCGGACAGGCCGAGGGCTCGATCCGCATCGGCCCAACCGTGCCCTGCCTCACACCGTCCCGTCGCTCAGGCGGGCCAGCGCCTCCCGGATCTTGGCGAGCCGCGCGGCCTCGGCGTCCCGCCGCTCGCGGATCTCGTCCACCACCTCCTCCGGCGCGCGGGCGAGGAAGTCGGCGTTGCCGAGCTTGCCGTCGAGCTTGCCGATCTCGCCCTCGGCCTTCGCCGCCTCCTTCCTCAGGCGCGCCACCTCGGCGTCGAGGTCGACGATGCCTTCGAGCGGCAGGGCGGCCACGCTGCCGCGGACGAGGAGCTGCACGGAGTTCCTCGGGGCGGCCTCCGCGAAGGTGATCTCGGAGAGGCGGGCGAGGCGCAGCAGCGTGTCGCGCCACGCCTCGATCCGGGCGCGCACCGCCGCGTCGGCGTTGACGAGGACGAGGGGCACCTGGGCGCCGGCCGGCACGCTCGTCTCGGAGCGGGCCGAGCGCACCTCGGAGACGAGATCGACCACGAACCCGATCTCGGCCTCGGCGGCGGGATCGGCCAGGCCGTCGAGCTGCGGCCAGGGGGCGAGCGCGAGGAGGCCCCTGCCCTCCAGCCCCGCGCCCTTGATCGCCCAGAGCTCCTCCGTGAGGAAGGGCATGAACGGGTGCAGGAGCTTGGCGATCTGGTCGATCAGGAAGGCGACCGTACCTTGCGTCTCGACCCGGGCCTCGGGATCCGCCCCCTCCCCCTGCAGGACGGGCTTGGCGAGCTCCAGGTACCAGTCGCAGAAGATGTTCCAGACGAAGCGGTAGGCGGCCGCCGCCGCGTCGTTGAAGCGGTAGGCTTCGAGCGCGCCGCCCACCTCGGCGACCGCGCGCGCGGCCTCGCCGAGCGCCCAGCGGTTCAGGACCGATCGCGCCTCCTCCGGCCGGAAGCGCGGATCGAGCCGGCAGCCGTTGAGCTCCGCGAAGCGGGCGGCGTTCCAGAGCTTCGTCGAGAAGTTGCGGTAGCCCTCGACCCGCTGCAGGCTCAGCTTGATGTCGCGTCCCTGCGCCGCCATCGCGGTCAGCGTGAAGCGCAGCGCGTCCGCCCCGTACTGGTCGATCAGGCCGAGGGGATCGACCACGTTCCCCTTCGACTTCGACATCTTGGCACCCTTCTCGTCGCGCACGAGGGTGTGCAGGTAGACCGTGTCGAAGGGGACCCGGTCCGTGACGTGCAGGCCCATCATCATCATCCGGGCGACCCAGAAGAACAGGATGTCCTTGCCCGTCACCAGGGTGTTCGTCGGGTAGAAGCGGGCGAGCTCGGGCGTCGATTCGGGCCAGCCGAGCGTCGAGAACGGCCACAGCGCCGAGGAGAACCACGTGTCGAGGACGTCCGGGTCGCGGGTCAGCGCCACCGGGCCGCCGCGGGCCTTCTCCGCCTGTGCCGCGGCCGCCGCCTCGCTCTCGGCGACGTAGATCCCGCCGTCCGCGTCGTACCAGACTGGGATCTGGTGGCCCCACCAGAGCTGGCGGGAGATGCACCAGGGCTCGATGTTCGTGAGCCACTGGAAGAAGATCTTCTCGTAATTCTCCGGCACGAAGCGGGTCTGGCCGTCGCGCACGGCCTGGAGCGCCCGCTCGGCGAGCGGCTTCACGTTCACGTACCACTGGTCCGTGAGGTAGGGCTCGATCACGACGCCCGAGCGGTCGCCGTGGGGCACGGCGTGGGTGTTCGGCTCGATGGCGCGCAGGCGCCCGCGCGCCTCCATCAGGGCGACGACGGCCTTGCGCGCCGCGAACCGGTCGAGCCCGTGCAGCGCCAGCGTCTCGGGCTCCGGCGCGGCCTCGGCCAGGAAGTCGGCATTGCCGTCGAGGAGGAGGCGGGCCTCCGGATCGAGGATGTTGATCGGCCGGCAGCCGTGGCGGCGGCCCACCTCGAAATCGTTGAAATCGTGCGCCGGCGTGATCTTGACCGCGCCGGTGCCCTTCTCCGGATCGGAATATTCGTCGGCGACGATCGGGATCAGGCGGTCGACGAGGGGCAGGCGCACGCGCTTGCCGACGAGGGCCGTGTAGCGCTCGTCCTCCGGGTGCACCGCGACCGCGGTGTCGCCGAGCATGGTCTCGGGCCGGGTGGTGGCGACGGTGACGACCTCACCCGTCTCGGCGCCGGATCCGTCGACGACCGGGTAGTCGAAGTGCCAGAGATGGCCCTTCACCTCGACCTGCTGCACCTCCAGATCCGAGATCGCGGTCTGGAATTTCGGGTCCCAGTTCACGAGGCGCTTGTCGCGGTAGATCAGCCCCTGCGCGTGGAGATCCACGAACACCTTGAGGACGGCGGCCGAGAGGCCCTCGTCCATGGTGAAGCGCTCCCGCGACCAGTCGCAGGAGGCGCCGAGCCGCTTCAGCTGGTTGACGATCGCCCCGCCCGATTCCGCCTTCCAGGCCCAGACCCGCTCGACGAAGGCCTCGCGGCCCATCGTCCGGCGGTCGGGCGCGCCGGTCTCGGCGAGCTTGCGCTCGACGACCATCTGGGTCGCGATGCCGGCATGGTCCGTGCCCGGCTGCCAGAGGACGTCGCGGCCGCGCATGCGCTCGAACCGGCAGAGTATGTCCTGCAGCGTGTTGTTGAGGGCGTGGCCCATGTGGAGCGTGCCCGTCACGTTCGGCGGCGGGATCACGATGCAGTAGGGGTCGGCTCCGGCCCGCTCGGGGCGCCCGGCCCGGAAGGCCTCCCCCGCCTCCCAGGCGGCGGCGATGCGCGCCTCGACGGCGGCGGGATCGAAGGTCTTGTCCATCATCGGAATACGGGCCGGTCCTGCGGGCGACGAGAGCGCCCGCTTTCAACCCGTCGGGGCGCCCGCGTCAACACGGGCGCGCGATGAGGGGGTCAGCGTCCGCGGGAGACCCGCTCGATCTCGGCGCGGACCAGGCGCTCGACCATCACCGGCAGGTTGTCGTCGAGCCACGCCTTCAGCATCGGGCGGAGCATGTCCTTGACGATGTCCTCGAGCGTCCGGCTGTTCTGGCTCAGCACGGTATGGGCGAGGAGGTTGAAGGCCTGGCTCACGTTGGCGCCGGCCGCGGCCGAGACCAGCGGCTCCTGCGCGTCGAGGAGCGCGTCGTGCAGGCTGGCCCGCGGCGGCTCCGGCGGGGGCGCCTGCACGCGCGGGGGCTCGGCGGCGCGCACGGGCTCCGGCTCCACCTCGATCGCGTCGAAGTCGAGGGGCTCGTCGGCGAAGTCGATCGGGTCCGGCTCGATCGGCGTGGGCTTGGCCGCCTGCGGCTTGCGGACGGGCTCGGCCACGTCCGCGAGGTCGAGCACGTCGTCGTTCTCAGGCGTCGGGGCGGCGCGCGGCGCCGGCTCGTCGTCGGGCTTGGCGGCCTGATCGTCGGCGATGATGCGGCGGATGGAGGCGAGGATCTCCTCCATCGACGGTTCGCCCGCCTTGTCCTGCGTCTTGGGGCTCGCTGCACTCATGCGGACGGCGCTCGGGCGGGGTGAGAGATCTGAAACGGTCGGGGCGAGTATTTCACGCCTGTGCGCCGCGGCAAGCCTGTCCGCGACACAGTCCAGCGCAAATCCTCGCCGCAGGAAACCTTCCGCGGGATACCTTCCGGCCGCGCGTCCTTGCCGTCCGCCTCAGCGGCCGTCGGGCGTGCGCACGCCGTACCAGAGATCCTTGACCTGATCGAAGTGCGTCTTGGCGCTGTAGGCGGCCACGGGCAGCGCGATGAAGCGCGCGGTGAGGCGACCGATCGCCTGGACGACGCCGTAGGAGAAGATCACCCGGTCGCGCTGGGCCAGGATCAGGTTCACGCGGGCGTTGAGCAATTCCTGCTGCGCGTTCAGCACGTCGAGGGTGGTGCGCTGGCCGACGCGGGCCTCCTCGCGCACGCCGTTGAGCGCCACCTCGTTGGCCTGGACCTGTGCCTGCGAGGCGATCACGCGGGCCTTGGCCGCCTCGAGCTGGCCCCAGGCCGAGACCGTCGCCGCGCGGATCTGGTCGCGGACCTGCTCGACCTGGATGCGGGCCTGCCCCACCGTCTCCTTGGCCTGGCGGATCGAGGAATACTCGGCGCCGCCCTGGAAGATCGGGATCGTCACCTGCCCCAGGATCGCGGCGGTGACGCCGTTCGAGTTGGCGAGCTGCTGGTCGTAGCGCTGGTTGACCTGACCGGTCAGGCCGACCGTCGGGTAGAGCGCGCCCTCCGCGACCTTGACCTGCGCCTCCGCGAAATCGACGGCGTGCATGGCCGACAGGATCTGCGGGTGCTCCTTGAGGCCGATGTCGATCGCGGCGTTGAGGCTGCCCGGAACGAACCGGTCGAGGGGACGGCCGGGGGCGAGCTGGCGCGGCTCGACGCCGACGACCTGCCGGTAGATGCCGATGCTGGCGCGCAGCTGGGCCTCGGCGGCGCTGACGCTGGCGCGGGCGCCGGCGAGGCGCGCCTCGGCCTGGGCGACGTCGGTGCGGGTGACCTCGCCGACGTTGAAGCGGTCGCGGGTCTGGCGGAGCTGCTCCTCCAGCACCTCGACGTTGTTGCGCTGCAGCTCCAGGCTCGCCGTGTCGCTGAGGACGTTCATGTACGCCTGGGCGGCGTTGAACAGCGTCGTCAGCTCGGTGAAGCGCAGGGTCTCGCGCTCCTGCAGCACGCGCGATTCGGCGCCGCGGGTGCGGTTGTCGGTCTGGAAGCCGTTGAACAGGGTCTGGTTGACGGTGATGCCGGCGCCGCCGGGCAGGGTCGTCTGGTTGATGTTGGCGCCGCTGAACCGGCCCTCGAACTTCGAGACGCCGATATCGGCCGAGATCGCGACCTGCGGGCGATACCCGGCCTGGGCCTGCGCGACGTCCTCGTCCCGGACGCGAACGCCCGCACGGCCGGCATTCAGCACCGGATTGCCGCCGTAGGCGCGGGACAGCGCGCTCTCCAGCGTCTCGGCGCTGGCCGGGTCCATGGCCGCGAGGCCGGCCGCGACCGTCAGACCGGCCAGCCGGAGCCTGGGGCGCGTCGCAGGTTTGCGTTCTCTCACGTCGGTCAGCCCTTGCGGTTTCTCGAAAGAACCGGATCCCGTCTCCGTGACGGAAGCGGCGCGGTGTTACGCGCGATCCGGCTCAAGTCCGCCCTGATGCAACTTTAGCCGAGCTTGAGCACCCGGGCCCAGGGGCGTGGCGGCCTCGGCGGCAGAATCGCGGTGGGGTGGCGCATAAAAGCGACACTTGGCGGGGAGCCTCGCGGGCGCGGGCGTCCTTATCCACGCTATCCCCGTCAGAGGGCGCCCCGAGCGGGTCGCCCGGGCGCGCTCGCGACGACGGTCCGGCGACGTACGAACTCGGGAGAGGCGCGACGCGGAGCGGCGGAACGTCCGCGGTTGTACAACCACAGATCGAATGAGCGTGCCGGGCGAACGCGGTCAGAAGCTGAAGCCGGCCTCGGCGGCGAAGGCGGAGAGGGCCGGCACGGACGCGTCGAACAAGGGGCGCGCACCGAATGCGTCGCCCGCGCGCACGAACAGCGTCGCCTTGGCGGCGCGCTCGCGCCCCATCACGCAGGCGAGCCGGCCGCCATCCGCGAGTTGGTCGAGGAGGGATTGGGGGCGGACCTCGACCCGGCCGCCGACGAGGATCGCGTCGAAGGGGCCGGAACCGGGCGCGCCGGCGGCGAGGGGCCCCTCGATCACCTCGGCCGTCCCGGCGAGGCGCTCGCGCGCGGCCGCCGCGAGGTCCGGCACCGCCTCGAGCGCCACCACATGGGCGCCGAGCCGGCTCATCAGGGCGGCGGCGTAGCCGTATCCCGTGGCGACGTCGAGGACGCGGGTGCCGGGACGGATCGCGAGCGCCTGGATCAGGCGGGCGAGCACCATCGGGGCCGGCAGGAACCGGGCGTCGCCGTCCCCGCCGCCGAGGCGCAGCGTCTGATCGATATAGGCGAAGTCCTCGCGCCCCTGCGGCACGAAGCGCTCGCGCGGGATGGTGTCGAAGGCGTCGAGGACGGCGTTGTCGTTGACGTCGAAGGTTCGCAGCTGACAATCGACCATGAGGCGTCGCGCCTGCGCGTAGTCGAGCATGATGGCCGTCTTCCCTCGCTGCCTGCCCCGGCGCATTGTGCCCCCGCCCGCGTCCCGGGCCGGCACCGGCGCTCAAGGTTGGCGGCTTTTCGAGGATCGGCCGCCAAAAGGCAAGGACGTCGTGCCGGGCGGAACCCGCCGCGGATGAAACGGGGGCGGGGAAAGAAGGTGGAGGCCTCGCCCGGAATCGAACCGGGGTGCAAGGATTTGCAGTCCTCTGCGTAACCACTCCGCCACGAGGCCGTCCGGCGCCGCTCCCGCGAGCGGGGGCGCATCCCCGGGAGCGGGCGGCCGCCCCGGCGAGTGGCGGTGTCTAGCAGAGGGTCGGTGCGCTGGGCAACGGTGATTCTCGCGGTGATGGCCCTCCGGCCCGCGCCCGCCGATTTTCATGACGGAATCGTCAAACAAGCCGCCCGATCACTCTTGCGCCCGCCATCCGGGCTGTGTAGAGACACCGCCGCGATCCCCGATAGCTCAGTTGGTAGAGCAAGCGACTGTTAATCGCTTTGTCGTAGGTTCGAGTCCTACTCGGGGAGCCAAATCTTTTCAGGCACTTGGCGTGACGTCTTCGACCAACGGTCGAGGCGCGTGACTGTGCTTGTTGCCGCGCATGGTCCGGAGGCGCTCTCTGCCCTCCCCGCGACCCGTCCGGCGCGCCGCCCGCAATTCGGCCACGCGGCTCGACCGCACCATTCCTCCGCACGTGTCGATCATCGCCGTCGCCATCTGCGCGTGCGTCGCTCTGCGCATCGCGTCGGCCGGCTCGGCGCCCGCCTCGCAGGCTTCCGACGCCGCCCCTGCCCGGCTGTCCATGTTCCAGGCCTCGTCCGGCCTTCCGGCCGCGCGGGCGACCGTCTGTAACGAGGGCGAGACGTGCGACCGCTTCCAGGGCTTGCCTCAGGCGTCCTCCCCCTTCGCGAGAGCCTCCAGGCGGTTGATCGCCGCGTCCGCCCGCCGCTCGGCCTCCAGGGCCTCATTCACGGCCTCGGCGGACCGGGCCCTCGTCTCGGCCATGCGGGCATCGATCAGCATCGCGGCGGCCTGCCGGAAATCCCTGAGCACGGCGCCCTCGACCCGCGCCCAGATCGCCCGCGCCTCCGGCCCGAGATCCGCCCAGGCCGGCGCGATGCCGCGCTGGCCCAGCGGAAAGCCGGCGAAGCGCGCCTCGTAGGCCGTGCGGCCAGGCTCGTGCCGCTCAGCCATGGCGCACCGCGCGTTCGGCGCAGCGGAGCGTGTCGGCGGTGCTGAAGGTCATGCTCACGCTGTGGCTCCGATGTCGAGGGCGTCGGCGGGCCAAGATTTCCTCGGCGATGAGACGAAGCAAAATAATATTTTACGGTGGTTATTTAGTACGATTGCAATCGTCAGATTGTGCCATAAAAATCCGTCCATGCGGAGACTTGATGCAAGCTCAATGACGATGCTCGTCGAAGAATTCGAAGAGGAAGCCTTCTGCCGCCTCATCATGAAGCTGGCCCAGGCTGCTCTCGAAGGCGCGAGCGAACCTGTGCCTGTCCTTCTCGAACGTCTGCGCGAGATCGAGGGGCACGCTCGTGCCGGCGGCCTCAGCCCGCAAACAATCCGTGCGGTCGTGGCTGCGCGGCGGTTGCTGGAGGATGGACCTGCGATGTGACGCGAGCGCTGCCCGCCAAGGGCCGTGGGCAGCATCGCATTGCTGACGATGACCGGGTGGGGCGCCATCGCGGCCCCCCTTGCCGGCGCGCCGGCCCGGGCGGCGTCGGGATGGGGCGGAGGCATCAGGCGAGTAGACCGAACGAGGTAGTCCTGTTCGCCGGTCGAGAAGTCCCCGCTCCGTAACGTAGATTGTTTTTGGCTCCCATCTTCTGTGATCGCATTGGTCATGGCCCAGGCGTTGCCAGAACAGAGCGGACGGCCCATCGACCCGACGACCGACACGATCGTCGATCGCCTTGCGATGCTCCTTCTGCAGCAGATGCTCTCCGAGCTCGCGCGCACGTATCGGACCGAGGGCGCGACCGCCGCGAGGCTGATGCTCGGGAATATCGAGTGTGTCATCGCGGAGCGGCTCTACCTGATGTGCGACATCTCGCTGACGCTCCGTACCGGTCGCGACGTGATCCGCGCCGTTGCGCTGCGGGTGCGGGCCGAGCTGCGGGGCGAGCGCGGCGACCGGTGAGGGCCGGAGGGGCGCCAAGCGCATCGGGCGGCCCTCGCAATCACGTGCGCGGACGCACGCATGTCATGCAGCCCAGGGATGACACCTCCTCGCCTTCTCGTCTCTACAAGTAGCGCTTCCCCAGAAGCGGATAGGCTCTGAAGTGACGGAGATCGGATATGTTCGATCTGACGTGGCTCATTGCATTCGCGATCGGCAGCATCCTCATACAGACCGCGGATCGTCATGCGGCGGCCTTGACGCCATTCCTGGTGGGCGCCGCCTTGTTCCTCGCCATGGTCGTTGGCACCGTGCTGTATCATCAGGCCATGGTCCGGATCGCGGACGATCTCCCGCATTATGAGGCCGCCATTCTCGGCATTGCCGTGGGACGGTGATCCTGAACGGCGATCGGGCGCGTCTTCGCCTTCGATGGCGTGTCCGGGACACGGAAGGGCTTGTGCGCGCATCATGCGGTCCTGCGCGCGGTCAGCGCACGAAAAGGTACGAAGGGCCGGAAGTTAATCGGCTTTATTGTGCGGCCATCGAAGAAACGCGGAGGTTTGCGCCAGCTGGTGCCAAAGATTTGTGGAGTGCGTACTTTGGCAAATTCACAATCCTTGGCTTGTCGCAAGGCGCGATCACGCTCAATTGCAAGGCAGTTGCTGACGATTTTAGAGGAACTGCCGCCCGAGGATCCGGCGGGCAAGTACGATTTGTTTTGCGAACTCCTGAACCTTGAGGATGCCGCGCACGCGGCCCATGTCGAGCAGTGGTTGCTCGACGAGGTGCAGATCGCGCGGGAGACCGCCGGCGAAGAGGTGCTCACCTCAGCACGTGAGTGTTCCAGACACTGACGATCCGCACGCAAGGCCCCGTCTCTCCCAGGCAGGTGGCGGTGGAGTATTGAGCGTGCGCGCGTGTCCTGTAATCACAAAGTATGAGTGAATTGCGTGCGTTATTGGACGAAGCATGTTTACGTGCTCGACAGAAATATGGGGGTTGCCTAAGAAAATTATACAGCTTTGCACACTTGGAGTCGGCGTCATGGTTCGCTGCGACGCAAAAGACGCTGAGGTTGCGAATGAAATCGGCGTGGTTGTTCTGTCCAAAGCGCTCGGATCGCTGATTGTTGCTTGCGAGCAACTGAATCCGAACGTCAGCACGCATCTCCGGCCCGCTTTGCTGGCGGGCATCAGACGCGATCTGCAACTGATCCGGGACGCATATCCGATTTCGCAAGTGCCAACGCAAAGTCTGAGCACGCTCGACGATTATCTGCGCTTCGTCGTGGAGACGGCGTTGGCCGATGAGGATCTTCCCTCGCCGCACGCCCACTGAGGCGGCAATCCCACTGAGCAAGCATCGGCGAGACGGACCCGCAGCTCTCACCCTTGCCCCTGGTGCTGCGCTGAGCGGGAATCATGCGGCCGCTCCGTCGCTCGGCGATCCGGCGCGCCAGAGCACCGGCTGGGCATGGTCGAGGATGCGGTTGCGGCCGCGGGCCATCGGGTGGGCCGGCGAGCCGTCCTTCGAGCGCGCGAAGCAGTGGAGATCCGGCCAGGGTGCCTCGCCGGTCCGGATCTCCTCGAGGACGTGCTCGATCCCGTGCGGATCCCAGGTGCCGGCGCCCCAGCAGGGCACCACGAGCGCGGCGGTTCTGGCCTCGCGCGCCACGATCCCGCAATTCTCCCGGATGGCGTCGCGGACGTGCCGGTTCGGGCCGTCGTCCTCCCATCGCGACCACGCGCGGCACGCGTCCGGGCAGGAGGACCGGTAGGGATAGAGGTTCACCGCCGTGAACCCGCCGTAGCCCCAGGCCCGGGCGAAGTGGATCCAGCGGCGCACGGTCGGATCGTCGATGCGGTGGTCTGCCGTGGACGGGTTGAGCCCGATGAAGCAGACGCGACCGCCCTCGCCCCACCTGCGGGTCAGCGTGAAGCGGTAGGTGCCGCAGCGCGAGAGCGACGCGGCCCGCTGGATTGTGTCGGTGAGGGTGCTCGGCTTCATGGGGCGGCTCCACGTTCGGCGAACTGTCGTTTCGGCGGGGCGTTGGGCTTGGACAGAGACATCGGAGAGCGCGCATGACGGCTGACGACGAGAAGAAGCCCCGGCAACCCCGTTCTCAGGCCGACGAATCCGACATCGCGGCGCCGCGTCTGACCCCTCAGGGGCGCACCGACCCGGACGAGGCCGGCGAGGATTCGACCGATCCGAACGGGGGCGCCAGGACGGGGCAGCCCGACAAGGCTGAGGGGTGAGGTGCTTGCGCTGAGAGCGGCGTCGTGGAGGGCATGCAATCATGCGGCGGCCGTCCTCGTCGAGGCCGCGATCAAGGATCGCGGGTCCGGGGCCAAGCGCGCCGCAGCGTGCGGCGCGTCTCAGGCCGCGATCCGGGAGGCCAGGAAGGGCTGCCGGGTCTCCCCGCGTCTCGCGATCAAGACGGAGGGCGCGCGCGGCATCGGCGGGCGCCTGCTCTGCCCGGAGATCTTCGGAACGACCGCCGCCAACGGTGACGCGCCACCCGAGCCGAGGGCCGCGTGATGGCGGTTCGTCGCGTGATGGCAGATCAACGGAAGCAACAGAGCAGCCCGATCGCGACTGCCTCGACGAGGCAGAGGACCGTCACGATCGCGAGCCAAAACCCAAGCTCGGCTATGGCTCGGTCGGCGTCGTTGATGCGCAGCCAGAGCCGATTGTGCAACGCCACGCGGCGATCGGGTTCGTGCTCGCAAAGCCCCGCGATCTCGCCGTTCAGCCGCTCGATCTCGTCCTGCATTCCAGTGAACTCCGACATTCGGAGGGCCGCGTGATGTCTGCCGCCTGTCACCAGCCGCCCACCGGCTTCGCTCACGTCTCGATCACGGCAGCACGCGAACGCGCGACGGCCGACGCGGATTCCTTCCGCATGCAGGAAGACCGTCGGCTTGCTTTGCAGGCGTGACGCGCCGCGCAGTTCTCGGCAGTGGCGCGCGGGGCGACAATCGTCTCGAAGGACAAGGCCGTGCCTGCGGGCCTTGACTCATCGGCAGAGGACATCGCCGAAAACGCTCGAGCGACCTCTCATCTTCGCGACGCCTGTCGGATGATGGATGTCAGCACAGCCCCTCGGCCGCTGAGCCTCGAGCTTGGCCCCACTCCACGCGCACGACAGCACACGCCAGCAATCGATCGTTCGGCGTCCTCTGCCTGCGTCATGGCGAGATTTGAAAAGTTCACCTCCTGCCCGTCGCGCAGATCAACTACCTACCGTAGCAGCAAGTCAAGACTCCCCTGGCCGATAGTCAGCAAACGCTCCTACCTGTGTAAGGAAGTGTTTCTGCTGCAATCTGCTTACGGGCATCGTACCGCTGATCCTAGAGCTTCGGCGGCCGCAGCGAGGGCTGCGCCCGGCTCTACGTACATTTCCGGTTCCTTCATTGGCCTGACATCAACGAAAGCGGTGGGCTGGGCAGGTTACGCCCTTGCGATGTTCGCCCTGTCTTCGCCTGAACTGTCGACGACGGCCGCCTGATAGGGGCGCCGCCCTCGGCCTTGTCGCCGCGTATTCCAGCCACCCACCCGCGCCAGGAGCCGTCCGCTCCGGTGGAGGTGCCCTCACGCCAGGGCGAGACCATGGCGGATGCAAAACACCGTCTGCTCCTCGCCCATCGCTGCCGATGAGCCTCGGCCGCCTTCGCGCTCAAGGCGCGCGAGGTCGGGCGGGCCGGGGGCGACGGAGCTTCCGCGCTCGCGGCCGGCGGCGACGGTGCTGGTCGCAGCACCCCTGCCCTCTTGCGTTGATGCAGCGCTCGCGCCGGTTCGCGTCGGCTATGTCGAATCGTGCGATGCGAGGGATCGCGGCTTGGGGAGCAGCGCGGACCGGCATCGCAAAGGCGCTCGGAGGCAGGCGCAGCCCGCATCGTCAGTCGACCGAGCTTTGTGTATGACAATTGATATTAGAAAATTGCAGTACGGTTAGGCACAAGAACCTCAGCCCGGTCGCGCTGTTGTCCCCTCATTAGGAGATAACCATGCGTGTGCTAGCTATCGCAAGCTTGGCGCTGCTCTGTGTTCAGTCTTCTGCTGGAGCGCAATCGGCGCTGACCAATCCATCGCCGAATAGGGAAGACTTGCAGCGCAGCGTCCCATCTGGCCAACCCACGAAACAACAGACCGATCTGGATACGATGCAGCTCGCCTCCGCACATCGCGAGCGATCCGAGACGGTTCAAGAGCGGACGAACGGCCTCTGGCAGTCCTGGCTGGTCTCGGTCTGCGAAGGATGCGGCCCGAAGATGAAGCCTTACAGCGAAACGATCAGGAATGATCAGGAGCGAAACGTCCCGACCTTCACCGTCGGGGAGACGAGCTTCGATGCGGCGCGCCTCGCATCCTACAGGAGCCTTCCGTCGTCCGAGTACAGCCGGCGCATCTACACCGATCTGACGACGGAGAACATCGACCAGATCCGGCGCTCTCCGAGCCGTTGACGGCGGCCGGCGGGTCGCTCTCGGCCACTGTGGATGCGTGCGATCCGAGACCGATCCGACCGCTGCCATTGGATCGCCCAACGTCCTGCGGCGGTCTTCGGAGGGCAGCTCACTGGCGCGAGAGACCCAGCTCGGCCCACCCGGCGGATCGCCTGCCGCGGTGGGCTTTCTCATGCACACGCCGCACGGCGGCTGGAGCGGGATCCTCCCACGACCCGTCCGGCGCGGCCGCGCTGCCGGAGCCCCTGCCCCTCAGCTGGCGGCGGGCCGCGCGCGAACCCGATGCACCCGACCCAGCCCTGCGCCTGATCGCTGACGGGGACTTTTTCGCGCCGCGCTTCACCTGCGTGAGTTCGCGAGCCGGCGTGTGATGGCAGGATGGCCGGGCTGGGAGGGCTCCTCCCGGCGCGGTTCCGCCAGCATGGAACCTCCCTCGGTTCGCAGGTGGAACGGCTTCTTGCTCAAGACCGGCACTCGCCCCGCAGCCTCACGGCTCGCGGGGCTTTTCATGCTCGCTCCCCGGTCAGGCGGGGCAATGAAGCCGCGAGGACGACAGCCCGACGACCTCCTTTCGAGCCCGCCTGGCATGTCTCACCGCCGCATGCACCATCGTTCGGCGTTGCACCGCCGGAGGATGCGCCACCGCATGTCGAACCTGGCGGCGACGCACACCCCCGACGAGGGAATCGCCGCGGCGTGGGTTTCTTAATTCGAGCTGGTACTTGAAGACGTCTTTTCCACTACAAGTACGAACGAGGTCACCGCCAGGTATTTCGAGGGAACCTGTCGAAATTCTTTGGCAAAACCTGCCTTCTTCGCTTCCACTTCCGCCAAAGGGGGCGCCCATAAATGTTCACTTATGTCGTCCAGCGTTTGTCGCTTGTCGAGAGACGTATTGCCTAAAAGGCCAGTTATGAAAATTTTATACGTGATGAGGCCCTTTCGTTCCAATTCAGCAAGAACCGCCTCGTAGCGGTGGAGAAGCACCCGATTCGGAGCCCCTGACGCTCGCGTCAGGGCGGGCCAAAGAAAAGACGGAATCGTCAACCAAGTCAGCTCATGGTTGTATTGTGAGAAGAAGCCTTGATCTCGAGTATCGATATAATGAACCATTTTTCCGCCAGGCTTCAAACACGTGACCATGTCACGCAGGGCGGACAAGGGATTGTATAGATCTTGTACGACCGCCGTCGATACGATCCATGAATAATAATTCGCGGACTCGCGTGCGCAGCGCGACAGAAAACTTTCGGCCGAGTGTCCTTCGAACCAGCTTATTTCGGAAAGATTGAATTTACTCCAGCTTGGTCCGACCCGAAATTGCTCCACATTGTGGCGGCGTGCGAGCTCCTGATAGACAGCCGACATTCGGCGTTCGTCCGCCACGACAACAAACCGGTCGACCAAATCGACGGCTTCACAGCCTGCTTCCCGCGCTAACAATGCACCTCCGGCTGAGCCGCCCGGTCCAATCTCCAGCATGCGGCCCGAAAACTGCGTCGTTCCGGCCGCGAGTTCGTAGCCTGCGAAATTCCCCTCGATGTAGTCGCAGGCCTCATTCGTATCGAACTCGCTGACAAGCGCGTTGACTTCTGTCGTGGATCGGCCTGCTATGTGTCGTAATTTCCACCAAAGATTATACAGTAGGAGCGTAACGACCATAGCATTGGGATATCGCCCAATATATCTCTGCGCAGAGCGTCGAATCTGACGTCTCAAGCGGAGCAGCGTTTGTCGCTGATTTGAGAAGGCGCTATTCAAGTACATGAATCATGCCCCATCTTTAGATTGGCGATTATAGAGTTGTGATCATCGACGAACTATGCTGGATGATGACGCCTCCTGAAATTTCTGCCTTGCTTGGATTTCAGGTGGCGAATATTTTTCATCAGAATTTTGTCAGCCAAGAGCCCATTCTGAATGAGTAGCCATCGACCTTGCAAATCTGATCGTGCGATGTCGCGCATCCGGAATTTAAGCTGAGTTTCCACACCTTGAAGGTAATTCTAATGTAATCCGCTGCAAATCGACTTTTTGGTATTAATCCCGCCATCGACCCGACTGCAGCAGCACTTGCAAGGATGACGCTGCGGTCAACGTGAGGTGGGCGCCATCGGCCCTTGGGGCTCTGAACAGGAAAGGACCGGCGTCCTCTTCACCGGCGATGGCGCGGGATGAGGCGTATGCTTGAGGAGCGGTCTGGCCGACTGGGCGATCACCAAGGATGCCACGTCGGGAGCCGAGCTCGGCCTGCGTGTCCGCTATTGGACCGGCGACACAATTGTCGGTACGCTGCAGGACGATGGCTCCGTCCACTTCACGGCAGACTCGGGCATCCAAAACGGCCTGAACAGCGAGCAGGGCTCGAACGCCAATCGTTCCGGGATATCGTTCGACTTCTCGATCAACACCGGCGTGAACACGGTCACCGATGGCGGCAAGGGCTTCACGCTCGAAGTGAATAACCGGTACGGCGAGCACTTCGTCTTCGACCTGAAGCACCTCAGCAGCGGCACCGACATCTCGGTGAACCGGAATACGCAAGCCCCCGTCCTCGGCGACGAAGACGGGTCGAACCCGCACCTCTCCCAGAATTCGCTCAACTTCGGCTACGGCAGCCTGGATGGCCACGCCGACAACAAGGGAGGGACGATCGACATCACCCTGCCCGAGACGAACACCGATCACACGGCTGTCTACGCATCGCAGCATATCCAGATCGACGTCGTCGATCCGATCGTCTCTGCCTTGCAGCACGGCCTGCTCGCGGCCTGATCAGATCTCCGATCGGCACGGGAAGAGGCGGGGCCTTCGGGTCCCGCCTTTTCATTGTCAGCAGCAGTCATGCCTCTCCTTGGATTGGCACGCCCTGACCTGAACCGCATCGCCCCGACTGTGAACCGCGTCATCGTAAGTTCGAGTTCCACTCGGGCAGCCAGCTATCCTTCTGAACTCGCTTCGTTTCTCTGATCCTGCTCGGACCGGTTCGACACGGTCCTTGCCGGGGTTGGACAGCAGCGTTTCGTTCGCCCGGGTTCCGGCCATTCCGAAGCGGGTCGAGCCGACCCGGCGCCCCTCTTCGCGTTCGCAAGCGAGCTCCCCCGACGTGCGCGAAGTCGTGTTCGATGCGGATCGTGGCGTGGCGCTGATCCACAGCCACTCCATACCCGGCCACGGAGCCTCAGGCGTTCCGGTCTTCGGCCGCGGGCGCGTGCGGTGTCTCAGCGCCTGGGCCAGCCGAACCGGCTTCTCTCTGGCCTCGGATTGACGGTCGGGGGCGGCGATTCAACCCACGTCGCTTGGTCGCTCCAATCGATGTTGTCGCGCACGATCTTGCGACCCGTGCCCTCGTCGAACAGGCCGCTCGTCAGGTTGCGGGACAAGTCGTTGCCCGTGATGCGGTAGCGGTCCATCGATCCGCTTTCGACCCTGATGCCGTGAGCTTGGCATTCGCGTGGATAGTGGAGTCTGGCCCGTCTCCGAAGATGCTCAGGCCCGAATTTGAAATTCTCAATGTGTTTTCGAGGTGGTAGACGCCGGCCGGAATATAGACCGCCCCTCCATTTGAGTTTCCCTCGGCGGCATCTATGGCGGCTTGGATCGACGGATATTCCGACGCATTGTGCGTGTGCATCCCCTTGTCGACCGACCGGAGAGCCGTCCGCTCCGCCGTTGAACGGGCTTGCGCGCCACCACGGAATGGTTGCGGTGCCTCCCCGCCGGAAGGCGGGTCCTTTCGGCACAATAATCAGGACAAATAGGCAATCGCGTCCGGGTTTATTAGGCGCTTAACAGAGAGTGCTTGCCCGCCTACTCTCGGCAGGATGGCGGCCTTCTGGCCGGACGATGGGAGGAATACGTGGCAAGGGTGGTGCAAGGCACGAGCGCGACCGAAATCTTCACGATCGGCGAGGACGACGATCCGATTGAGATCTATCCCAACGGCGGAGACGATCTGTTCAACGTCACCGGCGACGACGACAGCTTCAATCAGGTCACCGTGTTCGGCGGCAACGGCAACGAGGCCCTGAACGCGACCTTCACGAACGGGACCTTCTTCGGCGGCGCCGGCAACGACACGCTCGACGTGGTCAACGGCCGCTTCGTGTTCGACGGCGGCACGGGCGTCGACATCCTCAATCTCGGAGCCTCGATCGGCGATCTCAGGATCGACTCTCGGGGCGTGGTCGCCACGATCTCATCGCGCGACGATGACGACGATGATGACGACGACGATGACGATGCCGCTCCGGTTCAGGCTGCGGCCCCGGCGGCGACGATGACGACGATGATGACGACGAGGGCGGGGGGATCGGCGACGTGTCCGTCCAGACGACCTCCGTCGAGACCTTCGTCTTCGGCGGGCTGATCGTGCGCCAGAACGACGGCAACGCGCTCGTCGACGATCTGCATTACCTCAGCCGGAACCTGGACGTGGCCGCTTCCGGCTTCGATGCGGAGGAGCACTACGCCATCTTCGGCTGGAAGGAGGGGCGCGACCCGAACGCCTTCTTCGACACGGAAGGGTATCTGAACGCCTACGGCGACGTGCGGGCGGCCGGCGTCAACCCGCTCGAGCATTACCGCACCTTCGGCTGGAAGGAGGGACGCGACCCGTCGGACGATTTCGACACGAAGTCGTATCTGGCGGCGAACCCCGACGTGGCGGCCGCCGGCATGAACCCGCTGGAGCACTACCTCGCCTACGGGGCCGCCGAGGGCCGCGCCGTGGTCGACGACGGCGTCTTCGGCTGAGGGGCACTAATCCTTCTGCGCCTTCTCGGGGCCCCCTTTGGGCGGGGTGGAGCCCCTTGGCCGGGTCCGGGCCGGCGCGCATCATCCCCGGGCGAGAGCAGGTCCCTGCGTCTCGTTCCGACCACTTCGCCCCGCGGCCTCGACGGCCGCGGGGCTTTTTGTCGACGCGATCAGGTGAAGAAGACGCCGTCGCTGACCACGGCGCGGCCCTCGACGGCCCCGAAGGCGAGGTAATGCTCGAGCGGGTTGAAGCCGGCGGCCGCCACGTCGGGATTTGCCGCGAGGTAGCCGCGCGTGTCGAAGTCGGCCGACGGATCGCGACCCTCCTTCCAGCCGAAATTGATGTAATGCTCGAGCGGGTTGACGCCGGCCGCCCGCACGTCTCCGTAGGCTGCGAGATAGCCCGACGTGTCGAAGAAGGCGTTCGGGTCGCGCCCCTCCTTCCAGCCGAAGGTGGCGTAGTGCACCTCGGCGTCGAAGCCGGAAGCGGCCACGTCCGGGTTCCGGCTGAGGTAGTAGAGGTCGTCCACGAGCACGATGCCGTCCCCCTGAACGACCGTACGGTCGGAGAATTCGAACACCTCCACGTTCTTGACGGTGTCCGTGCCGCTCGACCCGCCGACGGTGGCGAGCACGCCCCGCGCATCGACCGTGGCGCCCGCGAGGCTGAAGTCGAAGACGGCGGTATCGCGCCCGAGCGCGCCGTCGAGGATGTCGTCCCCGGGGCCGCCCGTCATCCGGTCGTCGCCGGCATCGCCGAACAGGACGTCGTTGCCGGCGCGGCCGAAGAGGGTGTCGTTGCCGAGGTCGCCGTCGACGAGGTCGTTGCCCGCACCACCGTCCAGCACGTCGTCGTCGTCGCCGCCGGCGACGAAATCGTTGCCGTCTTCGCCGAAGACCTGGTCGCGTCCGGCCTCACCCACGAGGAAGTCGTTGCCGAGGCCGCCATAGAGCACGTCGTCCCCTGGATTGCCGGCGGCATAGTCGTCGCCCGCCTGCCCGTAGATGGTGTCGTTGCCGGCCTCGCCGATGAGCTGGTCGTTCCCGTCGCGGGCGAAGATCGTGTCGTCGCCGGGGCCGCCGGCGATGTAGTCGAGGTCGTTGCCGCCCGTGATCGTGTCGTTGCCGTCCTGCCCGTCGATCCGGTTGAACCCGCCCGGGTCCGTGATGATGTCGTTGCCCAGAAGACCGAGGATGATGTCGTCCGCGGCCGTGCCGGTCAGGTTGTCGGGGCCGTTGGTACCAGAAATCGTCGCCATGCGTGCTGCTCCTAAGCTGGACAGCTGACTGTCAGCCTCACGCGAGGCTAGGTCTCCGCAAGTCGTCGGCTTCCACATGGATTAGCTGAGCTTTACATACCGCACTGCAAGAAGAGAGTTGGGTTTTCGTGTGGATATCGATCGGCAGGAACGACATGTTTTAGACTGCGTCAAAATGTATCGACCTCCGCAGCAGGTGCAACATACGGCAAAGCTGCAGATTTTGTGCGAATAGAGACGGGAATTATTGCGTTTCTCTGTTTGTGCTCGCTGAACGGGGAACGACAGCCTGCACCCGTTGGACCCGAAGCCGGCCTGCCGCGTTGCGTCTCGACGGATCAAGGAGATGGATGTCGATGGCAACGAACACCCAGGGTCTCTCCGACAAGGCTCTCTCGATCTTCACGTTCGCCGCCTATCACCGCTTCCTGAGCGGCGAGCGCGTTGCCGCGGTGGTGCGCCGCGACGGCCACGGCCACGAGGCCGACCCGGACGGGGTGGCCGAGCTCGAGCAGCGCGGCCTTCTCACCGCGAGCGAGACCCGGCTCTCCCTCGGCGCGGAGGCGGAGGCGTTCGTCGAGACCGTCGTCGATGCGATCCGCCGCGCGGGCGCTGCCTGAGAGGCTCCAGCTGAGAGCCATCAGCTGAGAGCCTCCGGGGTCTCGCCGATTCCGGGCCGCCCCACCGGTGACTTCGCGCGGTCCCGCTCCAGATCAGGGGAGTGAGCCGCCGCACATCCGGCTGGCGGACGAGATCTCCGGGAGCGGACCTTGGCGGCAGCGAACCGGCAGAACACCGACATCCTGTTTCGCCGGGCCGACGAGGCTTGGCGTGCGGAGATGATCCAGCGCCACGGCGAGACGGCCGTCGCGCGCTTGCGCTACACCCCGGAGGCGCGGGGCGAGCCCGGATCCCGCCTGCGGCAGGCCTACAACGCGCGCGAGCGTGCCTACCAGCTCTGGATCCGGGCGCGGGGCCTCGGCGATTTCCGTCACGCGCCACGCCGGTCCGCGGCGGGTCCGGAGCCCGTTCCGGCCCCGCTGGATGCCTGAATCGGTGCCGGAAAGCTCTCCTCCACCGGTTTTGCTGAACTCTTGCGGCGCCCCGGCGTTCTTCCGTCCCTGATTGGGTTCACTCGACGAACGGAGGAACGCTCATGCGCATGAAGATTCTTCTGCCCCTGGCCGCCCTGCTCGCCCTCACGGCCTGCAAGGACGAGAAGAAGGCCGAGGCTCCGCCGCCCAACCCGCCGGCCACCACGACGACGGCACCGACGAATCCCGCGCCGCCGCCGCCGGCCTCTCCGGCACCGCCCCCGGCCAACAAGCCGGCCGGCCAGTGATCGGTTGACCGGGGCCCTCTTCCCGCCCGCGGGAAGAGGGCATCGCCGCCCTCAGAGCCGGGCGAGACTGACGCGGGCCGTTCCCGAGACGCCGAGGGCGCGGGCCGACGCGTTCGACAGGTCGATGACGCGGCCTCCGACGAACGGGCCGCGATCGTTGATCCGCACCACCACGGACCGTCCGTTGGTCCTGTTCGTCACGCGCACACGGGTGCCGAAGGGCAGCGTGCGGTGGGCAGCCGTCATCGCGTGCGTGTTGAACCGCTCGCCGTTCGCCGTGCGCCGGCCCTGGAATCCCGGCCCGTACCAAGAGGCGACGCCGGATTGGGCGTGAGCGCCTCTGGCTTGAGCGTCCGTGGCGCCGAGGCCGCTGGCGGCGAGCCCGGCCGTGACGGCAAGAGTGAACAGCGCGTGGCGGACGGTCGAGACCATCTTGCATTCCCGTTGTTGTTTTCGACGGGCCGGCAAAATGTCGGAGAATGCGGCGACACTATGTTGCGGTGCAATATGGCCGAATCCGGGCTTGGAGGGCCGCATTTCGTGCGCGTAGCCTGGAAAATATTCGGATCGATCCTTCGCAGGTCATCGGCGCTATTCGTCGTGTACTTCGCGGGCTGAACATTTGCCTTCGGAAGGAGCTATCTGTGACGCCAAGATGCGTCCTGTCGGCAAATGGTCACCCTTTGGCCCTTAGGCCGCTGCCTTTTCGGAGGCAGGAAGAGGGACGCGGAACGCTCCGTCCGCCCTGCCCGCTTCCGAGACCCAGATGTTCCTGCGCCCGCTGCTGCTCCGCCTCTGCGTCTGCGTCGTTCTCTGCCTGCCCGCGCCGGGGGCGCTGCGCGCGGAGCCGGCCGTCGGTGCGGCCGTGCGGCAGTGGCTCTCGACGGTGGTGACGCGGATCGGCGCGGCCGACCGTGCCGAGGCGCCGCGCTCGCGGGGGGGGACGGTGACGATCCGCGTCCGCATCGCCGCCGACGGCAGCCTGAAGGACGCGAGCGTCGAGGGAGGCTCGGGCTCCGCGGCTCTCGAGGCCCGGGCGCTGGCGGCCGCGCGGGCGGCCGCACCCTTCGCTCCGCCGCCGTCGGAGCTTCTGACGGAGGACGGAACGACCGAACTCAGCTTTCCCCTCGATCTGGCGCGGCGGCGCTGACGGAGGCTCACGCCTCCTCGTCGCGCCGAGGCAGCGCCGAGAGCGCCATCAGGACGCCGATGGCGCCGAGAGCCGAGGACAGGAAGTTCTCGCTGTCGAAATCGAGCCCGCGCGGCCGGATCAGCCACGCGACGCCGAGGGCGAGGACGGCGAGCCCGAGAGCGAGCGGGCACCAGAGGAGGCGGATGGGCAGGGCGATGCGGTTCGTCATGCCGCCCGTCGTAGATCGGTCGCGTTGCAGGATGATCGCGTCGCGCCCGTCGAATGTTGCGTGGATTGCGTCGTGTCCTGCGATTGCCTCGTGCCCTGCCGTCGAGACGGGATCGCTTCCCCCGCCGAACGCCCGGCACCACCGCGCATCCCGGCGGCCCGGGCTTGCGCCGCGATCGCCGCGTCGGTGGGACGGTCCCCGGACCTAGTAGCTCGTGTCGGTGTTGCGCTGGCGGCAGCGGTAACCGGCAAAGCAACTCGGGTCGTCGCGGGCCGGAACGAAGGCGGGGGCGGCGCTCGTGTCGCCGGTGCAGGCGCCCCCCGTCCGCAGCACCCGCTCGTAGGCGTTGGCGCTCGTCGAGAGCGTCACGGCGCCAGCCCGCTCCACGAGGCCGCGGACGGTCTGGCAGGTCAGGGCGGGCGTGTAGGGGCGGTCCTGCGCCGATGCGGCGGACCCCAGGACGAGCATGCCCGCGAGCGCTGAGAGCCGGAAACCTGCCATGGCGACGACCTCCGCCTGCCGGCGGATCGCGTCCGCGGCACGGCAGCCCGTTATCGGTCCGCGCCCGTGTCCCGGCAAGGGAACTCTCGGGCGCTCTCGGGCGCGCCCGCACCCGGTCGATCCGGCTCGCCGGATCGTCAGGAGGCGCGGTCCCGGCCGTGCAGGGCCGCCAGCAGAACGGGCTCGATGGCGCGGTAGCCCGCATCGCTCAGATGGACGCCGTCCGTTCCGAATTCGGGCCGGAGCGCGCCGGACGGCGTGGCGAGCACCCCGTGGTAATCGGCGAAGCGGGCGTCCTCCGTCGCGGCGAGATCCTTCAGCCAGGCGTTGAGGATCGCGATCGCGGGTCCGGGCATGATCTCCGGGTTCCAGGCGATGGCGGCGGCCGGCGTGACCGAGCCGAGCCAGACGGGCAGCCCCAGGTCCCGCGCCTGCGCGACCATCGCGGTGATATTGTCCTGGACCCGGCCGAGCGGCACCGGGCCCTCGACCTCGGCGATGTCGTTGATCCCGCACATCAGGTGCACGCCGCGTGCTGCCGCCGCGACGAGATCCGCCCGGAAGCGCGCGCGGATCCGTCCCGAGGTCTCGCCACCCACCCCGCGGTTCACGAAGCCGTGTGCCGCGAAGAGGCCGGGACGCGCATCGCCCCAGCCTTCGGTGATGGAATCGCCGATGAAGACGATCGGCCGCGGCACGCCCTCCACTGTCATCCCTGCTCCGCTGGAATCCCGGTCGGCCGTCCCGATGAGGGCCTCGTCCCGGAGCCGCGGGTCGCCCGTTCCTGCATCCGCCGCAAGGTAAGGTACGGTCGCGGTGAAACCATCTGCGGCTCGCGTCATTGGTTATCAAAACCTGTCACAGGTTAATCCAGAATTCGGGAGGACGGCGAAGGCGTCCCCCAGGAAGGAATCTTATGCGCGACTGCAGCACACGTCGCCCGTTCAATGCCGACGTTACCGCTGACCCCAGGCTGCACGGGATCGCGCGCGGATTGGCGGAACTCTACGATCCGCAACTCACGCAGAGTCCCCCGGAACGATGGACGACGCTCGCGGCCGAACTGAAGCGCCGCTTGCGGCAACAGGCGCGGAAGGACGCGGAGTGATGCGCACCCTCACCCACACGCCGCCCCTGGCTCTCGTGGTCGACAGCGTCGCCGCCGAGCGCGCGCGGGCGGTGGCGCTCCTGGAGGAGACGGAACTCGACGTCATCACCTGTGCGAGCGGCAAGGCGGCCGTCGAGGTGCTGCAGAGCTGCGGCAACGACGTCGCCCTCCTGGTCACCCGGGCCACGCTCGGCACCGAGCGGGATGGACTGCGCCTCGCGGCGGCGGTCGGCAAGCTCTGGCCCGGCATCCGCCTCGTCGTCACCGCTCGGGAACCCGAGACCTGCACCGTGGACCTGCCGGATTCCGCGACCTGCCTGAGGAGGCCGTGGCTTCCCCTCGACATCCTCGTCGAGGCGCACCGGGCGGTGCACGCGCCGCACCCTCCGGTGACCTGACGGACGCCGCGCCGCCGGGAGGCGCCGGGATCCGATCTGCGATAGGATGCGGCGAGCCAGGACCTTGGCCCGTCCGATCCGAAGATCCGATCCGAAGAGATGCGCATGACGCAGCAAGCGCCCGCCCTGCCCGCCCCGCGGTTCCTCCCGCTCCTCCTCGTCGGGGTCGCCTCCATCGTCCTCAGCGCCGCCCTCGCCTGCGCGACGCCCTTCGCGGCCCTGGCGGCCCTCTCCGCGCTCGCGCTGCCGCGCCGGGACGCGCTCCTCTGCGTCGGGGCGGCCTGGTGCCTGAACCAGGGCGTCGGCTTCGGCCTCCTCGGCTATCCCTGGGACGCGTCCGCCCTCGCCTGGGGGCTCGCCATCGGCTGCGCGGCTCTCCTCGCGGTTCCCGCCGCCGCGGCGGTCGCGCGGCGCGTGAAGGTCGCGCGCGCGCTCGCCGCCCTCCTCGCGGCCTTCGCCGTCTACGAGGCCGTCCTCGTCCTCGCCGGCCTGGTGCTGCCCGGGAGCGCCGAGGCCTACGCGCCCGCCATCGTCGCCCGGCTGTTCCTGATCAATCTCGGCACGCTCGCGGCCGCGCTCGCCCTGCCGGCGGCGGCGAGCGCCCTCGCGCAGCGGCGCATCCGCGCCGCCTGAGGCGGCGTGCGCCGCTTCCCGCCGGAGCGGATCGTCTGCCTCACGGAGGAGACGGTCGAGACCCTGTACCTCCTCGGGGAGCAGGACCGCATCGTCGGCGTCTCGGGCTACGCGGTCCGGCCGCCCCAGGTGCGCCGGGAGAAGCCGCGCGTCTCGGCCTTCACCAGCGCTGACCTGCCGAAGATCCTGGCTCTCGGGCCCGATCTCGTCCTCGCCTTCTCCGACCTGCAGGCGGGGATCGCGGCCGATCTCGCCCGCGCGGGCATCGCCGTGCATCTCTTCAACCAGCGCGACGTTGCCGGCATCCTCGCGATGATCCGGATGCTCGGCGCCCTGGTCGGCTGTCCCGGGCGCGCCGAAGCCCTCGCCTCGGGCTACGAGGCGCGGCTCGCCGAGATCGCCGCGGCGGCGCGGGCGGGACCGCGCCCGCGGGTCTATTTCGAGGAATGGGACGAGCCGCCGATCTCGGGCATCGGCTGGGTCTCGGAGTTGATCGGGATCGCGGGCGGGGAGGACGTCTTTCCGGATCTCGCCCGCGCGCCCGCGGCGCGGGACCGGATCGTGGCGCCGGAGGCGGTGATCGCGGCCGCGCCCGACCTCATCCTCGCCTCCTGGTGCGGGAAGAAGGTCGTGCCGGCGCGCATCGCGGCGCGCCCGGGCTGGGAGGCGATCCCCGCCGTGGCCCGGGGCCGGATCGTGGAGATCAAGTCGGCGCTCATCCTGCAGCCGGGTCCCGCCGCGCTCACCGACGGCCTCGACGCGATGCGCGCCGCCCTGCACGGGACGGCCCCCTGAGGACCGATCGGATCCCGAGGGCCGATCCGATCACGCGGATGGCTGCGCGAGGCGCTCGCCGGGCGCGCCGCCGCCCGCCCGCGCGCCGCGGGCACTCACGATGCCGTGGCGCAGGGTCGCCCGCTCCAGCGCGTCGATCGCCGCGATCAATCCCGCGCGCGCCTTCACGAAGCCGTCCGGCTCCTCGGCGGGCGGTGTCTGCGCCAGCTTGACGGCCGCGATCAGAACCCGGTCCCGCTCGTCCTCGATCCGCGGATCGCGCTCCACCTGTCCGCGAACCCGGGCATCGAACGCGGCCGTCACCGCGAAGGGCAGCTCGTCCTGGCCGGCCCCGCCCGGGAAGTCCCGAGCCAGAACGCGCCCATCCTCGGCGGCCGCCCGCACCGCATCCGCGAGTTTTGCCGCCACCTGCTCCTCCGGTCCCGAGCGGACATTCCCGTGACAACGCCCCCGAGCCGCCCCCGCTCCCGGCAGATGCCGCCGGATCCCCGGCGCGCCCGCGCCGATGCGCCGAACCGCCCCGGCGCCGGTGCCGCCCGTGCCGGGTACCGCGTCTCCGAGAGGGTGCTAAGCCCTTTGCTCTCGCCGCAGCGTGTCCGCTCCACCGGAAGGAGGCTTTACAAGGACGCCGTCCGTATTGCCTCATGCGCGCAGGGCCGATCCGATCCTGGCTGCTGCCTAACCACGAATAACCCTCTCGGCAGCGACCGATGCCTCAGCGCTACTTTTTCCGCTTGGTGCATGCCGAGACCGTGATCGAGGATCCGACGGGCGTCGTCGCCGACGATCTCGATCAGGCGCTGGTGGAGGCGCTCGCTGCCATCGCCGAACTCCGGACGGAGGGCGAGTTGCCGGGCGATGCCGGCGACTGGCAGCTGGAGATCAAGGACGAGGCAGGGATCCTCCTAAGCACGCTCCACCTCGATTGAGGCGAGGGGCAGCCGCGGGATCTTCCGCAGGACGGCTCGCACATGGGCGCGGACCCGGGCGCCGGCCGATCCAGGCTGGACCGGGGATGCGGAGGAGATCAGCGCCTCGCCGGACAGGAGCCTCTCCTCCGGAACTCCAACGCCGGACAGCATGACGCGCCTCCTGTACTGAAGTCGTGATCCAAAAATGCGAGCGCGAATCGGTTGTGTCGATCATGCCCCGGGTATGGGTTTAACGAAATACCAATTGTTACATTTAAAGCATTTGCTATAACTCCGGTCGATCCCGTCAGGGCGTCCCTCCGGTAGGCCCGCGCGGCCGGGCCTCACCGGATCCGGGCTTGCGGACTGGGGCCTTGACGGACACGCCGACGCATCGCCTCCGGGCGCCTCCCTCCCGCCCGCCGGAAGCTCCATGCAGGCTAAGACGTCCCACGCGCTCCAGGCGCTTCGCCGCGGCGATCTCTCCGGGACGCGCGAGCTTCGCCTGACCGGCGGCCTCACCGAGGTTCCGCCGGAGATCTTCGGCCTCGCCGAGACGCTGGAGGTTCTCGACCTCAGCGGCAACGCGCTCACCGCGCTTCCAGCGGGATTGAGCCGCCTGCGCCGTCTGCGGGTGCTGTTCTGCTCGGGCAACCGGTTCGAGCGCCTGCCGCCCGTCCTCGGCGACTGTCCGGCCCTCAGCCAGATCGGCTTCCGGGGCACCGGCATGCGCGAGGTTCCGGGTGAGGCGTTGCCGCCTGCCCTGCGCTGGCTGACGCTCACCGACAACCGGATCGCGGATCTGCCCGACGCGATCGGGGCGCGCCCGCACCTGCAGAAGCTGATGCTGGCGGGAAATCGCCTGCGGAGCCTGCCCTCCAGCCTCGCGCAGGCCGCCCGGCTGGAACTCGTGCGGCTCTCCGCCAACGGGATCGCGGCGCTCCCCGCCTGGATCGCCGCCCTGCCGCGTCTCGCCTGGCTCTCCTGGGCCGGCAACCCCTGCGAGCCCGCGATCGCTCCGGCGGCCGCCCCGGCCGTTCCCTGGACCGACATCCTGCCGGGCGAGATCCTCGGCGAGGGCGCCTCGGGGCGGGTGCATCGCGCGCTCCTGCGGGATGGGAGCCCGGAGCCCGCGCGGCCGGTCGCCCTGAAGCTGTTCAAGGGCGCGATGACGAGCGACGGCCTGCCCGAGCGGGAGATGGCCGCCTGCCTCGCAGCGGGTGCCCACCCGAACCTGGCAGGGGCGATCGGCCGCCTGGCCGGTCACCCCGAGGGGGCGCAGGGCCTCCTGATGCCCCTCCTGCCCGCGCGCTGGCGCCCGCTCGCCGGACCGCCGAGCCTCGCGAGCTGCAGCCGCGATGTCTACGATCCGGACCTGCGCCTCGATGCCTCGATCGCGCACGCGCTCGCGACCGCCGTGGGGCGGGCCGCCGCCCATCTCCACGGGCGCGGGCTCCTGCACGGGGATCTCTACGCGCACAACATCCTGTGGGACGGCTCTGCCGGCGAGGCGGTCCTCACCGATTTCGGCGCCGCCTCCGCGCTGCCCGAGGGCCCGGTGGCGCCCGCGCTGGAGCGCGTCGAGGTCCGCGCCTTCGGCCTGCTCCTCGGCGAACTCCTCGCCCGCTGCCCGCCGGACGGCGGGGGCGTGGCGGCGATGCGAGCGCTTGAGGCGGCGTGCGTCTCCGAGGACGCCGGGACGCGGCCGAGGATGACCGAGGTGCTGGCCGCGCTGGCAGCCCTGCGGCCGCGCTGACGCGCATTCCTGCCGGGGCGCGCGGCGGGGGCTGATCAGAATCCGACGATCCAGGTCAGGCCCAGGGCGACTGCCCCGTGGCCGAACGATTTCCCGGCGAGGACCAGGGCCAGGAACAGGCGGAAATCGGCCTTGAGCAGACCGGCGATGACCGTGATGGCATCCCCGAAGGTCGGGAGCCAGCACAGGGCCAGCGCCCAGATTCCGTACCGCTCGAATCCGGACGAGGCCCGCTCCAGGATCGCCGGCGACAGGGGGAACCAGCGGCGGTCGCCGAGATTCGCGACGTTGCGGCCGACGAGATAGTTGAAGGTCGCGCCCGTCACGTTCGCGACGACGGCCGTCGCCACGATCGCGACCGGGCTTCCGGCCTGAGCCGCCAGGAGTCCGGCCATGGCCATCTCGGAGGATCCGGGCAGGAACGGCAGGAACGTGCCGGCGATGAACGAGGTGGCGAACAGGCCGAGGAAAGCCGGCAGCGCATCCATCGGATCTCGTTCCTCGTCCCGGAGGCGGGATCGATCCGGTGCGCGAAGGCGGGCCAGCCCTGGCGGTCGGGCGGCCTCGCCCGCGCATCCTCCGCCGGAGCGGTCCCCGGTCCGGCGCGAGACGGATCCGGGGATCAGGAGATGGGTCTAGCGCGCGGGCGTGCGACGGATCTGAGCGACCGTCTCGGTCGAGAGATCCGAGTAGATCCGCCGGTTGAAGGTCTGGGCCGGCAGGGCCCGGCTCGCCCGCATCCGGGCGCGGTCGGAGGCCGCCGCCTCCTGCATGAAGGTCGGGGTGTTCCGCTCCATGTCGTTGCGGATGGTGTCTTGGTAAGGCCGCCCGCTCGGCCCGCAGCCCTCGCAGATCGAGACGAGCCACGATTGCCAGAGGCCGTTCGTGCGCTCCTGCACCGATTGCGCGCGCTCGCGATGGGCGCTGGCGAGCTTCAGCGTGTCGAGGTCGGGCTGCTGCTTCGTCGCGGGGCCGGAGGGAACGTCGAGGCGTCGCGGCTGATCCTCGGTCTGGGCCGACGCGCCCGTGGCGGCCAGCAGGGCGGCCGTGAAAGCGATGCGGGTCAAGGACATAGCGCTCTCCTTCGAGGAGGAGAACAGCCAGGGTCGCCGCCCGTTCAGGCGCGCGCCCACCCCGGTTTCCTTCCGTACCCCCGGCGAACCGCGCGGGATGCGCCGCGAGCGAGAGGGGCCGCCGCGGGCGAAAGGGCCCGCCGCGGCCGAAGGGGACGGGGCCGGGCGGGCCGAGGTGCCTTTGAGGTGTGCGGCGGATGCCGCGTCGCCGGTTGTCCGTCGCCCGTGCCGGGCCGGTCAATCGCGGCGCCCGCTCCGTCCGGAACCGCACCGGCGGGTTCAGAGGCGTTCGGCGAGCCCGACCAGGGCCGCGGGCACGCTCGGGTTCGAGGCGCCGGCATTCGGCTCCTCCGCCGCCGAACGGAGCAGCCGCAGGAGCTTGCCGCGATCGAGGGAATCGCGGTCAGACAGGCAGTTGACGATCACCTGCAGACTGTACTCGATCGCGATGATGCGGGCCTCCAGCTCGCGCTGCTTCGTTTCCATCCCTGCCACTCCGTGTTCTTGTGGAGTGGATGGTAGCTCGCGCGGCGCCGGGCGGAACCCATCTTTTCGCCGACCCAGACCCGCTTCCGCCTGGGCCGGTGCTCAGGCGCGGAAGGCGGCGGCGCAGACCATGGGCTGCGGCGCGCCGCAGCGGGGACAGGATCCCGACAGGTCGATGAACCCCCCGTCCGCGCGCCGCCCGCAGGCCGCGGCCTCGGCGCATCTCGGCCGGACGCGGACCCGGTAGGTCAGCCGGCAGGTGCCCTGATACATCATCGGTGTCTCGGCCCGGCGCCGGTTCGGCCGCCCGGTCGCGTCGGATTCCCGGAACACCGTCGCGCCGTCCCAGCGCCGGAAGGCGTTGATCCAGTACTCGGCCATGCGGCCCTCCCTGGCCTCCTGCTGGTTCCTCAGGCGGCCTCGCGCTCCGCGGGCCAGGCGACGAGGCCGGTGCCGTCCGCGGCGGTTGCGATGCCCTTCGAGCGGAAATAGGCGGCGAGGCGCGGATGGCGCACGAGGCTGAGGCCCGCCCGGTTCTCGTCGTGGCAGGGCTCGCAGACCGCGACGTTCCAGGCGGCGACGTGCCGTCCTTCGCCGAAGGCCGATCCCGGCCGCATGGAGCGGCGGCAGAGGATGCACGCCGTGCGGAAAGCCTGTTCCATCACGCCACCGATGTCCTTGAAACGCGCCCCCGCCGGCGTCTGTGGCAGGCAAGGCGTTGTGGATCGGTTAAGTGTCTCCCGCAATGCGCCCGCTTCGTCGTCGGGGCCGGGGGGAAATCCACCCGCGGGACGGGGGTCCCGTGAGGCGCGCCGAGCCGTCGGCCCGCGACCGGGGTGGAGAACCGGCCGCGCGACGCTTTTTCCCGTGAACTCGTCCCGCGCCGCGCTATGCTCGCGCGAATGAGCAACGTCATCCGTCCCGATTTCGGCAAGACCCGCCGCGCCGAGGCGCCACCGGACACGCGCCGCGCCGCGGAGGCGATCTGCCTCTACGGCGAGGAGGCGGGCTACCGGGTCGGGCTCGTGGCGGACGAGTCCGAGCCGCAGGGCCCGGTCCTCACGGTGTTCGTCGGCGCGCTCGGCAGCGACGAGGTCGAGGCGGTGGCGGTCACGCCCGCGACGCCCGAGGGCCGCACCGACGCGGACGCGATCGGCCTCGCGATCCTGCGCACGCTCGAGATCGTCGGCCGGGACGCGGAATCCGGCGAGCCGGCGTGAGCGCCGCCCGCGGGATCAGCCCCGCTTCTGGCCCTTGGTGTAGGCCGTGATGGCGGCCTGGCAATTCGGCGTGAGCTTGGCCTTGTTCTGCCGGAAGCATGCCTGCACCTCGGGGCCGTCCGGCGCCAGGTCGCCGCAATAGGTGAAGTAGTCGCCCGTGCAGTACTTCTTCAGCTCGCTGCGATCCGTCGGCGTGGCGCCGTTCGGGGCGGCCACCGCCGCAGCGGTGGTCAGAAGGAGGGCGAAGGCGGTTCGTACCAGCAAGAGCTTGACTCCAGACGACCCGGTCGCGCCGGGCGGAAGCCGTAGAGCAAGGGATCGCGACGAGAATGGGTTAGCGTGGCCGTAGCCGGGAATCGAGCCGGTGCGGAACCTCTTCGAAGCGAAGCGTTTTCCTCCCCATCTGCATCAGACAGGAGGAATCCACCATGAAGGTCACGACCCTGATCGGCACCGCCGCCATCCTCGCCCTGACGGCGGGATCGGCCCTTGCCGCGCCCTGCAACACCGGCTCGACCAAGGGTCAGAGCCCCGAGCAGCAGGCGGCGAACCCGAAGAGCTCGGACGCCGATCGATCCAGCAAGAACCTCGCGGGCGGCGAGCAGCCGGCCTCGCCGGGGACCGTCGGCGCCATGAACAACGTCGGCGCGAACCAAGCGGCGGGCGCGAACACGGGTTCGACGGCGCAGGCCAACAAGGGGGACCGCACCGACCCGGGCTCCAAGAACCTCGCGGGCGGCGAGCAGCCGGCCTCCCCCGGCACCGTCGGCGCCATGAACAATACGGGCGCGGACCAGAAGGTTGGCAAGAAGGACGACGATTGCTGATCACGCCGACCGGCATGTCCGTCGCGAAGCCCGCCCGGCACCGGCCGCGGCGGGCTTTTTTCCAAGGGTCCCCGCGCATCGTGCGGGGATCGTCGTCCCAGGCGTCGGACCAGGCCGGAACACGCGTCGGCCGGCCCCGGTTGGCTTCCTGAAGCCAGGGAGATGCCTGATGCTGCGAGCGGCTCTTGCGAGCGTGACGTTGCTGCTGGTCGATGCGTGGGCCGCGCTCGCCCAGGACACCAAGCCCGCGCCACCGATCCCGGAGAGCAAGCCCCCCACGGCGAGTCCGCCGGTGCAGGACGTCAGTCTCAGCTGGCTCTGGTTCGTGCTGGCAGCGGTCCTCTTGGTGGCGGCGATCTATTTCGTCATGCAGCGTCGGCGGCCGCCGACCCACAGATAGGGTTGAAGGCCCCTCTCGCGCCGTTAAGCCGTCCGTGCGATCGGATGCGCGCGGCTCCGGACGATCGTGACCGGGCCGCGCCCCCCAGGATGTTGCCCGATGACGATGCGGACGAGCTACGTGGTCCAGACCTTCGTGCTGAAGCGGAAGCGGCTCGTCCCGGGCGATCGCGAGTTGACCGCGGCCGAGAGCGGCGCCCTGAAGAAGGCGGAGGCGATGGCGGGCCGGTTTCCGGGCACCGCCGCGCTCAGGATCGTGGCCGACGACGAGACGGGCGAGCTTGAGAGCGCGACGATCCTCGCGCAGTTCGGCGAGGTGCCGGACGACTTCGCCGAGAGCCTCCAGGGCGGTTGAGGCGCTGGCCGCGACCCGGGCGACACGACACGATGGATAGACCCTAATTTGCCGCTGTGTCGGCACATCCCGCCTTCGCGCTGGTGGACGCCTCGATCAGCTACGACCTGTCGCGCGCCTATCCGAGCCTGCAGGGCGTGACCCTGGCCGTGAACGCCCTGAACCTGTTCGATCAGCGATACTTCACCTCCGCCTTCTACCAGGGCACGGTCTTCGAGGGGTTCCGCCGCACGGTGTTCGGCACAGTGACCGACCGCGGGTAGAGGCCCTCGGCGCAGGGCCGCGCCGCCGCTGCGTCCGCGCCCTCCCGCGAGGGACACGAAATCCGCTTCGCAGCGACCGGAGCTGCCGCTAGGAAGGCAGGGTTTCGAGACCGATGGCGATGGCGGCGCTGTGACCGGAACTCTCCTCGTCGGCGTGATCGGGCACGTCGATCATGGCAAGACCTCGCTGGTCGGCGCCCTGACCGGAACGGACACGGACCGGCTCTCCGAGGAGAAGGTGCGCGGCGTGTCCATCGTGCCGGGCTTCGCGGTGCTGCGCGTCGCCGGTGAGACGGGCGGCGCCATCGACCTGATCGACCTGCCCGGCCATGAGCGCTTCGTGCGGGCGATGATCTCCGGCGCCACGGGCATGCGCGCCGTGCTCCTCGTGGTCGACGCACGGGAGGGCATCAAGCCGCAGACGGTCGAGCACCTCGACATCGCGCGCCTGATCGGCGTCCGCCGCGGCGTCGTCGCGCTGACGAAATGCGATCTCGTCGGCGCGGAGATCCTCGCAGCCCGCGCGGCGGAAGCCGGCGCGATCGCCGGGCGGGCGGGGATCGAGGACGCCCGGGTGGTGCCGACCTCCACCGTGACGGGTGCGGGGATCGCCGATCTATCGGCCGCTCTCGCCGATCTCCTGGCGGCGACGCCCCGGGCGGCCGACGACGGGCTGCCCTACCTGCCGATCGACCGCGTGTTCCCGCGCCCGGGCTTCGGCGTCGTCGTCACGGGCACGCTGCGGCGGGGGCGCCTGAGCGTCGGGGACGGGGTCGAGATCGTGCCGGGCGGGCGCACGGCGACGGTGCGTAGCCTGCAGATCCACGGCCAGGCGGTTCGCAGCGCCGAGCCGGGACGGCGCACGGCGGTCGCCCTGCGCGGCGTCGAGCTGGCGGACCTGTCCCGCGGGCTGGCGCTCGCCGTGCCGGACCTGGTGCCGGCCGGGCGCTGGATCGACGTCGCGCTGAGCGCGGTCGCCGGGGCGAGGCCGCTCGCGAGCGGCACGACCTGCCGCCTGCTCTTCGGCACCAGCGAGGTCGCGGCACGCGTGCGGCTTCTCGACCGGGACGTGCTGGAGCCCGGCGAGGCGGCGCTGGCGCAATTGCGCGCGGAGGCCGACATCGCCGTGCCGGCGCGCGAGCCCTTCATCCTGCGCCTCGACTCGCCCTCTGCCACCATCGCCGGCGGGCGTGTCCTCGATCCCGCCTCGCGCCGCCGCCGGCGCCACGATCCCCGGGCGCTCGCGGAGCTGCGGCGGATCGCGGAGGGCCGGCCGCGCGAGATCCTGGCGGCGCGCCTCGCCCGGGAGGGCGCCGCAGGGGCCCGCCTGATCGACCTCGCGCGGCTCGTCGGCATCGCGCCGGACCGGGTCCGGCGCAGCCTGACCGAATTCGGCGCCCGCGAGGTCGCGGACCGCTTCGTCGGCGAGGCCGCCTTCTCAGACCTGCGGGCGGCGCTGATCGCGGCCCTCGATGCGCATCACCGGGCGCACCCGATCGATCCCGGTCTCCCGCTCGACCGCCTCTCCCGCGCCGTCCGGCAGGACGAGAGCGTCGTCTCCGCAGCCCTGAAGGATCTCGTCGCCGGCCGCGAGATCGTCCAGGCCGGCGCGCTCTACCGGCGCGCCGCGTTCGACCCGGCCCGCAACGAGACCGAGCAGGTTCGCGCTCTCGAAGCCCTGTTCCGGACGGGCGGCCTCACCCCGCCCGACGAGGCCGAGGCGGTCGGCCGCGACATCCGCCGGGCGCAGGCCTTGACGTATCTCCTCGCCTCCGGCGCGCTGATCCGGACGACCGACCGGGTGCAGAAGCGCTCGATCCTGTTCCATCGGGAGGCGATCGCGCGCGGCAAGGCCGTGCTCGCCGAGCGCTTCGCGCGGGACGCGGCCGGCTTCCTGGCCAGGGATGCCGGAGCGGCGCTCGGCATCTCCCGGAAGTTCTCGATCCCGCTTCTCGAGCATCTCGACGCAATCCGCTTCACGCGCCGGACCGGCGATCGCCGGATCCTGGTCGCGGGACCGGAGGAGGAGCGCTGAACCCGGCGCGTTCCGGCATCCTCGCGCGCACCGCCCGCGATGGGGCCGGTCTCGAGGTGCGGGGTTCGCGGCCGGCCTTCAGTTCACGCGGAGCCGCGGGAGACCGAACGTCAGCGCGCCGTTCCCGCGGATGGTGCGCGCGACGTCGCGGGCGATGCCCACGAGGGCGGTGACCATGGGCGTGGCCGGATCCCGGTTGAGCGCGACGAGGCCGATCGCGTGCCGGATGTCGGGATCCAGGATCGGGATCGCGCGGATATCGTCCCGCGCCCCGAGGGCGTCGACCAGGATCGCGGGCATCACGCTGGCCCAGCGCAGCGTCTGCACATGCGTCAGCAGCACGATCATCGAGTTCGACTCGAGGGCCGGCGTCGGCTCGACCCCGGCCTTGCGGATCTGCTCGTCGATGATGCGCCGGTTCTGCATGTTGGGGGTCAGCAGGCAGAGCGGGGTCTGGGCGACCTCGGCCCAGGTCACGACGTCCCGATCGTAGAAGGGGCCGCCCGCCGCGGTGACCAGGCAGTAATGCTCCTGGTACATCGGTATGGCCGTGACGTCGCCGAGGGGCTCGTTGTCGAGGTAGGTGAGGCCCGCATCGGCCTCGAGGTTCTTCAGGAGCGAGAAGATGTCCGCCGACGTCGTCGACTCGATGGTCAGGCGGACCCCGGGATGCCGCGTCCGGTAGGGCGTCGTGAGGGCGGCCACCATCGGGAGGGCGGTCGGGATCGCGGCGATCCGCAGGTGCCCGGACAGGCCGCGCCGGAGCGTGGCCACGTCCTGCTGCATGGCGCGGCTGTCGGCGATGATGCGGCGGGCCCAGGCGAGCACCCGCTCGCCCTCCGGCGTGAAGCCCTGGAAGCGCGAGTCGCGCTGCACGAGCTGCACGCCGAGGCGGTTTTCCAGGTATTTGATCCCGGCCGAGAGGGCTTGCTGGCTGACGGAGCAGGCTTCGGCGGCGCGGCCGAAATGCTGCTCGCGGGCGAGGGCCAGCAGGTAGTCCAGCTTGTCGATCACAGCCCAGAGCCGAGTCCGCACGGCCGCGGGGCCCGCGGCCCATCGGTGGTATTCTGCTGCTGCGGCCGCTTCAATATGACGATGACTGCCGGATCGGGTCAGCCCGCGTCGCTCGCCCCCGCTCCGAGGAGATGCGGATCGTAGGTGGCCGGCCGGATCGGACCCGGGTTGTCGCTCGTGCTGCCGATCGCCGCGACGACGAGGGGGTCGAGGCTCCCCTCCGCCCCGGGCGCGTGGGCGGCCAGCCGCTCCCGCATCCGCGGGGTCCAGAAGGCCACGAGGTGCTTGTGGATGCCGGCCACCGCCTCCTCTTCCGGATAGGACCGGAAGAAGGTGGCGATCTGGTTGGCCATGCGGACGAGCTTGTCCATCTGCGAGGTCGCGCTCATGCCCCTCACTCCGCCGCGTCGAGCACTTTGGCGATGCGCGTGAGGGAGAAGTCCTCCTCGAAGAAGCGCGCCTGCCAGTCGGAGGGGCGGTTGGTGCGCCGCACCTGCACCGCCGTCACCTTGTACTCGGGGCAGTTGGTGGCCCAGTCCGAGTAATCCGTGGTGATGACGTTGGCGCCGGTCTTGGCGTGGTGGAAGGTCGTGTAGACGACGCCGGGCTGCATCCGCTCGCTGACGCGCGCCTTCAGCGCGATGTCGCCCGAGCGGCTCTCCAGCGCCACGAGGTCGCCCTCGACGATGCCGCGGCTCTCCGCATCGAAGGGGTGTATCTCCAGCACGTCCTCCTCGTGCCAGCGCGAATTCTCGGTGCGCCGCGTCTGCGCGCCGACATTGTACTGGGACAGGATGCGGCCCGTGGTGAGGATGAGCGGGAAGCGCGGGCCCGTGCGCTCCTCGGTCGCCACGAACTCGGTGATCATGAACTTGCCCTTGCCGCGCACGAAGCGGTCGACGTGCATCATCGGCGTGCCCTGCGGCGCCTTCTCGTTGCAGGGCCACTGCACCGACCCGAGTTCCTCGAGCTTGGCGTAGGAGACGCCCGTGAAGCTCGGGGTGAGGCTCGCGATCTCGTCCATGATCTCGGAGGGGTGGGCATAGTTCATCGGGTAGCCCAGCGCGTTCGAGAGCAGCACCGTGCCCTCCCAGTCGCCGTAGCCGCCCATCGGCTCCATCACCTTGCGCACGCGGCTGATGCGCCGCTCGGCGTTGGTGAAGGTACCGTCCTTCTCGAGGAACGAGGCGCCCGGCAGGAAGACGTGGGCGTATTTCGCGGTCTCGTTCAGGAACAGGTCCTGCACGACGATGCACTCCATCGCGGTCAGGCCCGCCGTGACGTGGTGCGTGTCGGGGTCGGACTGGGCGATGTCCTCGCCCTGGATGTACAGGCCCTTGAAGGCGCCCTCGACCGCCTCGTCGAGCATGTTGGTGATGCGCAGGCCCGGCGCCGCGTCGAGCTTGGCGCCCCACAGCGCCTCGAAGGCGTGGCGGGTGGCGTCGTCCGAGACGTGGCGGTAGCCGGTGAGCTCGTGCGGGAACGAGCCCATGTCGCAGGAACCCTGCACGTTGTTCTGGCCGCGCAAGGGGTTCACGCCGGCGCCGACCTTGCCGATGTTGCCGGTGGCCATGGCGATGTTGGCCATGCCCATCACCATGGTCGAGCCCTGGCTGTGCTCGGTGACGCCGAGGCCGTAGAAGATCGCGGCGTTGCCGCCCGTCGCGTAGAGGCGGGCCGCGGCGCGAAGCTCGGCCGGGTCGACGCCGGTGACGTCGGCCAGCGCCTCCGGCGAATGCCGCTCCTCCGCGATGAAGCGGGCCCAGGACTCGAAGTCGCCGTGCTCGCAGCGCTCGCGCACGTAGCCCTCGTCGACCAGCCCCTCCGTGACGATGACGTGCGCGAAGGTGTTGATGAAGGCGACGTTGGAGCCGGGCTTGAGCGGCAGGTGGTGGTCCGCCCGGATGTGAGGCGACTTCACGAGGTCGATCCGGCGCGGGTCGGCGACGATCAGCCGGGCGCCGGCCCGCAGCCGCTTCTTCATGCGCGAGCCGAAGACCGGGTGGCCGTCGGTCGGGTTCGCGCCGATGACGAGGATGACGTCGGACTGGTCCACCGACTTGAAGTCCTGCGTGCCGGCCGAGGTGCCGAGCGTCGACATCAGCCCGTAGCCGGTCGGCGAGTGGCAGACGCGGGCGCAGGTGTCGACGTTGTTGTTGCCGAAGGCGGCGCGCACGAGCTTCTGGACGAGGTAGGCCTCCTCGTTGGTGCAGCGGGACGAGGTGATGCCGCCGACCGCGTCCCGGCCGTAGGTCGCCTGGATGCGCTTGAACTCGGAGGCCGCGCGGGCAATCGCCTCCTCCCAGGTCACCTCGCGCCACGGGTCCGTGATCCGCTCGCGGATCATCGGCTTGGTGATGCGGTCCTTGTGGGTGGCGTAGCCGTAGGCGAAGCGGCCCTTGACGCAGGAATGGCCCTCATTCGCCTTGCCGTCCTTGTAGGGCACCATGCGCACCACGCGCTCGCCCTGCATCTCGGCCTTGAAGGCGCAGCCGACGCCGCAATAGGCGCAGGTCGTGACCGCCGAATGCTCCGGCTGTCCGTATTCGTGGATCGACTTCTCCTGGAGCGTCGCGGTCGGGCAGGCCTGGACGCAGGCTCCGCAGGAGACGCACTCGGAATCCATGAAGTTCGTCGGGCCGGCCGCCACGCGGGAGTCGAAGCCGCGGCCCGCGATGGTCAGCGCGAAGGTGCCCTGCGTCTCCTCGCAGGCCCGCACGCAGCGATTGCAGACGATGCATTTCGACGGGTCGTAGGTGAAGTACGGGTTCGACTCGTCCTTCGGCAGGTACTTCTCGGCGGTCGGCTTGACGTGGTTGTCGCCGTCGTAGCCGTAGCGCACCTCGCGCAGGCCCACCTGACCCGCGGTGTCCTGCAACTCGCAATCGCCGTTCGCCGCGCAGGTGAGGCAGTCGAGCGGATGGTCGGAGATGTAGAGTTCCATCACCCCCTTGCGCAGCCGCGCGATCTTGTCCGACTGCGTGCGCACCACCATGCCCTCCTCGGCCGGCGTGGTGCAGGAGGCGGGTGTGCCGCGCCGTCCCTCGATCTCGACGAGGCACATCCGGCAGGAGCCGAAGGGCTCCAGCGAGTCGGTGGCGCAGAGCTTGGGGATCTGCGTGCCCATGCTCATGGCGGCGGCCATCACCGAGGTGCCGGCCGGGACGGTCACGGCGACGCCGTCGATGGTCAGCGTCACGCTCTGGTCGCTGACGCGGATCGGCGTGCCGTAGTCGATTTCCTTGATGAGGCCCATGGGACCGCTCCTCATTCCGCCGCGACCGGCATGTCGCCGCCGCGCGTAAAGTCGTCCGGGAAATGGGTGATGGCGCTCATCACGGGCATCGGCGTGAGGCCGCCCATGGCGCAGAGGGAGCCGTCGGTCATGATCTCGCAGAGATCCTCGACGAGCTTGAGGTTCTCGGCCGGGCGGATGCCCGCGATGACCTTGTCCATGGTCTCGACCCCGCGGGTCGCGCCGATCCGGCAGGGGGTGCACTTGCCGCAGGATTCGGTGGCGCAGAACTCGAAGGCGAAGCGGGCTTGGGCTGCCATGTCGACGGTGTCGTCGAACACCACGATGCCGCCGTGGCCGACGAGGCCCTTGGCCGCGGCCATCGCCTCGTAGTCGAGGGGCGTGTCGAGGAGGTGATCGGGGAAGTAGGCGCCGAGCGGGCCGCCGACCTGCACGGCGCGGACCGGCCGGCCGGAGCGCGTGCCGCCGCCGAAATCCTCGATCACCTCGCGCAGCGTGATGCCGAAGGCGTACTCGATCAGGCCGCCGTGCTTGACGTTGCCGGCGAGCTGAATCGGCAGGGTGCCGAGCGAGCGGCCCTGGCCGTAGGCGGCGTAGGCCGCCGCCCCGTGCTCCAGGATCCAGGGCACGGCCGTGAAGGTCATCACGTTGTTGACGAGCGTCGGGCGGCCGAGGAAGCCCTTGAGCGCCGGGATCGGGGGCTTGGCCCGCACGATGCCGCGCTTGCCCTCCAGGCTCTCGAGGAGCGAGGTCTCCTCGCCGCAGATATAGGCGCCGGCCCCGAGGCGGACCTCGAGGTGGAAGCTGCGCCCCGAGCCCAGCACGTCGGCCCCGAGGACGCCCGCCCGCTCGCCGTTCGCGATCGCCTCCTTGAGGGTGCGGAAGGCCTGCGGGTACTCGGAGCGCAGGTAGATGTAGCCGCGCGTGGCCCCGGTCGCGAGGCCGGCGATCGTCATGCCCTCGATGAGGCAGAAGGGGTCGCCCTCCATCATCATCCGGTCGGCGAAGGTGCCGGAATCGCCCTCGTCGGCGTTGCAGACCACGTATTTCTGGTCGGCCTGCGCCAGCATCACGGTGTTCCACTTGATGCCGGCTGGGAAGCCGGCGCCGCCGCGCCCGCGCAGGCCCGACTCGCGGACCGCGCCGACGATGGCCTCCGGCCCGAGCCGCAGGGCGGCCTCCAGGCCGCGGTAGCCGCCGTGGGCCCGGTAATCGGCGACCGAGACCGGGTCGATGACGCCGCAGCGGTGGAAGGTGAGGCGGTGCTGGCGGGCGAGGTAGGGGATCTTCTCCGGGTCGCCGAGACGTAGAGCGTGATCATCGCCCTGGCAGAGCCCGGCATCGAGCAGCGCCTCGACGTCGGCCACCGTCACGGGGCCGTAGGCGACGCGGCCGGCCTGCGTCTCGACCTCGATCATCGGCTCCAGCCAGAATAGGCCGCGGGAGCCGGTGCGGACGATGGCGACGTCGAGGCCGCGGGCCTCGGCGCCGGCGAACAGCGCGCGGGCGACCCGGTCGGCCCCGAGGCCGAGGGCGACGGCGTCGCGGGGGACGGTGATCGTGACGCTCATGAGCGGGCCTCCGCGAGCGCTGCCGTGAGGGAGTCGGCGGTCAGGTGCGCGATCGGCTCCTCGTCGACGAGGGCGGCCGGGCCGTTGGCGCAGAGGCCGAGGCAGTAGACGGGCTCCACCGTGACGGCACCGTCCGGGCTGGTCTCGTGCCAACCGATGCCGAGACGGGCGAGGATCTCGCCGTGAAGCCGCTCCGACCCTTGCGCTTGGCAGGCCTCGGCCCGGCAGAGCTTGACCGAGCGGCGCCCGGCCGGGGCGCCGCGGAAATCGTGGTAGAAGGTGATGCAGCCGTGGACCTCGGCGCGGGAGAGGTTCAGCGCGTCGGCGATGAGGGGCACCGCCTCGGCGTCGACGTAGCCGAAGGCTTCCTGCAGCGCGTGCAGGATCGGCAGCGTCGCACCCTCGAGATGCGCGTGCTCGGTGATGATGGCGGCGGCGCGGCCGGCGTTCCACGGCTCGTGACGTGGCATGAATTTTCCTGCCCAGATTGGTCTCGTTCTAAGACCGATAGGAACAGGAGTGCTGGCCGGGTTCAATCAAGCTATCTGGTTGGCCGACAACGGGGGCTTGTCGATAGGCAACGATTCCTCGGACGCGCTGCAATGGATCCTGGCTGAATTCCGCGGGCGAGGGGCTGGTCTTCGACCGGCGCATGGGTGGGCGCTGTCGCGAACCCGACCGGCGGGTGACGGCGGCCGGACCTGCCCGCGCAGCATCGAGCCGGGCTGGCGGCGGGCCTCGGCGGATCGTCCGGCACCCGCCGGTACGCCAGGGGGGACGCCAGGGGTACGCCAAGTGACGGAGCGCGCGGGCATTCGCGCAACAGGCACGGGGAATTTTCGCCCGCCGGCGGGCGGGCGACCCGGTGATCCACACGGGCGCGTTGACGTCCCGAGCGGCCTGTCCGTAAGACCTGTTCATGCGCGGGAATCGGCCTCTGCTGGCACATCGTCGCGCGGTCATCGGAGTGATCGCGCTCTATGCGCTGTTGCTCCAGGCCTTCCTGGGCGGCCTCGCCCCGCTCGCGCCCGCCCTGCCCGGCGACGTCATCTGCGCCCATGACGGTACGGGCGCGCCGGGCGACGGCGGCCCCGCCTGCCACCAGCACGCCTGCTGCACCCTCGCTCAGGCGATGCACGGGCTGCCGGCCGTCTCCGACTTCGCGACGGTGCTCTGGTCGCCCGCATCGGTCGCGCCAACGCCCTGGCGCGCCGCCGGCCCGATCCGGGCGCGCGCGCCGCCCGACCCTTCCGTCGGCCCACGAGGTCCGCCCGCCGCCTGACCGATCAGCCTCTCCGATCGCTCAGACCCGGACCTCCCCCATGTCACGCATCCTCGACGGCGACGCTCTCGCGTTCAAAGCCGTCTCCGTCGCGCGCCCGTCGGGCGACGCGGTCTATCGCGCCGTCTGGCGCTGGCACTTCTACGCCGGGCTGCTCTGCCTGCCGTTCCTGATCCTGCTCTCGGTCACCGGCTCGCTCTACCTGTTCAAGGACGAGATCAACGCCACTCTGTTCGCCCACCGGACGATCGTGGCGCCGCAGGCCGCCGCCCCCATGAGCCCGGACCGGCTGATCTTCAACGCCTCGGAGGCGGTGCCGAGCGCCACGCCGGTCGCGCTGACCGACCCGGTCGATGCCGCGAGCGCGGCCGTGGTGACGATGGCCGAGGGGCCGGGAAGATCCTCGTCTACCTCGACCCCTACAATGGCAACGTGCTCGACCGCGTCGCCCGCGACGACGAGTTCATGATGGTGGTGCGGCGGCTGCACAGCCTCGCCTATTTCGGGCCGGTCGCGAACGGCGTGATCGAGGTCGTGGCGGGGTTCGCCATCATCCTGGTCGTGACCGGCACCTACCTGTGGTGGCCGCGCCGGCAGGCCGGCGGCGTGATCAGCCTGCGGGAGACGCCGCGCCGGCGCGTGTGGTGGCGCGATCTCCACGCGGTGACGGGCTTCGTCGCCGGGGCCGGCCTCCTGTTCCTCGCCTCGACCGGCCTGCCCTGGTCGATCTGGTGGGGCCAGCAGGTGCGGACCTGGTCGAACGAGGCGGGCGTGGGCCAGCCGCGCGCCCTCTGGGCGGACAAGGCCGTCTCGAACGTGCCGATGCGGGAGATGCTGACGACGGCCGGATGGGCGATGCAGGACGCGCCCGTCCCGCTCTCGGAGCCCGCGGCGGCCCCCGCCATCGGCCTCGGCCAGGCCGTGGCGATCCTGCGCGATCTCGGGATGCCGCGCGGCTTCGAGGTGTCGCTGCCGGTGGGCGACAGGGGCGTCTTCGCGGCGGCCGCCTACCCGCACGACGTGACCCGGCAGCGGATGATCTCGCTCGACCAGTACACCGGCAAGCCGCTGGTCGACGTGCGGTTCGGCGATCTCGGCGGGGTGGCCCGGGCGATCCAGTACGGCATCGGCATCCACAAGGGCGAGCATTGGGGGCGCGCCAACCAGCTCGCGATGCTCGCCTTCTGCCTCGCCACCCTCCTGCTCGCCGTGACGGCTGCGGTGATGTGGTGGAAGCGCCGCCCGTCCGGACGCCTCGGCGTGCCGCCCTGGCCGCGCGACCGGCGCGTGGCCGTGACGGTGAGCGTCCTCGTCCTCGGTCTCGGCGCGCTGTTCCCGCTCACCGGTCTCGTCATCCTCGCCCTGGTCCTCGTCGACCTCGGCGCACAGGCCCTGCGGGCGCGCCCGGCCCGCTGATGCGGCCGCGGCGGGCTCCGCGCGGAGCCCGCCGCGGTCGGCGTCGATCCCCGACATTCCCGGCTGCTGCGATCGCGCGCGGCCGCACTCCCTCGATTGAGCGCTCCCCATGCCCTCCCGTCGTCACCGGATCCTCCGCAGCCGCGCGCTGGCCCTCCTCGCCGCCGGCCCGCTCGCCATCCCACTCGGTCCAGCAGCGGCCCAGGCGCAGTCGGCGGCCCGGTCCGGCGAGGCCGTCACCCTGGAGGAGCTGTCCGTGTCCGGGGACGGAGAGGGCGTCGGCCAGGGCGTCGGCCCAGGCATTGGCCAAGGTGCGGGCCGGGCGTCCGGCGGCCCGCCGCGCGCCGCCGCCCCGACGCCCCTCGACAAGCCCGTCGGCGAGGTCGTCACCAGCATCGGGCGCGAGGGCGTCATCGACAACCGGGCCGCGACGACGGTGGCGGACATCCTGCGCAACAGTCCCGGCGTGACTGTCCGCCAGGGCAACGGCCCGCGCGACATCGTCGTCTCGATCCGCGGCAACAACGCCCGCGCCACCGGCGTCTCGCGCAACATGGTCGTGCTGGAGGACGGCTTCCCCGTCACGCAGGCGGACGGCTCCTCGCGCTTCGACCTGACCGACCCGCGGGCCTACAACCGCATCGACGTGTTCCGCGGCCCGCAATCGCCGTTCTTCGGCAATTTCGCGACCGGCGGCGCGCTGAACTTCGTCACGCGGCGCGGCGCGGAGATCGACGGCGTCGAGGTCGGCGTCGATGCCGGCAGCTTCGGCTACCTCAACAATTACACGGCGATCGGCGGCCTCAGCGGACCGTTCGAGTACAGCCTGTTCGCCAGCGACACCCGCGGCAACGGCTTCATCAGCCACAATTCCTTCGACACGCAGACGATCAACTTCCTGGGCACCTACACGCCGACCCCCGACAACCGCTTCACCCTGAAGATCATCAACAACACGCTCTTCACGCTGCTGCCGGGCCGGACCTCGCTCAACCAGTTCGCGATCAACCCCTTCCAGCGCGGCTGCCTCACGGCGGCGAGCGCGGCGGCCGGCTGCACCACCTTCAACCTGCTGGCCAATGGCCGCTTCGGCGCCACCGTCCCGGTGACGGCGGACCAGGGCGCGTTCCTGCGCGACGACCGCCGCACCATCGTCGGCGCGCGCTGGGAGCACGACATCGACGCCTTCACGACCTGGCGCACGCAGCTCGTGTTCGACGACCGCAACATCAACCAGCCCTTCTACACCACGGCGGCCCGCGGCGATTTCCCGGGCTTCAACTTCCTGTCCGACGTGACCCGGCGCGGCGACCTGTTCGGGCTGCCGGCCACCGGCTACGTGGCGCTCGCCTACAACACGCTGGACAGTTTCAGCCGGACCTACAACCGTGTGCTCGGGGCAGGCCCCGCCCTCGGCGCGCTGATCGCCGACCAGGACACGACGCAGGCCAATTTCGGCGGCCGCGCCCGGGCGGAGGTGCAGCTGAGCGACCGCTGGATCGCGGTGGCCGGGATCAGCGCCGAGAACACCACGATCGACGGCAGCAACACGAGCTACAGCTACGCGGCGGCGCGCACCACGACGACGATCGCCAACGTCAACCGCAGCTTCCTCAACGTCGCGCCGGAGCTCGCCCTCCTCTACCGGCCGAGCGAGGCGTGGCAGCTCCGGGGCCGCGTCGCGACGGGCTACAGCACGCCGTCGGCCGGAAACCTGTTCGTCACGCCGGCGGGCGTGCCCGGCAACAACACCCAGCTCCGGACGCAGGAGAATCTCGGCTTCGACGTCGGGTTCGACTGGACGCCCGTCGAGACGCTCCGCCTCAGCGTGACCGGCTTCTACGAGTTCTTCCGCAACGAGCTGATCACGCAATCGCCCGGCGCGGGCCTCCTGAGCTTCACCTTCAATGCGCCGGCCTCGGAGCACCGGGGCGTCGAGGTGGGGGCGTCCTGGGCCTTCGCGCCGGGCTGGAGCGCGACGGCGGCCTACACCTACGACGATCAGGTCTACACGCGTTACGTCGAGCAATTGAGCGCCGGCACCCGCAGCACCCGGTTCGACCGGGCTGGCAACAAGATCCCCGGCGTCCCGGCGAACCAGCTTCTCGCCCGGGTCGGCTACGAGCAGCGGACGGGGCCGCTCGCGGGGCTCGGGGGCTACGTCGAGACGGTGTTCCAGGACGATTTCTTCCTCGACAACGCCAACCTGCTGCGGGCGCCGGGATACAGCCTCGTCAACCTGAACCTGCACTACGCCACTGACCTCGTCGGCTACGCGAAGCGCCTGAACCTGTTCTTCGAGGTGCGCAACATCTTCGACAGGACCTACGTGGCCTCGGCCCAGAACCTCGCGAACTCGATCAGCGCCGCGACGGGCCTGCAGAACGGGGCCGCCGTGCTCGCCAACACCAACGGATCGGTGTTCGCGGGCGCGCCGCGCAACTTCGTCGGCGGCATGAAGCTGTCGTTCTGACGCCAGCCGATCCCCCGTCGCAACCTCACCCATCGAAGCTCCCGCCCGTCGCACACCTCACCCTCGGAGAACCCGGATGACGATCGCGCCCACGTGGCACCTCCGCACGCTCGCCGCCCTCGGCTTCCTGTCCCTGCTCGCCGCCCCGATGCCGGCTGCGGCCCGCGATGGAGCGGCCGATGCGCTGAAGATCGGCCAGCCCTGGTCGCGGGCCACCCCCAACGGCGCGCGGGTCGCCGGCGGCTATCTCAGCATCACCAACACGGGCCGCGAGCCGGACCGGCTGACCGGCGGGACCTTCGCGGAGGCCGCGCGCGTCGAGGTGCACAGCCAGTCCGTGGAGGGCGGCATCGCGAGGATGGCCCCCGTCGATGCGGGCCTGCCCATCGGGCCGGGCGAGACGGTCACGCTGGAGCCGGGCGGCCATCACCTGATGTTCACGGGCCTGAAATCGCCGCTGCGGCAGGGGCAGACGGTCGCGGGCACGTTGACGTTCGAGCGGGCCGGCAGCGTGCCGGTCGCATTCACGGTCGAGAGCATGGCGGCCCGGGCGCTCGGCGGGCGGGCGGCGGACCCTGGTCAGGGCGGCCATGACCACGGTCACGGACATTAGGGCGCGCGACGCGGGTCACGCCCTCGCCCGTCGTACGCGGTGTCGTCGGCGCTTCGCCACAGCACCGTCCGATCCGTTCTTCGGCTGAGGAATGGACGCACCCGACGTTCGCCTGTTGTCGGCGGTGCAGCGTTCGGTGCAAGCTGTGTTAGCTGGCTAAGCAGCCGATGCGACCCTCCCGCTGCCGACGCGCGACGCGGCCCGGCGCTCGGGGCGGCGATCGCGGCTGCCGGGTGCGGCGCGGAAGGAGAGCGTCGAAGCATGGGCTTCTCGTTCACGCTGATCAACCTCGCCGGCGCCATCGCGCTGCTCCTGTGGGGCACGCACATGGTGCAGACGGGCATCCAGCGCGCGTTCGGCGCCAATCTCCGCTCCGTCCTCGGCAGCGCCCTGCGCAACCGCGCCTCGGCGTTCCTCGCCGGGATCGGCGTCACCGCCCTCCTCCAGAGCAGCACCGCGACCGGGCTGATGACGGCGGGGTTCGCCGCCGGCGGCATGGTCGAGCTGGTGCCGGCCCTCGCGGTGATGCTCGGCGCGAATGTGGGCACGACGATCATCGTCCAGGCGCTCTCCTTCGACGTCGCCGCCCTCTCGCCCGCGCTCATCCTCGTGGGCGTGATGCTGTTCCGGCGCGATTCCAGCACGCGGGCCCACGACCTCGGCCGCGTGTTCATCGGCCTCGGGCTGATGCTGCTCGCCCTCCACCAGCTTCTCGCCCTGATGGCGGCCTACGAGGATGCGCCGAACCTTCGCCTCCTCCTGAAGGCCGTGTCCACGACGCCCCTCCTCGACGTCTGCCTCGCGGCGGCCCTCACCTGGGCTGCCCATTCCAGCGTCGCCGTCGTGCTCCTCGTGATGTCCCTTGCCGCCAAGGGCGTCATCGCGCCGGACGCGGCCTTCGCCCTTGTGCTCGGCGCCAACCTCGGCACCGCGATCAATCCCCTCATCGAGGGGCCGTCGGGGGACGATCCGGCTGCCAAGCGGCTGCCGCTCGGCAACTTCCTGACCCGGGTGACCGGCGTCATGCTGGCGCTCGCGGCGCTGCCCCTCGTCGGCCCGGTCCTGACGCGGATCGAGGGCGACCCCGCCCGCGCGGTGGCCGATTTCCACACCCTGTTCAACCTGACCCTGGCGGCCCTGTTCTTCCCGCTGCTGACCCCCTACGCGGCCCTGCTCCGGCGCTGGCTGCCGCAGCGCGTCGACCCGGCCGATCCCGCGCGTCCGCTCTACCTCGACCCGGCCGCGCGGGAGACGCCCGTCGTCGCCCTCGGGGCCGCGGCGCGCGAGGCCCTGCGCCTGGCCGACGTCCTCGGCGAAATGCTGCAGGGCGCCCGGGACGCGCTGGAGCGGGGCGACCGGCGGCTCATCGCCGAGACGCGCCGCCGCGACGACGTGCTCGACCACCTGAACACCGCCATCAAGGCTTATCTCACCGCGCTCGACCCGGACGAGCTCGGCGAGAGCGACCACCGGCGCCTGAACGAGATCCTGGCCTTCGCCATGAACCTCGAGCAGGCCGGCGACATCGTCGACCGCAACCTGCTGCCGCACGCGGCCAAGAAGCTGAAGCGCGGCCTGACCTTCCCCAGGGAGGAGCAGGCCGCGCTGATCGGGCTGATCGATCGCCTCGCGACCAACCTGCGGACGGCCGCGTCGCTCTTCGTCACGACGGACCTGCGCACGGCGCACCGTCTCGCCGACGAGAAGGTGGCGTTCCGGGACGCGGAAGCGCAGGCCACGACGCAGCATTTCGAGCGCCTGCGCGGCGGGCGGCTCGAGGCGGCGCAGACGAGCGCGCTCCACCTCGACCTGCTGCGGGACATCAAGCTGATCAACTCGCACCTCGTCGCCGCGGCGGCCTACCCGATGCTGGAGCGGAGCGGCGAGCTCCTGCCGAGCCGGATCTCACGGCAGGACGCGTCGTGATGCCGGGGCGGCGCGAAGCGGCGCGGGAGCCGGATCCTGCCGGCTCGGGCCGGAGGACGCCCGCCGGCGCAGGCTCCCCCCGTCGACGCCGTGGCGGATGACGCGATCCCCGCGCGGGGGATCGGCACGAGGAAGGTCCGGGTCTGCCAGTCGATGCCGAAAGCCGAGCGTTACAGGGCCTTTCTCGTCACCGTCCTCGTCAGGCACCAGCCGCGCCGCACGTATGCGGTCCTCACGCGAACGCCCGAGGACGCTCTGGCCGCGGTCAAGCAGCTCTCGACCGAGAAGAGCAAGCTCTACGTCGTCGGAGGATTGTCCAGGATCCTGGTGCGTCACCTGAAGATGAAGCCGAACGACATGCGCCTCATCGACAGCGGCTCGCAGGTCCCGCCCTCGGCGCCTGGGGCCGCGAGCCTGCCGCCGTCGCTCCTCGCCACGCCGGGCGGCGACATGAAATAGGCCTGGGCCGACCGGAACGCGGCTCGCGAAGCGTCATGCCGATGCTCCGGGCTCGTCCGCGTGAAAGCTCGGCCGCCCACGCAACAAACCACGCCATCACGCGGACAGGCAAAGCTTCTACACATCGCTCCACAGACGGTCGCCAAGGGCCGCGTGAGGGGTCGGACAATGCTCGATATCGTTCTTCGCTTGGTCATCTCCGGCGCCATCATGGTCGGCACGGTGTACCTGCCGGCCTTGACCTCCGCGCACCCCGACGCTCGGGCAACTGAGACCGCGAGCATGTCCGAGCCGGCCCGTTCGTGCCCGGCGCCCCGGGCCTCGATCATCCCGACCTGCGTGGCTTGAGGCGAACCGCGATGCTGACTCTGCTCACGCTCCTCGTGACCGGCAACCTCATGCTGGCGGCGCTCTTCTCGATCGCGGCTGCGGCCAGCGACTGAGGGTACATTCTCCAAGCCTGCGCAGAGCTTGTCGGGTCGATCGACGCGAAGTTATGGTCGCGTCACGATTCCCACGCGATAGGGCCGTCCCCGCATGGCTGCCGAGCACGACGTCGACAAGCTCGTCCAGGCTTCCTTCTTCAACGGCGCGAAGGAAGGCGGCGTCCTGGTCGAGGTTGGTGCCGCACGTCCGAGCTACCTGTCCATCAGCGAGAGCTTCCGGTCGCTCGGATGGACGATCATCGCCGTCGAGCCGAACCCCGTCTTCTGCGAGGAGCACCGGAAGCTCGGCCACGAGATCCTGCAATACGCCTGCGGCGACCACGACGAGGACGAGGTCGTCTTCTACATCGTGAAGTCGATCGATGCCGTCTACATGGGCGGCGATGTCAGCTACGAGTCCTGGTCCTCCCTCGGTATTCGCGACCGCTACGCCGAGGTCGTGAAGACGGTCGAGGACAAGACCGAGATCGAGCCGGTCAGGGTCAAGCTGCGCACGCTCGACACGATCATGCGGGAGCATGCGCCCGAAATCAGCAAGATCGATGTCCTGGCGATCGACGTCGAGGGCTGGGAGGTCGAGGTGCTGAAGGGCTTCAGTCTGGATCGCTACCGGCCGAAGGTGGCGATCATCGAAAACCTGTTCCTCGACGGAGCTTACGAGGAGCACATGAAGCGGAACGGCTACGAACTCTGGCAGACGCACCACCCCAATCAGATCTACGTGCGCACCGACATCGCGCCCGCACGATCGTAGACCGGCTGCCATGGACACCCTCGCCCACCTCGTTTCACTAAGGGAGCATCTGCTGGCGCAGGAGCGTCACCGACATCCCCTGCGCCTGACCAAGCACGGCTACAAGGTGTACTCGCAGAGCGATGAGGACGGCATCATCGCCGAGATCTTCCGCAGAATCGGAACCGCCGACAGGAGCTTCGTCGAGTTCGGCGTCCACGACGGGCTCGAGTGCAACACGTCGTGGCTGCTGATGAATGGTTGGTCCGGCCTGTGGATCGACGCGAACGAAGCCGCCTGCGCCGCGGTCCGGACCACGCATCGGTCCTGGATCGAGAGCGGTGCCCTGACGATGACGAACGCTTTCGTGACGGCCGAGAACATCAACCCAGTCATCGGAGCGCACTATCCGCGCAGTCGGGAGATCGATCTCCTCAGCGTGGATGTCGACTACAACGACTACTGGATCTGGAAGGCGATCACGGATGTGCGCCCGCGCGTGGTCATCATCGAGTACAACGCGACGTGGCTGCCGCCCCTGTCGATCTCGGTCCCCTACGCGCCGAGTGCGGTGCACGACGGATCCAACTACTTCGGCGCAAGTTTGAACGCCTTTGCCAAGCTCGGGACCGAGAAGGGATACGACCTTGTGGGCTGCTGCTTGGCTGGGGTGAATGCGTTCTTCGTCCGGCGCGACCTGGTTCAAGGCCGGTTCCTGGCTCCGGGCTCGGCCGAGGAGCATTATGAACCGCCGCGCTACTATCTGGCCTCCTTGCCCGCCGGGCATCGCTCGAACATCGGCCCGGTCGTTCACGTCTGATCGCAGCATCGCGGTCGAATCGATCGTTCGGCTCTTCAGGCACGGTCGCGAACGGCCAGCCGATCCCGCTTCGGACTTTCGCGAATGGCGCCAATCGTAGAAGATCGCCCGCGTCCGCAACGAACCGTGTGGCGACGATGGACGAGCAGACCGACCAATTCGACGCGTTGGGCTCCGATGGCGAGGCCTATACGGTCGTGAAGTACCAGACCGTCCTGCGAAACCGGAACCACGGCGGCTTCATGAGACCGCACGGCTTCACCCGCTACGCGCTCGTGGACGGCTCGCGCGTCGAGCGGATCGACAACGGCGCGTTCCGCGTGGCAGGCACGGAACTCATGCTGCGGAAGATTCTCTAGTCGATCGGCTGCGGGTCCCTGCCGTGGGTGTTGCCGCCGCGGAACCCCGCGCCTGCTCACCCGCTGGTCCAGTTCAGAGCGCTGCGCAGGAGAGGCTCATGGCCTACACGGTTCACTACACGACGCCCTCGGGCCCGACCTCGGAGCAGCATGAGATCGGCCAGAGAGCCGCCGAGAGGGCCATGACGTTCTCCGGCATGGGCGCGGCGAACGTCTACGTCGAGGCGGCCGACGGCACGGTGTTCCGTGCGCCAACCGATATGTCCGCGCTGATCGAACATGCCAAGCCGACAGATTCCGGTCGTACGTGACGGTGGGGCACGCCGCAGGGGCCGCTGAGCGGGACGTTCATGGGAGATGCGCCCTCCATTGTGAGCCGAGCGCTTGAAATGATTGGCGCGCCCTACGGGAGGGGAAATCAGACAATTCATAACCGTCTGATCCCCTTGATTTCTCTCTCGCAACAAAGCCATAGGGGTTGGTGCCGTGGGTAAGAAACCTGGGAAGTCCGGTGGCAAGAGAGGCAGAACCAGCGTCGATCAAGCGGCGCCATAAGACCACAGGCCGCTACCTCGAAAAGCATGGCAATCGCTGGCGCGTCTTCGTCAGCGTGCCGGCTCACATCCGCCCTATCCTCGGCAAGACCGCGCTCAAGGAAACTCTGCCCGCGACCGATCTTGCGACCGCGCACCGCCTCAAATGGGCAGTGATCGATAAGCTCCGGCGTCAGATCGAAGAGGCCGACCCACGGCGCTCGGTCACGCCTGTGGCGGCTGTCGCGACTGACGATAGCCTACTTGAAGACGCCATGGCCTTCCGTGGGCTCATCGAAGCGGAGGAAGACGACGACGAGCGTGGCGCCACCGTCTCCATGGCGTCGGCTGTCGCGGACAGGCTCGAACGAGATGGGCTTTCGCGCGACGCCCACCTTTTCAAGCAGGTCGTCTTCGACGGCATCGCGCCCTTCGCGCCTCTCGTGGAAGCCTGGCTTAAAGAGGCAGCTGTCGCGCCGCGCACTGAAGCCGTCTATCGCCAGTCCGTGCGCGAATTCAGCGACTGGTGCCGTCAAACTAAAACACCGACCACCGTTCAAGCCATTACCAAACGTGTGGCCGGCCGGTTCGTAGAGGAACGCTTCGTCTCTCGCGGCATCCACGCGGGCACCGCGAACAAGAGCATCGGCGCACTGCGTTCATTCTGGACGTGGATGAACAAGCGCGGCCATGCCGAAGCAAACCCTTGGTCCGGACAATCACTCGCGAAGCGCAAGAAGCTGACGCGCGGCTCAGACCACGACCTTGGTCATAGGAGCAAGCGTCCCTTCACCGACGACGAGGTCGCGACGCTCTTGGCCGGCATCACCAAACCCCTGCTGGCTGATTTGATGCGCGTTGCCGCCCTCACGGGCATGCGCATTGGTGAGATTGCCGAGTTGCGCGTGCGCCACTTCAAAGGCGACCTCATCAAGGTTCCTGGCACCAAGACAGCCTCCGCCTTTCGCGATGTTCCGATCCATCCCGACCTGGCCACGCTCATTGCGCGCCGTACGGCTGGCAAGCCTGCTGCCGCTTTCATCTTTCACGAGTTGCCCGAGCAAACGAACCCCGCCCGCCCGCGGGGTGCTCCAGCTACACAGGCGTTCACTCGTGACCGACGTGCACTAGGGGTCGATGACGTGATCGAAGGCGTGCGCCAATCGCGCATCGATTTCCACTCGTTCCGCCGCTGGTTCATCCGCAAGGCTCTCGCAGCGTTGGAGGATGGCGCTACTGGCTTCACTGGCTGGACGATCGCTGATGTAGTGGGGCGCTCGAAGGAGGATGGCCCGCTTGGCATGACGATGGGCGTGTATCCTGGCCGCGCTGATGTGAAGGCGCTGCGGGCGTGCGTTGAGGCCGTGCAGCTTCCTATCAGCGGCTAACACATCTCAGGAGCTACTCTAACATCAATCGGGCGGGCAGCTCCGAGTTATGCTGAGGCGGAGCGATTGCTACGTTCTGGTTGCTCCACTTTGCTGCGGATACTGGCGGCGAGCGCTGACATGTCAAACGGCTTCATGAACAGAGTGAACCCGAGTTCGGCCGCAGCTGAGGCGGAAGTGCTGTAACCCGAGACGAGAATGACCGGCAGCTTGGGCCACAAGCGACGTGCTTCCTTCGCCAAGACCAGACCATCCATACCGCCCGGCATCACAAGATCGCTCACCAGCAGGTCGGTGCTGCTCTCGAGCAGGTCTAGCCCTGCACGAGCGCCGTTGGCTTGGCTCACGTGAAAGCCAGCCTCCTCAAGGTACGCCGCTGTGACCGCTCGAACCTCGTCGTTGTCGTCCACCAAGAGTACACGGATCCGACCGGCCCTGGTACCAGCGGCTGTACTCTGTTGGGTCTGGTGGGTTGGTGCAGGAACGCTCTCCTGCGAGAGAGGCAGGTAGAGGGCCACCGTCGTGCCGCGCCCGGCGCGGCTCTCGATATCCGCCAACCCAGCCGACGCCTTAGCGAAGCCATAGACTTGGCTGAGCCCCAGACCTGTGCCCTTGCCGACCTCCTTTGTCGTGAAGAACGGCTCGAAGACATGCGGCAGCGCCTCAGCTGGGATGCCGCCACCTGTGTCAGAGATCGACAGCTTCACGCCCTCCCGGCCAGACCGGTCGGGGATCGCAGCGCGGCGCGTCTCAAGGCGCAGGCGTCCACCCTCCGGCATCGCGTCCCGTGCGTTTGCCGCAATGTTCAGGAGCGCAAGATCGAGCTGAAGAGGGTCGACTTTCACCACATGCTGCCCGGGTGCGAGATCCGTCTCCACGACGATGTCGCCGCGCACCGACTGCTTGATCATCGCCAAGGTGCTGGTCAGGCGCTCGTTCAGATCCAAGACCTCGGCCTGCATGGCCTGGCCGCGCGAGAAGGCCAGCAGCTCTCGGGTGAGGTGCGTCCCGCGCTCGGCCGCCTTGCGGATGGCGGTGATGTAGCGCTCCAGGCGCGGCTCCTGGATGCGCCGCTGCAGCATCTCCAGATTGCCAAGGATCACCATCAGCAGGTTGTTGAAGTCGTGCGCGACGCCGCCCGTCATACGGCCGAGCGCCTCCATGCGGACTGCACGCTCGTGCAGGAGGGTCTCCTCCCGCATGTCCTGCATCTCCCGCCTCAACAGGAGCGCGAACACGACCGTTAGGCACAGGGCTGCAAACCCGGCAATGCTCACGATCCAGAGCGCGCGTGTCAGCGGCTGGTTGTAGAGCGCGAGCGGGATAGCGACATGAGCGGACCAGCCCGTGCGATCGGACTTGCGGAAGGCCGTCATGATCGGTTCGCCAGCCGGTGAGAGCCCCTCGTACACGCCTGATGTGCCAGTCGCGCGTGCCTGGATCGCGGGCTGCGTTGCCACTCGGCCAACCAGCTCTGGCGTGCGCAGATGGGCGGCGATCTGGTCAGAGTTGTCGACCAGGAACGGACGCCAGTTCGGATCCAGTCCAGCTGGCGCCAGCAATCTCGACAGCCCTTCGGTGGACACAACTCCGGTCAGCGCGAAGCGAAGCTTACCCTCGCGCAGCACGGGTACGCGGAAGCTCGCGCGGCGTGGACCACTGCTGGGCTGGCCTGGTCCCGAGATGTCGCCGATAGTGGGCTCGCCTGTTTCGATGAGCCTGCGGTAGCTTTTCTCATCGACGACGAACGACAGAGGTGCCCCGAATGGCACGCCTGTCTTGACGATTTGCCGTCCCTCCGTGTCGGCCAAGATGATGCGGTGCCAAAGCGGCAACTGCCCCTGAAAACGTGTGGCAAGGTCGTGGAAGGCGGCGAGGTTTGGCTGCTCGCCGTCGAGGAGCGGCGACTGAGCGAGCACCCTGAGAAGCTCGATCTGCGTGAACAGCTCGCGCTCCACGCTGCCGAGCATCTGCTCGACGTAGTGGACTGCTTCCGTTCGCATTGCGGCTTGCTGCTGCCGTAGGAAGAAGAACGACAGGCCAGCGGCGAGCAGGATGAGCGGGAGAAGAGCCGCGAGAGCGAGAAGAACGAGGCCTCGGCGCACGTTCGGTGCTCCCTACAGCTAAGCCTCGGTTGCGTACCATGCATTTACGGAGGGACCAACGCGCTTCCGGCAGCGAGCGAGCTCACATTGCAAGCTGCTGCTTGTGCAACAATTCAAGGTCTTGAGGGCTCGAACGATCTGGTTCGAAGCATTTCTCGGCCTGACGATGTCCTGTATAGGCAATAATATGGGAAAATGACTCGGCGCATCTACGTGGCGAATGTAGATATCTGCGGTGAATTTCACGTAGTTGATGCCTAACTATTTGAGGCGTGCTCGTGCCCTCATCCGCGCCCGTTCCGCGCACGCTAACGCAGCCTCGTAAGCCCGCCTGTACTCTGTTCCGGCGCAAGCCTCCTCCAGTGCGCTGCAAGCGCTTGAGAGCGCTGCGAAGCCCAGGAGCCCAGCTTGAGAAACGAGGGCATGGGCGGCTTTCGTCAGCGCGCTGGGATCGAGCCGCTCCGACTTCGAGAGCGCGGCGAAGGCCTCGATCTCACGATCCAGGCGCTGCACGTACTCGCGCGTCTTCTCCGCGCCCAAGAGTTCTGTCAGCTCCGCGAGAGTGCCCTCATCGAGATCAACCTGCGGTGGGGTTGCAGCTGCTGACGGGGCTTCTCCTGCGGCGTTCTTGGACCAGCGATCGACAGCCGCGACCAACTCGGCTGCTCGGAATGGCTTGCCGACATGTCCGTTCATGCCAGCCTGCCGGCATCGGTTCACCTCCTGCGAGAGCACGTTCGCCGTCAGAGCGATGATCGGCACATCCCGCGCAGGGCTATTCAGGCGCCGGATCGCCTCCGTCGCCGCGATGCCGTCGAGCACCGGCATCTGCACGTCCATCAGCACCACATCGTAGGCCGCGCTCTGGACGGCCTGGATAGCCTCGGCGCCGTCGGAGGCGACATCCACGTGGTGCCCAGCCATTTCCAGGAAGCGGCGCGCGATCTCCTGGTTCAGCTCAAGATCCTCGACTAGGAGAACACGAGCGCGGCGGCCACTTGGCTGGATACCCCCCTCCTCCAGCACCGCCGCAGCCGCCTCCAGCTCGGCTCGCGCCAAAGCCAGCCTGAACCAGAAGGTCGAGCCCTCACCCAGGATGCCCTCCGCTCCGATCTGGCCACCCATAAGGTCGATCAGGCTCTTGCAGATCGCCAGGCCGAGACCTGTGCCGCCGAACTTGCGAAAGGTCGAGACATCCGCCTGCGAGAAGCGCTCGAACAACTTCTGCTGCACCTCTGAGCTGATGCCGATGCCGGTGTCCCGCACGAGGAAACGCAGTTCGTAGCGGTCATCCAGCTCGGCCTCGACTTCGACCTCCAGTGTGACCGAACCGGCATGGGTGAACTTGATGGCGTTGTTGAGCAGGTTCAGCAGGATCTGCTGCAGACGGGCCCGGTCGCCGAAGACGGCGGCGGGTACGCGCGGATCCACACGCACCTGAAGGTCGAGCGCCTTCTCCTCGGCGCTGTGCCGCACGATGGAGAGACTGTTGTCGATCAGGGCCTCAATCGGCAGCGGGTTCAGATCGAGGTCGAGCTTGCCGGCCGCCAGCTTGGAGAAGTCCAGGATGTCGTTGACCACCGTCAGCAACGCCGAGGCAGCACTGTCGATCAGTTGGGCGTGGCGGCGGCTCTCCGCGGGTAAATCGGGGTTGGCTAGGAGCAGCTGCGTGAAGCCCGAGATGCCATTCAGCGGCGTGCGGATCTCATGGCTCATGTTGGCCAAGAAGTCGGACTTGGCTTCGTTGGCCACATCCGCGGCGGCACGGGCAGACCGCAGTTCCGACTCAACCTCGCGCCGGGCGACAAGCTCACGGCGAAGCTCCAGCTCGTCCATGACGATGGCAGCGAGACGTGCCAGGTTCTCGCGCTCGGTCTCACTCAGCGCCGGACGAGGCACGTAGTCGATCAGGCAAACGGCGCCCAAGCGTTCTCCGGCGGGGGCGGTAATCGGTGCGCCCGCATAGAAGCGGATCTTCGGTTCCCCTGTCACAAGAGGATTGTCGAGGAAGCGCGGGTCGCGTGTGGCGTCGGGGACGACCAGGACGTTCGGCGACCGGATCGTGTGGCTGCAGAAGGCGATGCCACGCGGAGTTTCGCTGACCTTGAGGTTCTGCCGTGCTTTGAGCCACTGTCGGTGCTCGTCCACGAAACTGACGAAGGCGACCGGCACATCGAACAAGGCGCGTGCCAGCGCGACCACCCGGTCGAAGCTCTCCTCGGGCGGCGTGTCGAGGATGCAGTAGCCCTCAAGGGTACGCAGCCGCCGCTGTTCCTCATCGTCCTGTTGCACGTTCTATCGCCCCTCTAGTCGGAAGCGGGCCAAGCTGTTGCCGCAGCCGGCCAAGCCTTTTAGCTCCAACGACGGAGTTGCAGCCGAATTGTGTGGCTTTAAGGTCGAGGCTGCCCTGTTGTTGGAGTTTGCACGAGCGGCACCATGACGGACACAAAGGTCGCCCTCGTTGCCGATGATGACGAGTTCTTCCGCATGGCATTGCGGGCCATCCTGCAGAACCGGCTCGGCTTCACGGAGGTGATCGAGACCGGCTCCCTAGATGAGGCCATCGAGCATCTTGGTCGCCGCGACGACGTCGCCCTGGCCCTGTTCGACCTGGCCATGCCGGGCATGCAGGGCGCGGGCAGCCTGAGGGCAGTGCGCGAGGTTCGGCCCGAGACGCTGACCGCGATCGTGTCCGGCTCCAAGCGGCGTCGGGACGTTCTGCAGGCGCTGGAAGCCGGCGGGCACGGCTACATACCGAAGGGCATTGGCGTGGTCGAACTCGGACAGGCGCTCGAGATGATCCTGAAGGGCTTCATCTACGTGCCCCCCCTTCTGGCCGACATCAGCACCGAGCCAAGCGACGCGCCTGTGCAAGGCCCCCCTTCCGATGACGCCGGCGTTTCGGCCAGCCTCACGCCCCGTCAGACGGAGGTGCTCGGGCTGATCGTGCAGGGCAAGTCGAACAAGGAGATCGCGCGAGCGCTCAATCTCGGCGAGGGCACCGTCAAGATCCATGTAGCGGCTCTGTTCCGCACCCTCGGTGTCTCGAGCCGCTCCGCGGCGGCGGCGATCGGAGCGCGCGTGCTGAGCAGCACCGCGACAGAATAGTCGTGCTCCAACATCAGAGGTCAGACTGATCTGCCCTCAGGCGCAGGCCCGCATCTCCAACCCCTTGTCGGTCGCCCGAGCCTCCTGCGGGAACAGCATCATGTGCAGCTGTTCGGCTGTGTGCTTGCGGCCCGAACTGTCGACGGTCAGCACGTCGGCCATGCCACAGCCCTGGAGTTCCAGAGCCTTCTCCAAGGCTGCCAGCAGAGAGTTGCGAGGAAACAGCATCTCGCAGGAGGCGCTGCGTGCGGTGACAAGGTAGCTCAAGGAAGTGATCCTTCTGATGAGGCGCAGGCTGACGCTTAAAGCCGCTGGCAGTACGGAGCCGCTGATGTGAGCCTACGCAGCCCACCGGACGAGCAACTCGCCAATGAGATCCTCCGCCTGCTCAAGCGTCAGGTCGTATCTGGCGCCGTAGAGAACCTGGCGACTGTCTTGTGCGAGGATCATCAGGCCGCCACGGTTGTTCGGCTGCAGGGGCTGATTGCTCTGCCTGATGCTGAGACCGCCCTGCCGAGCGCGGGCGCGCAGAGCTTCAAGGCGGCGCTCGTGCGTGCTCATGGGCGCTTGGGCACACGCGGGAGCTGCGAGCCGGAGCATCCCGACCTGCTGGAAGGAGGGGTCGGAGGTGTTGCTGCGGGCCTGCGCGAGCATGTCGCCTCCGCTCAGCGCTGAGCAGAGAAGGGCGACGGGTACACGACCCGAACCGCGCGAGTGGGTTGCTCGACCGAGTTCGCCTGCTGCGCCGCTCGCGCCTGCGGGGCCGGAGCGTAGACGAGCTGGGTGTCAGCCCTGACTGCGGCAGAGATGGCCTCAGCGACTGCCACCTTCTGGGCAGCCTGGCCTGGGCCAACAATCAGGGCAGCCAGGGTAGCGGCGGTAGCAGCACACCCGATCCAGATCTTGCTCATTCCCTGCTCCATCCCCTGCGCCCGGATCTGTTCGGCCCGGCGTCGTTCGTTAATGGAGCGTAAACACCACGCCTGACTTGGCGTTTGTAGTCGGCTGGATGGGCGGAGAAGGCCTAGGCCAGCTGGCCTAGGCGGCCAATCAGCTCCTCTGAAGCGCGCTTCAGTGCACGTCCACCAAGCTCTTGATGGCCCGGTATGCCTTGGCGGAGATGATTTTCTTTGAAGCCAACTCTGAGAGCCTGTTTGAGGTCTTGTTTTCAGGCGGGATTGTTGAGGGCGTTGGCGGCCATGAGGCTGGCGACGCAGGCGAGGCGTCCCGTTGCAACGTCGAGGCGACCAGCGCGCTCACGGAGCAGGCCACCCCAGTGGCTGAGCCAGCCGAAGGTTCTCTCTACGACCCAGCGCCGCTCCAGCACGACGAAGCCCTTCTGGTCCGGCTGCTTCTCGACCACGCGGTGGCGCATGCCGTGGAGGTTGCACCATTCTTGGCAGCGCTCGGCCGTGAAGGCACCGTCGAGGAGAGCCAGACGCAGGCTGGGCCACGTCTGCTTGCCCGCATCCAGCGCCGGCAGCGTGTCGCGATCCTGCACGTTGGCGGGCACGACAGCCAGCGCCAGGACGTGCCCTTGGGCATCCACCAGAGCCACGCGTTTGCGCCCGACCAGCTTCTTGGCACCATCGTAGCCGCGCGGCCCGCGGACCCCGATGCACTTGACGCTTTGCGTGTCGATGACCGCCAGCCGTGGATCGGGCCGACGTCCGCAACGCCGCCGCTGACGGCGCGCCAGAGCCCGCATCAGGCTCTCGAACAGGCCCTTCTCGATCCAGCGCCGGAACCAGCCATAGACCGTGCGCCAGGGCGGAAAGCCGGCCGGCAATGCCCGCCAACCTCCGCCCGTCCGCAGGTGCCAAGCGATCCCGGCCAGCACTTGACGCGCCGCTGTCGCTTCTGGACGGCCCGGCGGATCGGCTCGTTTCAGAAAACAGGCCACCTCGTCCAAGCCAGCCTGCAACACCATGTCCTTCAGGCGCGACTCATGACGCGTCCGATGTCGGTCCGTCCACATCTGCTCTCCACTCCGCCCCGCCAGGCGGAATTCATGTTGGCTCATGAGACAGATGGGGACGGCCGGCGGAGGTGCTCAAACAGGCTCTGAGACGCTGCCGTAGGGGCGACCCTTCACGATGGCACGCGCCCGAGCCTTGCTGATCAGTGGCAAGCGCCGAAGCTCCTGCAGGCTGGCGGTGTTCAGGCTGAGCAGCCCAGTTGCTCTCGAAGGGCTACTCGGCTCAAGGCGGCTGGAGGACGCTGACGTGTCTGCTGCAGGGTCTGAGCTGAGCCGCATCGGCACGGCCGGGAACAGCGGCTGCGGCTTGCTATCCGCCGGGCCAGCAGGTGGCACGCTTGCACCGCCCGAAGGCTGCAGCGGCAGTGGCGCTCGCATCGCAGAGCCACCTCGCGGCGGTTCCGGTGCGTGCCTTCCCGTCAGCTGAGGAGCAGTTGCGGCGACAAGGCCGACTGCTCCGAGCCCGAGCAGGGTCGGCATCAGCACGGCCCAGGTACGGACCGGTCGTTTGACCATGGAACGAGCCTCACCGTGAGGACCGGCTGCGAGCGCCCGGGCGAGTAGGAGACCAAACTTCTCCCGACGGCCCTGTGGCCTGCCAGAGCTGTCAGTCGCACTCCTGCACGCGGCGGATCACGATCTTACCTGAGCGGCCGGTCTGCGCCTGATCGACGTAGTAGCAGTTGTCGGCCAGCCCTCGGGCGGTGCAGCCCTGCAGGCACTCTGCGCCAGCCTGCCCGGCGGTCTCGTCCGTTCCTGCGCGAGCAACCTGGCTGACGAGCACGGTCCCGAGTGCCGCGACTGTGAGGGTGCGGATCAGGGTCGAGCGGGTCAGGATGATGCGTGCACCTGTGCGGCCAGAACAGTGGGCTGAGCGGAGGCAGCCCGATTGGGCCTAGCTTGTAGGCGCACCCTGGTTCGGAGAACATTCAACCGGCTGGCCTAGTCCGCCCGGCCTGCTTCTCCGAGCCAAGCACAATTCTGCATTATCGTGACACTTGGTGGGCGGATCTGCCAATATCCTGCCAAACATACTCTCGTCACATTCAGCTACATTTTGCCGGCCTGTTCACACAACAAACGGGAATGCAAAAAATGATTTCGAACGCTCGCCTGATGCTCCTCGCGATCGTTGCGATTACTTGCTCGGCTGGTGCCCATGCCGAAGCTGCGCCGTCCGCGTCGAGGCAGTCCGGTGTGGCCTCGTGGTACGGTCCCGGTTTCCACGGCCGGCGCACGGTCAATGGCGAGCGCTTCAACACGCACGCGCTGACGGCCGCGCACCGCTCGCTGCCGTTCGGCACGCAGGTGCGGGTGACCAACAAGAGCAACGGCCGCTCTGTCGTGGTGCGCATCAACGATCGCGGCCCGTTCGTCGGCGGCCGGGTGATCGACCTGTCAAACGCCTCAGCCCGTGCCATCGGCGTTTCCGGTGTAGCGAAGGTCAGCCTCGCTCGCCTGTGACAAGCTGGGTCAGCCAGAGAGTGACTTCACGGAGGCGTTTGGCATGTCGGGAAGGCAACGGAACTGTGCCGAAGAGCATCCGTTAAGACCCGCATAGCCCGCAGCGGTGCAGGGCTGAGCGGGGGCGTCGATGCTGCTGAACCAGACCAGCCTTGTCCGTCGTGGCCTGCTCGCGCTCACCTCCACCTGCTTGGTGCTCGGAACCGCGGCGCACGTGCAGGCCGCTGACGAGGGTGGCCTGGGTGGTCTCTTCCAGCAGCTGTTCTCACCGCAACCCGCGCAAGCTCCGCAGCCCGCGCCTGCCGCTCAGCCGCCAGCCAATGGCGGCGCCTACGGCAGCGACGCCTCGGCAGGGTACGGCTACGGCCGGCGCGAGTGGCGCCAATCCGCTCGCCGGCGCCAGTTGAAGGATGCACAGGCGCAGGTCCGGCCCAAGGTGCGCTACGCGGCTCTGCCCCGGCCCGAGAAGGTGAAGGCAGTCGCGGAGAAGCCGAAGGCGTCTGAGGCTCAGGCGGCACTGTGGCGGTATGCCGGCAATCCGAACGCGGCTCTGATGCACGACAGCACCCTGCGGAAGGGCGACATCGTCATCACCACGAATGGACCGAAGGTGTTCACGGGCAAGACCGAGGCGCGGCATGCGGCCGGCGATTTCGAGCCGGTGAGCCGCTCATCGGCGGTGGATCGCAAGACCCGCACTCTGCTAGCCGCGATGGTAGCGCCGCACGGTGCGGTGCCGGCCGATGAGGCGCGCAAAGCCATGGCGAAGCTGAGCCGCTCGTCCGAGCCTGCGACTGCACCGGCAGCTACACAGGCGCAAGCCTCAGGCATGCGGGTGGTGTACCCGTCTGCTGATCAGCCTGCTGCCGTGAAGGTCAGCCTGCAAGAGCAGTAACACCTCACACGTGAGTGACCTGCCGCTGCAGCGGAAGGCCTTCAAGACGGCTGACCTGTGTCGGTGGTCTACTCCGCAGCCTCGGCCCAAGTGTCTAACGGGCGGCTCTGATCCCCATCGGCCTCGCGTGCTCGGCCTCGACCCAGGCCTATGGCCTTCGCCAGTTTCGAGCGCTGTGCGGCGTAAGCGGCGGCCATCATCGGGTAGTCGTTGGGCAGGCCGTAGCGCTGGCGGTAGCTGTAGGGGTCGAGCCCGTGGGTCGAGAGGTGGCGCTTGAGCGCCTTGTAGGGCTTGCCGTCGATGAACGAGATCAGCGCGTCCGGCGTGATCGACTTGCGCACCTGCGAAGGCATCGGCTTCTCGACGGCCTCTGCGGGCGTCTGAGACGTCCCGCCCACGGGGCCGCTCAGGGCAACATGCATGCTCGCGAAAAGACGCCGCCGAGCAATCTGCGCACCGAGCTGTTGAGCGCTGCTCCCTGAACAGACATCAGCGCGCCAGGACGCGAGCGGCATCCTTCGTGGTGGCCACAGCCTGCGAGACACTGCCGACTGAGCCTGAGATCGCCAGGATGTTCTGCGCAATCGCCGACACCGCACTCGCCGCATCCTGCATGTTGCCTGACATATCGCGTGTGACCACGCTCTGCTCCTCAACAGCTGCCGCCGCGCTGATGACGTGGTCGCGCATCCGCTCGACCGAGCCCTGGATCGTCGCGAGCGCGCCCACAACCTGCTGCGACACCGCCTGAACGTTGTCGATCTCACCCGCAATCTGCTCGGTCGCCCGTGCGGCTTGGCCGGCCAGGTTCTTCACCTCCTGCGCCACAACCGCAAAGCCGCGCCCTGCTTCGCCTGCCCGCGCGCTCTCGATCGTGGCGTTCAGTGCCAAGAGGTTGATCTGCCCGGCGATGCTCTGGATGAGGCCAACAATGCCGCTCATCGCGGTGGCGGCCTGCGCCAGCCTCTGCGTGAACTCAGCCGCACCGGTCACCTGCCCGTGCGCCTCGTCGGTCGCGGCGCGTGACTTGGCCATGCTCTGCGAGATCTCGGCTACCGAGGCGGCAAGCTCCTCGGAGGCCGCCGCCATGGTCTGCACGTTGTCGGCTGTGCTGCCCGCTGCCTGGGTCGCCTCGCTAGCTTCTTGGTTCGAGCGCAGGATGGCGCTGTCGATTTCGCCGAAGTTCTGTTCGATCAGCCGCTTGAGGTCAGCCAGCAGCTTCACCTGTGCAGTGATGTCGGTGGCGAACTTCACGACCTTGTACGGCCGGCCACTCGCGTCGAGGATTGGGTTGTAGCTCGCCTCGATCCAGACCTCACGGCCTCCCTTTGCGATACGCTTGAACTGCCCCGCCACGTACTCGCCCTGGCGCAGCTTGGACCAGAAATCGCGGTACTCCGGGCTGCTGGCGTAGTCGGCGTCCACGAACTTGCGGTGAGGCTGACCCACGATCTCGGGCAGCGGGTATCCCATGGTCTTCAGGAAGTTCTCGTTGGCGTCGAGCACCACGCCCTCGAGGCTGAAGGCGATCACCGCCTGCGACTTGTGGATGGCCGCAATCTGCCCCTGCCGATCCGCCTCTTCGGCGACTAGGCGCGTGATGTCGCTGGCGAACTTGACGATCTTGTAGGGCTTACCCGCGCGGTCGAGGACAGGGTTGTAGGATGCTCTGATCCAGACCTCCCGACCGCCTTTGGCGATACGCTTGTAGCGGCCGGCCTGGAACTCACCCTGGCGCAGCTTGGCCCAGAAGTCGCGGTACTCGGCACTGTCCTTGTAGGTGGGCTCGACGAACAGGCTGTGGTGCTTGCCCTGGATCTCGGCCAGCGAGTAGCCGACGACTGCAAGGAAGTTCTCGTTAGCGGTGAGCACAGTGCCGTCGAGGTTGAACTCGATGATGGCTTGTGCCCTGTCCAGGGCGGCGAGCTTGGCAATGGCTTCGTCTGCGAGGGCGCTTCGTTTTCCGAACATGCTGCGGCTCCGCATGGTGGTTCCGCGCGGCATTGGAGCTCGCACCTGACCTTGAGAGCTTCAGGATGAGAGCTGGCCGGCACGAGCGGCAACCTAAGTTAATCCGCAGAGTTGCCGGAAATAGATGCTAAACCGTTAATGCTGCTCCGGACTTAGACCCTGCTTCTATCATTGCATCTGAGGTGACATCTGCCCACCGGCCTTATGATCGCCTCGTATGGTCTTCATCGATGGCAAGGATGCGAAGCGTAGAAGAACGAAGCGCAGGATGCCAAAATCCTGACCCAGCCGGCTGGCTTTGGACCAGGTTGATTAGAGGGATCGGTCAGGCCTGGATAATCTGGACGTGAATTGGGGGCAGACTGCGTAGATACGATAGGCTCTCAACAGGTTCAGCCCAGCATATCTGTCAGGTCAGAGTTGACCTGCGCCTCCTCCCATTGTGAACCGAGGCCAGAGGGCGCCTGCCGCTGCGTGCTCACCTGGTAGTAGGCCACGAACTCACCAGTCGCCAGGCACGCCCCTTCCCCTTTTGCTTGCAGCAGTGTTGGTTGCTGCTCGTGTTAAACTCCTAAGGCACGAGCGCTGGGCTGCCGGAGGGTGCCTGTTAGGTGGGGGGATGATGGCTCGCGGCGCTGGTCACGCTTGGAGGGCATGGAACAGGTAGTAGCCGGTCAGCTGCATGGCCTGGTGAGCGGTTTCTGGCTGGAAGCCAGTCGGCGGCTCCTCGCTCCAGACGGTGCCGCCAAACTCCCATGTCTCGCCCTGGACAAAGCTGGGCACCGGCCGGTCCTGGCGAACCGCACAGCGCAAGGCGGGCTGCCGCTTCCTGCTGAACACGTTGTAGGCGCAGTACGGGGTCAACCAGTGCATCCTTCGGCCTCGCGGGGCGGGCCTTGGAGCACACGGCAGCTTGGCTGACACCAGCCTAGATCAAGCCTAGCGCGATCGTGAGGAGGGGGGCGGGAGGGGGCACCGGCCGATCGGGGTTCCCTATTCCTGCGTTACCTCCCCGATGGCCTTAGACTTTCGAGCAAATTTCAAAACGTCGGGATCTATCGCGATCGCCACAGCGCCCCGACCAGTCCGACGTTGGCGAGGCCCAGGACGAGCAGAAGCCACCACAGCGCGTCTGGGCCAGCGTGCGTGAGCACGAACGCGCCGATCAGCGGCGCGAGAGCCTGTGCAATAAGGCTTGGTCGGGCCAAGCGGCCGATCAGCACTGGGTATCGAACTGCCCCGAACAGCGCGAGCGGCACCGTGCCCCGTGCGATGGAATAGATCCCATTGCCCGCACCGTAGAGCACCAGCGCTAATCCTACCCCCGGCAGGCCGGCAGCAAGCAGCCCGAGGCCGAGAGCCACTAGGCTCATCGCAGCTGTGAGCGTCCAAAGCGGGTGATGCCGTCCCTTGAACGACATTTCCACGACGCGCGCGCCGACCTGTGCTGGACCGATGAGCGCCCCGTAGGAGACAGCTGAGGCGAGCGCCACGCCGCGCGCCTGTAGCAGCGTAATCAGATGCACCGATACCAAGGCCATCACGGTGCCGCCGAGCACGAGCACACTGGCCATGAGCAGGAATGCTCGTTGCTCGCGGGCCGCCAGAGGGGCGAGGCCAGTCTGCTGCCGCTCGGACGCCTCTAGCTGGACGGGTGGCGCCGGGATCAGTCCAAGGACCAGCGGCAGCGTGACCCCAAGGTGCAGGCCGGCATACGCCAGACACGCACCGCGCCAGCCCAGTTGCTCGACCAAGAGCGCAGACAGTGGCCAACACACCGTGCTGGCGAACCCGCCCCATAGGGTCAGCGTGGTAATCGCTGGCCGCGCCTCGGCACCGTAGAGACGCCCCAGAGTGGCAAAGGCGGGATCATAGAGACCGCAACCCATTCCGAGGCCGACCACCAGCCAGCCGCTGAACCGCACCGGGTTTCCCGGAGGCTGTTTGGTTTGGATCAGGCGGCCAAGGCTTGAACCTCGACCTCTGCATAGTAGCGCGCTTCCGCCTCGGCGGGAGGCACGTTGCCGATCGGTTCAAGCAGCCGACGGTGATTGAACCAATCGACCCACTCGAGCGTGGCGTACTCGACCGCCTCGAAGGATCGCCACGGCCCACGCCGATGGATCACTTCGGCCTTGAACAGGCCGATCACCGTCTCAGCGAGGGCGTTATCGTAGCTATCGCCAACACTGCCGACAGACGGTTCGATGCCGGCCTCGGCCAGGCGCTCGGTGTAGCGGATGCTCACATACTGCGATCCGCGATCTGAGTGACAGACGAGCCCGCTGCTGGCGAAGGGCCGACGTTGATGAAGGGCCTGCTCCAGGGCATCGAGCACGAAGTCTGCCCGGGCTGAGCGCGACACACGCCAGCCCACGATCCGGCGGGCGAAGACGTCGATCACGAAAGCCGCATAGACGAAGCCGCCCCAGGTGGCGATGTAGGTGAAATCCGCTACCCACAGCCTGTTCGGGCATTCGGCCTTGAACTGTCTGTTGACCCGGTCGAGCGGGCAGAAGGCAGCCGGATCGGGAATGGTCGTGCGAACTCTGCGTCCGCGGACGACGCCCTGCAGTCCTATCGCCCGCATCAGCCGCGCCACCGTGCAGCGCGCCACCGCGATCCCCTCGCGGGCGAGTTGCCGCCACACCTTGCGCACGCCGTAGACGCCGAAGTTCGCCGCGTGAACGCGCCGGATCTCGGCCATGAGCACGGCATCCCGCTTGGCTCGAGCCGGCAGTCTGCCGCGATCGGCCCGCCGCGCGGCATGAGCGTGGTACGTCGACGGGGCGATCGGCAGAACCCTGCAGATCGGCTCGACCCCGTAGGTGGCGCGATGATCGTCGATGAAGGCGATCATGACCGGGACCGGCGGTCGAGCTCCGCCTGAGCAAAATACGCCGACGCCTTCCTCAGGATCTCGTTGGCTTGCCGAAGCTCGCGGTTCTCCTGCTCCAGCGCCTTGATCCTCTCGCGCTCGTCCGTGGTCGGCCCGGCTCGTACGCCGCCGTCGCGTTCGGCCTGTCTGACCCAGTTCCGCAGCGTCTCACCCGAGCAGCCGATCTTGGCCGCGATCGATTGGATCGCCGCCCACTGTGAACCGTGCTCGCTCTCATGCTCCCGAACCAGCCGGACTGCCCGCTCGCGAACCTCAGGGGAGAAGGGTGGAGTATGCTTCGTCATGGCTCCAGTCTCTCAAGAGTTGGAGCCTCCGAAAATCCCGGAGCGGTTCAACCTCGGCCGCGCCGACCAGGTGAAAGAACCCCGGCATGACGTGACCGAGCGCGACGCCGGCCACGATGCAGAGGGTGACCCACAGGGTCAGATAGCGTTCAAAGGCGGACATGGGCGAAAGAGCCTTCTTAGGGGTCAGGCGGTCGCGATGCGGTGGCCACGCTCATCCACGACCCGCTCGCCGTCCTCTTTCGTGAACTCGCCTTGCTGCGCCGGCAGCAGGTCCAGCACGGCCTCAGACGGCCGGCACAGCCGCACGCCCTGGGGCGTAACCACCAGCGGTCGGTTGATCGGGATCGGATGCGCCTCGATCGCATCCAGCAGCTGATCGTCGGTTAGCGCCGGATCGCCCAGGTTCAGCTCGGCGTAAGGCGTACCCTTCTCGCGCAGGAGATCCCGTACGGTGATGCCTGCCCTCTGCACGAGCTGGCGGACCATGGCCCGCGTCGGCGGGGTTTTCAGGTACTCGATCACGTGCGGCTCAATGCCGGCGTTGCGGATCATCGCCAGTGTGTTGCGAGGTGCCGCAAGCCGGATTGTGGTAGATCACCACGTCCATCACGCAACCTCCGGCCGGGGCGAGGTGGCACCTGCCTTCTGGCCGATCTCACGGAACTTGGCCGAGAGCGCCACCTGGTCGAGGCTGGCGAGCGGCAGGGCGACGAAGGCCGCGATCCGGTTCTGTGAGGTAGCGCTGCGCGGTGATGAACGCGCGCTTGCGCTCAATCTCGGACCCTTCGACGGCGGCGGGGTCTTCGATGCCCCAATGCGCCGTGACCGGCTGGCCCGGCCAGTAGGTGCGTGCGTTGAGGCCGTGCAGCTTCCTATCAGCGCCTGATACATGGGCGTGGCGACGAAGGAGTGCGTTCTGACCGAGCGCCCATGCCTCACCGAGCTACGTTGCGAGACGATCTGTGGCTCGGTCCCAGGCGACAGTATCTATAGGCTGCCCGTCGGAGGCTTCTACCAGGAACAGCCTGACAGCAAGACTGCAGAAATGTGACCTTTGAGAGAGCGTGTCTCAGGCATACATCTTCTCACGGATATGATAGAGACATTCTCAGCCCTGCATCTGCGGCCGAGCTGATGGAGGGTTTTCCGATGCACTTCGAATTAGATGAGCAGGGCGATTGGATCGTCGATTTCGACGAACTCGCCGGCAAATTCGGTAACTCAGCCAGCTACCTTCAGCATCAGGTCAAACTTGGCCTTCTCAAAGGATTTCTGGAGGCAGGCAGCGGCGAGAATGCGGGCCTGTCGCGGATCACCATTCGAGCCGGCAGGGCAGCGTGGTAGGGCACGTTCGACGGCGCCGGGTTCCTCGTAAAGGAGATCATGTTCCCGGATGCACCCTGGTTGAAGGATGCACCCTTGTACTGACGAAGGTCTCGTCGGGATGCGAATGCGAGGATTGCGGCGCCATCATCGCTTTCTGAATGCACCAGCGGATCAGCCGTCATTCTTTGATCCGGTGGAGGATTTCTCCGCTGCTTGTCTCCTGGAAGACGTCATTTCCGAGATATACAACTGCCGCTCCGTTGAGCAGAGAGTAGCGACGCTGATCTTTCAGGATGTGCGACCCGCTGAGACCACCGGTTCGTGCGAAGGTCTGCCAAGCGATGATCACGCGAACGGCACCGTCTTCCGCTCTGGCGTCAAAGCGTTCAAGCTCGTGATCCATCGCTCATCTCGCCTGCAGAACACCCCAGCTTACGGTTCGGAATACGCACACGCTCGCCGCCTAAAACTGTTTCTCCGAGATCACCCCCTCGGCCAGCTGCAAACTGGCGGGCAGGCCCGCTGCCTCGCGATGCTAGCCCGACCGCTCGAACGGCTTCGGTGGTTCGGCTTGGAGCACCCGTTTCCGGAGCCTGCGTTTCGAGATCCATGAGTTGATCGATCCGGTTGCCGTCGAGTAGCGGAGGGCCATTGCGCAGGCCAGCGGTCACCTTCACTGCGCTGGCCGCTGTGTTTCGTCGCGCCGCCTTACGCGAAGGGTTGGCCCAGAAGCTTTAGCCTCAGGCGGGTCAGCCAACTGGCTGCGCACGTTCATAGTGCCCGAAGAGCCGGGATCGCGTGCCCTGACACGATCCGGAACGGTTTCGTGCCTCGGGGCCATGTTCGGCGATTGTGCCGCGCCTTGGGGGCCCCCAATCGGGGTTTGGGCAAGCGCAGCAGTAGGCAGAATTCCAAAAAAGGCAAAGGACATGAGAAAATACTTCACAGCAAAATTCTCCGATCAGCACCGAACTAAGATCTACATCTTCAGTTTTGTTCCCACAAAATAAGCTATTCTAGGGTGCTGAACGCAATTTCGTAGGCGCCCTTGGCCTTTGAAGCACGAGCAGATTATCCTGCCCGCGTTGGCGGGAGCCCAGGTGAGAAGCGTACCAACCATGCTGCATTGAACATCGTGCTCTTACGCCGCGCCGATGCTGGGCATCTTTTCATGAGGCTTGATCCTCTTGGCTTGCAGCATCATTGCCTACCGATCGGTACGGTTGCATTCAAGGAATGCTGAGGTCGATCCGCATTGAAATAACAACAAATGATGCAAGCAGAAATATTTTAATTTGCCCTTGAATTTCTTTCACAAATACACGATATGACGTTCAAGTAAAATATTACTTCGCATAACGCGTCCGCTTATCAGCGTATTGTGAGGCTAGGTCTGCTTAAGGATAGCTGGAGGACGCCATGCGCGCCACGATCGTTCCTGTTTTGACCAGCCTCATGTTAAGCTTGGCTCCTCCGATCGCGCTCGCGCAAGGCTATGACACTCCCGCGAACGCTGCAAAGGGTGCGCCTCGTGGTGACCTTGAAGGCCGAGACGGGCTGACCAACTCACTCGAGGAGCACCAGCATGGAGTAGCGCCCGCCTACTCTGGTGAGGAATTGGCTCGAAGCCCGGGCCCAGCAGCTCCTGCAGCATCGAAGAAGACCGCCCCTCGAGAAACGGTTGGACCCACGGTATCACGGTGTGTCGTTCCAAATTTCGGAGCGACCTTCGAATGCAGTTCTTATAAGAATTGGCTTCATATTTAATCAAGGATTGAAAAATTAGATAAACTAAGTGTCTTTGGAGACCCAGAAAAAACCAAGCAAAAATTCTAGATAACTCGCGAATGGAAATGAGATATGAGCAGTGAAATTGATCAGGCGGCCCCCGCAATTCTGATCTGGCTCCCTGAGGGGCTTATCCCTGACGGCGCATCGTTCACGGCGAAGCCAGCAGACGTGGCTCAAGGCGCAGAGGATTGGCCCCATTTCACCGATGTATTTCGTTATGCCATGAACGTTCCGCGATCAGACGAGCGATTACCCTGGATCCAAGTCGGTGATAGGACTATTTCGCCGGAAGAGCTGCGCAGGATGTATGCCCATCGTGGCCACGAAGTCAATTGATCCACAAGCCTGGGTCTTAAGATTTATGTTGCGCACTGCATATCCTTCCGCAGAAATTTAGTTCCATTGGTGACATCAATGAAAAGCAGTTACTTAAAGTCTTGGCTCGATGACCGTCTCAAACAAATCTTTGTCGTGACCATATTCTCTGGCCTCGCCGCAACATACTTCATCGTGGGTATGGACTTACGCTGGTAGGCAAAGACCTGCGCGCCCGAATGCGTATCGTGGCTGAAAGAGAGCGTACAGGGCCGAGAAATGAGCCAAGCTCAAAACGCCACGAAGAAAGGTCCAGGAATTTTCATCACTCGAACAGCATACGGTCCTCTTGCCACTGTAATATCTGGTGTCGCTGGAGAGTGCTTGAGTGGCGGGCCCCTCCCGAAGGAGTTCGGCCATGGCGCGTTTGGACTGTCTTGCTCTGCTCGAAGAGCAGTTTGCTGATGCAGATGGAGCTTGGGCACGCGAAGTTTGTGGCCTTTATGGTGGCAACCCGTACTTCCACGATAACAAACAAAGCGGGCAGGGTGAGCCGGGCAGCGCTCTGCGCTCAGCATACGAGGCGCGCGAGCGCGCCTTCGCAGACTGGTGCTCGGCACGCGGGCTCGACGCAGCAACACGTTTGCGTGAGGATGAAGCGATCCTCCATCAGCTCGCGTGAGGGGCAAGCATTGCTGGCGAGGTAAAACCGGCAGCCCTGCTGAAGGATCGAGTAGCCTGTGCTGTTCACATGGATGCCCGGCCGGCGATTTGACCATCGCATCCTTAGGCTATCTAGCTAGCGAATGTCCGTGTCCGCCCCCGGCTTCCCCTGCCTTGAGCCACCTTCGAACCCGCTGATCCTGAAGCTCGAACACGGCTTCGACCTCTCCGCGGCAGACAAGGCTACGCTGGAAGCGCTGTCGGCTCGCACACGGGAGGTCGAGGCGCGGAAGGATCTCATCCAGGAAGGCGAGCGGCCGGAGGTGGTCCACCTCGTCATGAGCGGACTGGCCTGCCGCTACAAAGTCCTGCCGGACGGCAAGCGCCAGATCTTGGCCTTCCTGATCCCGGGCGATTTCTGCGATCTGCACGTCGCCATCCTCGGCTTCATGGATCACAGCATCTGCACGCTGAGCCGGTGCACGGTGGTGGCGATCTCAAGCGAGAGCATTGCGGAACTGACCCTGAACCATCCTCGCATCACCCGCGCCTTGTGGTGGGCGACGCTGGTCGATGAGGGCATTCTGCGCGAATGGCTCACCGGCATGGGCCAACGCTCCTCGGAGGCCCAGACAGCCCACCTCTTCTGCGAGTTGCTGGTGCGGCTTCAGGCTGTCGGACTTGCGGCACCAAACAGCTGTCAACTCCCGCTAACGCAGAACGAGCTGGCCGATGCGCTCGGGATCTCGCCCGTTCACATGAACCGCACCCTGCAGCAGCTGCGCTCGGATGGCTTGATTGTTCTGGCTAAGGGCATGCTCACGGTGCCGGATGTTGCCCGCCTGCAAGCCTTCGCGCACTTCAATCCGAACTACCTGCATCTTCTGCGCCGAACTGGGCAGGCGTGAGGATTGCGGGCCGCTCCGACGAATTGCGTGGCTATGTGGTTGAGCAGGGCCTAAGGTGGCTCACCGCTGATCCGATCCCTGGCAATCAGCCGCTGAGAGATGCGTGTGCTCCCGCCGATGACCTGCGGAGAGCGACATGGCACGCTACTTCTTCGACATTCACAACAGCAAGTTCTCGTCGCGCGACACCCGCGGGCAGGAGTGTGTGGGTCCGGACGCGGTGAGCGAGTACGCGCTGAGGCTGCTCTGCGACGTGGCGAGAGAACGCCCGCTCGAACACATGCACAGCCGCCTTGGTGCGACGGTGCGCGACGAGAGCGATGATGTCGTGCTCACGGCGACTGTCAGCATGTCGACCACATGGCTGGACGCGGCCTGATGGGCAGATGAGGTCGCGCGTCCTGTCCCGCGCTCCGATCCACTCGCCGGTCTATGTGGCCGCGAGCGGGATCGTGGATGCCATTGACGGGCTGGCCGAGGCCGTCACGGGCAACGCCAAGCACTTCCATTTCAGGGCGCCGACCACACCCGGCGGGAACCTGACGAGGCAAGATGGCGAGGAGGGGCGATCTAACGCCGAGGAAAGAGGATAATGTTGGCCGCCACAGCCAAGCCGGCAGACGCGGGTTCAACACTCAGAGCAGGCTCGGCTACACCCTTTCCTGTACCGGACGCGGCGATCCAACGAACGATCCACCGCATCCTGCCCTGTTCCCGCCTTCGCTCCAGCAACCGACGTAGCCAAACCGGTTCTACGCTTCTCATCGACAGGCCCCCTTGAGCCGAAGCTGAGCAGGAAGCCATAGCGACTTGGGTGGCCTTGCTGCTAATCTTTATCAATGATTAAGCGAGATGCGCAAATTAAATCGCGCCATGTTGCAAAATGAACGCAGAGAATTAATCCGCCTTTCGCCGTCTCCGGCTTTGAGTTTGATTTGTTTGAGCCGCCCCACCAAAGCGTCCGAGGCCGATGGACTTGGCGAGTTCGGAGCGCTGCGCGGCGTAAGCGGCCGCCACCATCGGGTAGTCGTTGGGCAGGCCGTAGCGCTGACGGTAGCTGTAGGGGTCGAGCCCGTGCGTCGAGAGGTGGCGCTTGAGCGTCTTGTAGGGCTTGCCGTCGATGAACGAGACCAGGGCGTCCGGCGTGATCGACTTGCGAACCTGCGCCGGCGTCGGCTTCTCGACCTCTTCTTCGGCGGGCTGCGGCGCGCCGCTCGCGAGGTTGTTCAGGGCCCCATGCACGCTCGCGATCAATGCAGGGATGTCGCTCGCAGTAACATGGTTGCGCGCGATGTAAGCTGAAACGACCTCAGCCGTCATCTCCATTAGACCGTTGCGCAAAATGCCACCTTCGTCCTGCACGTTTGTCTCCCTTCTATGTTGAATGGCGCACACATGATTGCGGGTAGTTCATATGTCAACTGCTCGACAGATGCCATTTCCCGGTTCTTGTTCGGAGCGCTTGAGGCTCAGGAACGAGCACAACCTCACTGGCGATTGTGTGGCCGTCGAACTTCGAGCCGCTCGGTGTTGTGTGAACACGACACACCCCGCCAGCCCGTGATCAGATCGGGCGGTGGGGCAGCTCGCTCATGCCAAGGCTTGCCAGACGCAGCGCAAGCGTGGCCATTTATGGCCATGCCCATCCGGCGCGAACATCGCTTTTCTATTCCATCGACTGGCCGCAGCTTCCGGCCGTGATCTGGTCCCTCCGAAGGGGGCTTCCGACCATGAAGTCTATGCCACGAGGCGGGCTTCAATCAGGTCGACCTCACGCACGAGCCGGCGGAGGATTACATCGTCGATCACCTGAGAGCGACGCATCCGGTAGAGAGCGTTCCTCTCGGCCTCAATGCCCGCGAGGCGTAAACGTTTCTCCATAGCCGCAAGCTGTTGAAGTCGAGTGGTTTCAGCTTGGCCTTCGGCGGTCGCAGCCTTCACGCCTTCGTAGCGGTCCATCGCCCGAGCGCCGGCCTCGACGGTAATCGACGCATCTTCGTGCTCCTCGACAAAACGATGCTGCAGAGCCTCGATGGCCTTCACAGCATCGTCCCGAGCGGCCGCGCGCGCGGCATCCTCCTCGGCATCATGGCTCGGCTCAGGCGGAAGCCGTAGGCCCCGCAGCAGCGGCGGCAGCACCGTGCTGGCGAGCAGAAGCGAGGTCAGGATGACGCCCATCGCCAAAAGGATGGCGAGATCACGGGCTGGGAACGGGCTGCCGTCTGCCAGGGTGAGGGGCAGCGTCAGGATACCAGCTAGGGTAATGGCACCCTTCACGCCCGCGAGGGTCGTAGCAGCCACAAGGCGCCAGGCCATAGCATCGCGCTTCTCGCCGCGACTGCGTGCCCGCATCAGCACGAACTGGAGCGAGACCGAGACCCAGACGAAACGAACGACCATCAGGCCCGCGGTGATCGCCAAGATCCAGGCACCAATCCAGCCGGCACCCTGGACATCGGCCTGCTTCACGGCATTCCTGAAAACTTCCGGGAGTTGCTCACCCAGGAGGACAAAGATTGCTCCGTTCGCGGCTAAGGCCACGGTGTCCCAGACTGCAGTACGGCGCACACGCGTCGAACCGAGGCTGCGTCCCTGGATCTCGACATAGGTCATCGCGATGCCGGCCGCGACGGCTGCCAGGATCCCAGAAGCGTGGACGTGCTCGGCTGCGAGGTAAGCTCCGAACGGCGTGAGCAGGCTGAAGAGGATCTGTAGGCCGGGATCCTCCCCTGTGCGTCGGCGCAGCAGCTCCTGAATTCCAGTCAGAACAAACGTCGTCGCCGCCCCGATCCCGAGGCCACCGATGGCCAGCCACAGGAATGTCGTCGCCGCTTCGGGGAGGGAGAAGGAACCCGTCAGAGCTGCAGCGATGGCGAAGCGCAGGCAGACCAGACCCGTAGCATCGTTGAGGAGCGCCTCGCCTTCGAGGATGTGCATCAGGCGGCGCGGGACAGGTGCCTGGGCAGCCACCGAAGACACGGCGATAGGATCGGTTGGTGAGAGCACAGCTGCCAGGGCGAAGGCGACGGCAAGAGGGACGCTGGGGATCATCCAATGGATCAGGATGCCGATGCCGAGCACCGTCAGGGCTACGAGGCCGAGCGCCAACGCGAGGACGGTCTTTCCATCACGGAAGAGATCGCGTTTGGGGATGCGCCAACCATCTAAGAACAAGAGTGGCGGCAGGAATACGAGGAAGAAGATTTCGGGATCGAGCGAGGTGCTCGGCAGAGGGCCGAGCGCCAAGGCCACACCGATTACGATCTGGATCAGAGGAAGCGGTAAAGGGAGGAGCCGGCCAAGAGCACCACTGACGAGAACCGCCAGCAACAGTGCCAACACGATGGTGACCGTTTCCATGTGGTCCTTTCGTCCAAATCCCGTATCCGATCTGTGTGAGACGCCCACCGTAGACAGGAAAGCCCGGAGCCTGAGTGACTTTCCGCCTTGGCCAACCAACCTCCGCGTGGACTTAGCCGCGCGCCTCTGATCGCCCTGGCAATGCACCGCTCTCAGGTTAGAGAGCAAGGCCGACGCACTTCAATTCGCGGAGCAACGGCGCGCGGCCCATTCCTCGTCAGCCATCACGGGCGCGATCTGAGCCAGAACGTTCTTGCACAGGGTCATGCGGCCATCGACAGCCTGCTGGCGCCAGTCGGCGGGGATCTCGGGCGATCCGCCCTTGGCTCCTCGTCCGTCTGCAGTTTGTCGGAGAGGGATACCTTTGGCCCTGGAATTCTGGCGCACCCCGCTCGTCGGGGTCTGTTTGCCCCTGCTCTCTTAGCAATCCGATATTGTGCAGCGCAGTCAGTGGGTTGCGTCCGAGACCTGACGCATGACGAAGTTCGTCATACTTTAAATAATTATTAAATTCACCTGTGGAGCTTGCAGACAAATTATTGTCATGCAACTTAGGTGCGGTGCGGTAAGAAAATAAAACTCCTCTTACGTTTAATGAAAATGAGTTTATTGTCTTACCAATAAGCGTCTTGAATTCACAATTTACAGGGAAGGAAGCCACCATGGCCTTCAATCAGAATTCCAACCAGAGCAAGCAAGCCGAGCAGAGTGACAAGGCTGCCGACACGGCCAAGGCGACCATCGACAGGTCCGCCGAGCAGAGCAAGCAGTTCGCTGACGTCACGCGCGACGGCGTGAACAAGATGAGTGATCTGCAGGAGCAGGCTGCTGAGAACACCAAGAAGATCGTGCAGCGGAGCGTCGAGACGGCGTCTCAGCAAGCGCGTGAGGCCGCCGAGCGCTTCAACAAGTCGCTGGGCTTCACCGGCGAGGACAGCGAGCGCCTCGCTCGTCAGTCGAAGCAGAACATGGAAGCGGTCGCACGCTGCGGCACGGTCCTGACCCAAGCTTTCCAGGACGCCTCGCGTGGCTGGTTCGGTCTGGCTCAGAACCAGTGGCAGCGCAACCTCGACGGGATGAACAAGCTGACCCGGGCCAAGTCGGTCCAGGAGTTTGCCGCGATACAGAGCGAGCTGGCCCGCGAGAGCCTGCAGCACATCGTGCAGGACAGCCGCTCCATCACCGAGACTTCGGCGCGTGCCGTCGAGGAGGCGGGCAAGGCGTTCACCAGCGTCGCGCAGACCCCGACCCTCGTTCGCTGAGGGCGCAATAGCACCTGAACCCGGGCACAATGATCCAGGGTTCATCACAAGCCAGGGGGGCGGTCGCTTCGGCCGCCCCTTCTCTTTTTCTCAGTCGCACGGGCTCCGGCGCCTCGCGGCGCGGAGCACGCCATGTACACCCCGTTTGCCGTCGCCCTGCTGGCCCTAGAGGCTCAGAGGGTGGTCGAACTTCGGCTCATGAAGCTCGCCTGTGGTGGCTCTGAGGGCTGCGCCGAGGCCCAGCAGATGGTGAGTGAGAAGGTCAGCGCTTTCATCGAGGCGTCCGGCACGCTGATGACGGGCGGCTGCTGCGAGACAGTGGTTGCCCGCTACCGCGAGCATGTCGCGGCCAACACCAAGCGGTTGACCGCTGCATGAGGGACCCCCTGAGCCTTGCTGAGGCCGTGATGGCGATTGTCATCTCTTCCGTGCTGGCGGCTGCACCGAGTGCACAAGCACGGCCAGTCACACAGGTTGAAAGGGCGATCATCCTCGATTGGATGCGCGGAAATCTAGCCAATCCCCATGATCTGCGTTCAGCCCGTATCAGCAACCTGACTATCGTGCCTGGGGCGAACGGACGGCCGGTTACTGTCGTGTGCGTCGACTTCCGCAGGAAGAGCAGCGTAGGTGACAGCTCTGGGCTTTACCGGATGGCCTTCGCTCCTGCCACGGCTGGGTTGGCTTACAGTAACACCTCATCAAACGTAGTCGCGGCGACCTGTTATCTCCCCCAGATTGTCATGCGAGCATTTCCGGAATTGAATTTATTGAAATAAGATGCCCCGGCTAAATTGTAACGCCGAGGTCAACGCGGCACCTGAAAGCGCCAGAAGGCGTTTGACGAGGAGGGGCCTGCCACGCCGACGCGCTTGGACCTCAGCGTCATCAACGGCGGCCTGACAGACGCAAAGAACTGCGCCGAAGCGCAGGCGCCGCGAAATGTGAAATGCGACAGGCAATCTTCGTCCTCGCGGTCACCATTGAATGCGACGCATGGATATCCAGCAATGCTGTCGCGAGGATGCGGACATGGACGTCATCGTCAACCCGACCGGATCGTCCGGCACCGAATGGAGCCTGGACGACCGTCTCGGTCGCCATCTCGGCACGATCCTGAAAACCCAGGGATCCTTTCCCTTCGTGATCGAGCCGGAGCCGGCGAGTGGGCTCAGCGGCGTTAGGCTGCTGCACACCTCGCTTGATGAAGCGATGTCCTCCATCGCGAGGACAATGGGCGGCGCCTGCGAACTCAACAGTCGCTGTAGGGATTGAGGCGTCTCAGGGCCATCTCCGGCCCAATCGAGCTTGCCCACGTGGGATGTGTTTAAACCCTCGGGCAAGTGGTTTCGAGATCGTGGAATGAACCGCTCCGGGTTTCGCGGAGGCTGTTTGGTTTGGATCAAGCAGCCAAGGCTCGGACCTCGGCTTGTGCATAGTAGCGCGCTTCAGCCTCGGCGGGAGGGATGTTTCAGGATGAGAGCTGGCCGGCATGGGCGGCAACCTAAGTTAATTCGCAGAGTTGCCGGAAATAGATGCTAAATCGTTAATTCTGCTCCGGAATTGCGCCTTGTTTGTATCATTGCATCTGAGGTGGCATCCACCCAGGGGCTTATGTGTCATCGCGTGAGGCCCACGTCTCGGCAGACTGGGGGCGTGCATGGCACCCGGCGTGGGTCCCATCTAGCGCCTGTAACAGGTACCTGACGCACGCTGAGTAGCATTACAGTTGCAGTTTCGTTCTGAGGTGCGCCTGTCGGGCGGCAGCTTGGTGGGCGCGCCGCCAGGCTGACCAAGCGAGCACGAGCGCGGGCTCAATGCGCCGCTGCGCCAGCCGCATCGCCACGCGCCGGATCTCCTGAATGGACCACGGCACCGGCGAGCTTGGCGATGAGCGGCGTTTTTGGGGGCGTTCCGTTGGCCAACCGGCGCACCCGCGCCAACATCGCAAAAGCCAGCATCACCAAGCTGACGTGCCGGTGCCAGCCGTGCCACGAACGGCTCTCGTTGTGGGCCAGCCCGAGCTCCGTCTTGGCGGTCTCGAACGCGTCCTCGATGGCCCAGCGTCGCCCCTCCACGGCCACCAGCGTCTGCACCGGCGTGCCGGCCGGGCACCAAGTGGTGAAGTAGGAGAAGCTCCCGTCCGACAGGCTGCGCCGCACGAGCAGGCCGCGCGTCCACACGCTCTGATCAAGAGCGGCGTCGAGCGCATCCGCCGGCAGCGTGGCCAGCGGCAGGTAGGCCCAGTCGAACAGGCGCGGTCCCTTCGTGCCAGATCCGGCCGAGAGCCGGATCCAGTCTGTCTTGGAGAGATCCTTGGCGATCTCCTCGGCGGTGCCCGCGACGTCGAGGTTTTGGTCCCAGGACCAGAACCGATGCTGACCCGTGACACCGAGCACGTAGCCCTTGTACGCACGGCGCAGCGCCAGCTCGATCTCGCCAACCCCGTAGATGCTGTCAGCCGCAACCCACGCAAACGGCACCTCTGCCTTTATCGCCCGCTCGATCATGGCCAGCGCCAGCTGCGGCTTGGTGGCGAAGGTGACGGCCTCCGGCACATGCGCAGCCCGCCTGCGGTCCTCATCCTGGGTCCAGGCTTTGGGCAGGTACAGCTGACGATCGATGAAGGCGTGGCCCTGATCCGAGACGTAGGCGGCAAACACCCCGATCTGGCAGTTCGTGATCTTGCCAGCGGAGCCCGTGTACTGCCGGCTCACCCCGCACGAGGCTCTGCCCTGCTTCAGGAAGCCGGTCTCGTCGATCACCACCACCGCGTCAGGTGAGCCGAGCGTCTCGAGGACGTAGTCACGCACCACATCCCGCAGCGCCTCCGCGTCCCAGTGCGTGCGACCGAGGATGGCCTGCTGGCGCCAGGGGCCTGGATCACCAGCAGCTTCAGCCCGCATCCAGCCGGTCTTGCGCCGCTCACCCCCAAGCAAGCCCTCCAGGAAGGCGTTGGCGGAGGCGGCGACGCTCGGGGCGGCAAACAGCGGGCGGATGCGCTGCTTGGCCTGCCGCAGTGTCGTCGACCAGAGCTCCAGCGTGGATTCGAGCGAGGTTGAGGACATCGCGCTCTCCCATCCGAAACCACTCAGATAGGAGCCTCACCCTGCAACTGTAATGGTAGCGAGCAGTTTCAAAACGTCTGGGGTGACCCTCGCGTTAGCTCGGCCATAAAATCGCATTTTGTGCGCTGACGCGGACGACAGCCTGTTCGCCCCTCAGGCACGGTGTTCCTGCACGCCAGTGAGCGTGTGACCACACTGGGCCTCGATATGCTCACGATCATCGACACAGCTCAGCCTGACACCGCCCCGCGTCCGTACCTGACGCCGGCCGAAGCAGCGGCGCACCTCTCAATCCCTGTGCGCACGCTGGAAAGCTACCGCAAACGCGGTGGCGGCCCCGTCTACCGCAAGCTCGGCCTCAAGACCGTTCGCTATCACCGCGACGACCTGACCGCTTGGGCTGAAGCCGGCAAGCGGCGCTCCGTGCACGAGTGCTGAAACGAAAAAGGCGCCACTGGCTATCACCCAGCAGCGCCCTTCCCCTTCGATCATCTCCCCGGACGACCCAATCCGTGGTCGCGGGACCATAACTGAGATCTATTACATGTATAGCGCGAAAGCCGCCTCCAGCTCTACCTCGACTGATCACCTCGAGTGTAACAATGTTGCACTTTATCGGCAGGTTCAGGCCAACCCCCACCACAACGCTGTGCCGACCAACGATCCAGCCTACCCGATCTCGTCGGACCCAAACAGCAGCCCTCCTGTCTTCGTGGACGCAGAGTATTGGTATGAGGGCGCTCCCCCAACGCCACCTGGCTATATGCCGCCGTGGAACAACCCGGCGTACCCGCAGTACACCTGGTACCACCCAGACATCACGCCATCCGCCTCCTCTCCCGACTTCGTGCCCCCACCTAGCCGGCCCTGGCCGCCGAGGCTCATCACCTACGACAACATTGACGAGCTGCTGGCGGAACACGCCGCCTCGGTTTTCGCGCGCTACGGCGGCCGGAGGCTCTCACCCGACTGGATCGAACGCTTCTCCCGCGAAACCAACTGGGATGGCATCGGGCCTGCGGTGGCTGTCTCATGGGGGGGCGTCACGTGGCTCACCTCGGGCAGCATCGCCCGTGCTGTCGCTCGCATAATCGCCGCCTCGCCGGCACGCGCGCTACTGCGGAACGACGAGTGGGATGCCCAGCACGAGATGACCATCTCCGGCTTCCCGGCAAACATTCTTTCGGCCAAGGGGCCAGAGGAGCGGCAGAGCCGAGGATACGTCGCGACGCTGACGGAACCCGTCACGGTGCTGGCTCAACACGGCCTCGGCGGTATCCTGCGCGAGCGGAACCCTTACCGTCGCAGCTCAACCGTCTCTGACCCGGGAGGCACCTCCGCCCTCGGCTTCTCAGCCACGAACGTGGGAGGCGTCCAGTGACCGTCCTCTCGCCTAAGCCCGCCGCTGCCCTCTCGCCCAACGCGCTAGTCGCGCTTGCTTGGGCTCGGCAAGGCTTCCCTGTCTTCCCCTGCCGCTCCGGCCTCGAACCGGGCGGCAAGCCGAAGACCCCCATCGGGCGGTGGCAGAATGAGACCACGACCGACGAGGCCACCATTCTCCGATGGTGGTCACTTTGGCCCAACGCCCTCGTCGGCCTGCGGCCGCTCGGCCTCGTGGTAATCGACTGCGACCGCGCAAAGCGCGAGGGTGCGAATGACGGCGTTGTGGCTTGGACCGAGCTGGGTCTTCGCCATGGCTTCGATGGCGTGTCGGCCATGAGCGTGGACACGCCGAGCGGGGGCGAGCACCACTACTTCCGCCAACCCTCTGGGCTGCTCCTCGGCAACTCGACCGGCGCACTCCCACGCGGCATCGACGTGCGAGGCAATACGGAGGGTTATGTCATCGCGCCCGGCAGCGTAATGCCGGATGGGCGGGCTTACCGTTACCGCTCCGGCCCCGACCTTCTCCGGTCCGCCCCAGTGTCCGCGCTGCCTGAGCTGCCTCCGGCAGCAGTTGGTCTGATCCGCAGCAAGGCCACGCTCTCGCCTGTGGACACCAACATCACGCGGCTCCCGGACCCCGTGCGACCGCCTCCGCCCCTCCCGAAGAGCTGGGCTGACCTTGACCTGACCAATGTCCGCATCTGGACGGGTGAGAGTGTCTGGGAGGCTGACGACTGCCAGAGCATGGACGAACGCCGTGGTCGGGCACTCCTCACCTGCTGTGCCGACGAGCTGGCAGCGGTGCAGCCCGGAGGGCGTGGGCAGAAGGCACACGCAATCAGCTATCGAGTTGGACGTTGGGTCGGCTCCGGCGCCATCGCCTATCCCGAGGCGCTGCAAGCACTTGTGCGGGCTTGCGAGCGCAACGGCCTCTCTCAGAAGGACGGTGCCGCCAGGGTGCAGACCGCCGTGGCAAGGGCTCTGACGCGCGGCGCCCAGAAGCCGGTGCCGCTGCCTCCGCTGTCTTCAGACCTCAGCCCTCTCCTGGAGGGACAGTCCTTGCTGGGACAGGAGGTTGATCCGCTCGAGATTGAACCGGATGCACCTGAGTGTGCGTCGAGGGCCGACACGCGCTGGCGAACCTGGGGTGACGCCCCGGCGGCTCCTCGCGAAATGCTGGTTAAGGGCGTGTTGCCGCGCCGAGGTGTCGCGCAACTTGTCGCTGCCCAGTTCACAGGTAAGTCGGCGCTGGCCCTGCGCCTTGCCGCGCATATTGCTTCCGGCGAACCGTTCTTCGGCAGCAAAGTCAGCGCGACAGGTGGGACGCTTTGGTTTGCATTCGAGGCCGAGGACGAGATGCAGCCGCGCCTAGAGGCGCTGCGCTGCGAGGGGTTGATCGGCTCGACTGCACCGGTTGCCTGGATCGCTGATGATCTAGTTGCGCTGCTAAGCCCTGAAGGCGAGCAGCGGTTTCGTGTCGATGTTGCTGAAGGCCGCAACCGGCTCGCTCGCGCCTTTGATGTTCCTCTACGCCTCATTGTTATCGACACCGCCGCCGCGAGCGCGGGTTGGACCGATGAGAACAGCAATGCCGAAGGCCAGCGGTATATGTGCATCCTGAGCGACATAGCGAAGGAGTTCGATTGCTTGGTCCTGTGCATCGATCATCTGGGCAAGGCCGGTGCCGAACGCGGGACGCGCGGTAGTTCGGCCAAGGATGGTGCAGCGGACGCCCGCCTGATGCTGACCACCGAGAGCGGCACTCTCATGCTGACCCTCGATAAGCTGCGCGGCGGTAAGAAGGGACCGGTCGGCGCCTTTCGCCTGCGGTCTATTCAACTCGGGCTGGACGAGGATGGCGATCCACAAGAAGCTGTCATCGCAGAGCCCCTGGGCGTCTCATCCAAGATGAGGAAGCCTCCAGGGGCGGGTGAGCTGCGTATCCTCGATGCCGTAGAGGAGTTGAAGAAGGGTGGGGCTACCATTGCGCGCGAAGCGCTTCGGGCTGCGTACCTCGCGAAGGGCGGCAATCCTGAGAGCTTTCGCCGCGATTTGCGGAAAGCCGAGGCTGCGGGCTTCCTTGAGTTGAAGGACGCTGAGGCGAACGAATGATCCTCAGATGGTTCCCAATTCCACCGCTGGAGGGACACACGGGGCCGGACAGGCGGGCAACCCTTTGGGGTTGCCACGCTGCCCGCCCGGCTCCCCCAACGTCCTGAGGCGGGCAGTCCGGGTATTGCCCGCCTTTGTCCGCTGCCCGCCCGTTCGATTTAGGCTAAGCGCATCATGTCGGGCCATGAATGCGCCCCTGTGGGGCCAGACATCCGACTTCCTCCGCTCCGACCGGGGCGCGAAAGGCATCCGCAAGGCTGAACGCCTACTCCCCCACCGAGGATGTGATTGGCATTCGTCCTATCTCACCGCCGCATCGCTTTAATCGTATTATCGTACGCAGCGGCGGTGCCCACAAACGCCGCGGCCGAATGGGTTAGAGCCGTGGGTTGGAATGTAGGTTTTCAACCCAATCAGAAAACCAAGTAAGAATTTGATTTTGCTCGCGAAAATAGCGCCAAACTAGGAAGTGGCGCGCCCTACGGGAATCGAACCCGTGTTTTCGCCGTGAAAGGGCGACGTCCTAGACCGCTAGACGAAGGGCGCTTGCGCGAGCGAGGCGTTCTATAATCGGCTTGGCCTGGGAGGGCAACGGCCCTCGCGCGGCTTGACGTGCGGCCGCGCGGCCGGTTTGTCGCGCCTCACGCTTCGACGTGCGGCCGGCCCGGGACGGGACCGCGTCCGCGAGGGGACCTGTGCAGCATGACCATCCGACGCGATCGACCCGGCGGTCCCCGCCCCGCGCCGTCCGGCCCCGGCCGGTCGCGGACCGGCAGCTTTCGCGCTGGCGAGCGCCGCGCCGCGCCCGGCGGGCCGCGCGGGGGGCCGGAGGATCCCGTCGTGCTCTACGGATGGCATCCGGTCGTGCAGGCGCTCGGCAATGCCGGGCGGCGGCTGCACCGGTTGCTCGCCACCGAGAACGGCGCCGCGCGCCTCGCCGAGGCGCTGGGCACCCTGCCGATCGTGCCCGAGATCGTCCGCCCGAGCGCGATCAACGCGCTGCTCGGGCCGGACGCCGTCCATCAGGGCCTCTATCTCGAGGTCGATCCCCTGCCCGCGCCGGGCCTCGACGCCCTGCCCGAGGACGCTCTGCTCCTCGCCCTCGATCAGATCACCGATCCCCACAATGTCGGCGCCATCGTGCGCACGGCCGCGGCCTTCGGCGTCGCCGGCATCGTGACGACCCTGCGCCACTCGCCGAGCGCCACCGGCGTCCTCGCGAAATCCGCCTCCGGCGGCCTGGAGCACGTGCCGCTGATCACGGTGCGCAACCTCGCCGAGGCCCTGATCGAGCTCGGCGAGCGGGGCTTCACTCGGATCGGGCTCGATTCCGAGGCCGAGGCCGATCTCGACGCCGTCGGCCCGCGCCGGCCCGCAATCGTCGTGCTGGGCGCCGAGGGCAAGGGCCTGCGCCAGCGCACCCGGGAATGCTGCGACGTGCTCGCCCGCATCGCCTTCACGGGGGAGATCCGCAGCCTCAACGTCTCGAACGCGGCGGCCATCACCCTCTACGCCCTGCGCCGGCCGGCGCAGGGCTGAGAGCCGCTCAGCGCCAGAACGGCTTCGCGTCGACCAAGTCCCCGTGGGCCTCGTCGGCGGCCGCGAGCAGGTCGCGCGTGCGCGCCTCGTTGTCGGCCGCGGTGAGCCCCGCGGCGAACAGGGCCGGCCCGCTCGCCGCCGTCCCGGGCGGCCCTTCGGCGAGGCTCGCCATCACCGCATGGGCGGTCGCGAGGTCGTTCAGGGCGCCGAGGTGGTCCTGCAGGTCCGAGAGGGCCGCCGCGAAGGCCTTGTGGCGCTTGCGCGCCGTCTTGTCCGGAAACAGCGAGGCGAAGAAATCGGCGCCGTAGCGCAGCTTCTTGCCCGCGATGCGCACCCGGTGGCGCGCCTCCGGGTCGAGCTTGGCGAGGTGGCGGCCGCGCTTGCGCACCCGCTTGCGGAACCGGCCCAGCACGGCGGCGGCGAAGTCGCGGGCCGGTGCGTCGCGGGCGGGGTCGGCCCCCTCGCCGAGCCAGGGTCCGGTGTGGAGCCAGGCGAGCAGGTCGAGGAGGAGGCCGCGCCATTCCGGCGAGGTCAGGATCGTCGAGACCGTCTCGTGGGCCCGGTCGCGCTCGGTGGCGAGGCGGGCCGCCAGCTCCTCGAGGCCCGGCTCGTCCGGGCGGCGCGCCCGCTCTTCGGGCAGCGTCGTCTCCAGGAAGACGTCGAGATTGCGCGCCCGGCCGAACGGCTCGGTCGCCCCCTTGATCGCCTCGGCGAGGCTCGCGGCGCGGGGGTCGTGCGCGAGGACCGGCTTGAACAGGCTGAAGGCCGAGCGCAGCCGCCGCAGCGCCACGCGGATCTGGTGGAGGGCCTCCGGGTCGCGGCCCGCCAGGAACACCGCCTCGTTGAGACGCAGGTGGCGCAGGCAGGCCATGGCGATGCGGCGGAAGGCGTCGCCCGCGCTCGCATCCTCGGGCAGCACCACCGATCCCGCCTTGCTGGGCAGCCCGAGCCGCCCGTCCCGCAGAGCGAAGCCGCGCTCGCTCTTCGAGAGGGCGCCGAGATGGAGCGGCACCGTCTCGGCGAGCGCCTGGGCGAGGGCGAAGAGGTCGGCGGGCGTGCCCGATTCGAGTTCGAGCTCCAGCTCGCACAGCGCCGCGTCGCCCGCCTGGGTCTCGACGCGCCCCTCGTCGAGGGTGGCGCGGATGCGCGAGGCGCCGTAGGGGACGGTCCGCTCCGTGCGCATCACCACCGTGGTGAAGCGGGGCTCCAGGGTCGCGTCCTTCGCGTCCTTGAGGATCCGGGGCACCGGCGTGTCGGCGAAGGCCGCCGGATCGGGCGCGTCGCCCGTGATCGCCACCTCCCATTCCGGCCGGTCGAACAGGCCGGCGGCCCCCGCTCCCGCCTCCGCCTTCACGGTCTGGAGGCGCGCCTCCCCCCGGCGGCGCACGCGCAAGGTCAGGCCCGCCGCCCGCAGGGCCTCATCCGGCGTGTCGAAATAGGTCGAGAGGACGGCCTCGGGCTCACCCTGTCCGTTCCCCTGCGCGTCCTCCTTCCCATCCCCTCCTCCTGCAGAAGCGGGTGGCCCCCGAGGGCGGCGAGGTCGAGCCGATCGCATTCGAGCTTCAGCTCGGTCTCGCGGGGTTCGCTCATTCCCGTTCGTCTCCTGTCCTGTCCATCGGCCGTGGCGGCAACGCCCCGCCAACGCACGGGGGCGCCGCGGGTGCCGGTTCTGCCCGCATTCTGTCACGCTCGGGGCCGCCGCGCACGCGACGCCCGTCGTCGGCGGGTCCGGATCGCGACCGAAGGGGCGGAGGGTCGGCGCCGCTCAGGCGTCGGCGGTGGCGCGGTTGCGGCGCGAGCAGGCTTGGTAGGCGCCGAGATGGCGGCTCGCGCAGGCCGCCCAGCCGTGCCGCGCCGCGACCCGGCGCCCCGCCGCCGCGAGCCGCTCCGCCTCGGCCGGGGCGAGGGCGGCCCGGAAGGCGTCCGCGAGCGCCCCGGCATCCTCCGGGTCGACGAGGAGGGCGTCGGTGGGGGCGAGGACGTCGCTGAAGGGCGCGCGGGCCGCGCCGACGACCGGCGTGCCGCAGGCCATCGCCTCGAGCACGCCCGGGCCGAAGCCGCCCCGCAGGGCCGGCGCGGCGAGGAGGTCCGCGAGGCGATAGAGGCCCGGCATCGCGTCCTGCGGCACGAGCCCCGCCTGGATCACGGCCCGGCCGATGCCGACGTCCAGCCCCGCCCGGTCGAGGGCGGCGCGGCAGCGGGCCTGGTAGCCGGAATGGTCCAGGATCGAGCCGCCGCCGACGACGAGGAGCTGCGCCTGCGGCCGATCACGCCGCAGGCAATGGAAGGCCTCGATCACCCCGAGCGCATTCCGCCGCTCCTCGAAGCCCCCGAGGCAGAGCACGACGGGGCCCGCCCCGAGGCCCCAGCGCAGGCGCAGCGCCGCGTCCCCGGGGGCGGGCTCGGGCCGGAACCGGGTCTGGTCGACGCCGTTGCCGACCACCTGCGCCGCGACGCCGTGATCGCGCGCGAGCGCCTCGGCCGCGGCCCGGCCGACGCAGAGCAGGCGGTTCGCGTCGTAGATGGCCCGGTCCTGCCAGTAGGCGAACTGCGGATCGGCGAAGGTCTCGAGATCGTGGACGGTGCGCACGAAGCCGTGCACCAGCCGGCGACGGCTCAGGGTGGCGAGCGCGTTGCCGCCGATGCCGCACTGGGCGTGGAACACGTCGAAATCGCAGGCCGCGGGCGTCGCGAAGTGGCGCAGGGTCTCCTCGATCCGGGCCCGCACCAGGTCAGCGGTCGAGCCGCCGACCGGCCGCGCCGCCACGGAGACGACGGGGCAGCGGGCGTCCCGGTAGAAGCCCCGGCCCGTGGGGTCGGGGGCGTGCACCACCGCCTCGTGCCCGAGGTCGCACAGGGCCTCCCCGACCGCCAGCGCGTGGGCGACGCTGCCCCGCGGGCTCGTCGAGGTTGCCAGGATCGCGATGCGCAAAGGTCCGCCGGCCATGCTGCGTTGACACCTGCCGCGGCCGGGGGAGCTGGCCGGAGAGCCCGCGACCGGCGGAAGGAGCGAGTCCCGGGGTCGTCCTGGCGGCCACGCATCGTTCGTGCCGGTTCGGGCGGTCCGCCCACCGCGCACGGGGCCGGACGCTGCCGCCCGCCCCGTTTCCCTCAGCGGGCCGGCCCGTCGAGGGAGAGCAGGTACTGGACGAGCGCCGCCTGCTCCGCCGGAGCGACGCCCCCTGGCGCGTCCGCCCAGTAGGCGTGGCCCTCGCCCGTGACGCGGGCGGTCGCCGCGCGCGGGTCGGCGCGGTTGGCCGCGATCACCTTCGCCCGCAGGTCCCGGTCCACCAGCGCGCGCAGGCTCTCGGCCGGATCCGCCCCGGCCGCCGGGTCGAGGAGCGGCCCGATGCCCGGCGCGTGCGCGGGTCCGGGGCCGACCGCGACGCCGCCGTCGTGGAGGTAGGGGGCGGATTCGGCGAGGCCGATCAGGTTCGGCACCTTGTAGCCGCCCGGCGTGCCCGCCTGCGCCCAGGCGAGCTGCACCTGCGCCCGCGCCGCGTCCGTCAGCGGCACCGGCAGCGTCACGGTGCCCGCCGGCACCGGAAAGGGGGTGCCCGCGGCGTAGAGGTCGGGCGGCCGGAGGGTCGCCTCGGTCCTGGCGAAGGAGCGGGCCCGGCTCGGCTCGGTGCCGATCTCGGGCGCCGGGATCACCCGGTGGTCGGTGTAGGCCGGCCCGGAATGGCAGCCGGCGCAGCCCGCCCGCTCGAACACCTGCCGTCCCGTCGCGAGGATCTCCGGCGGCGCCGGCCGGAACGGCGCGCGCAGGGCATTCTGGAAGGCCGACATGGCGTCGTTGGCGTAGCCGACGGGCTCGCCGGGGCTCGTCGCGACGAGCCCGTTCGTGGTCACGTAGTTGGCGTTCGGAAAGCTCGGGAGGACGGCGTAGCTGTTCAGCCCCGGCGCGTCCGGGGTCGGGTCGGTGGCCTTGAGGACCTGCGACGGCGTCCGTCCGTCCTGCGGATCGAAGCGGAAGCTCGGGGACGGGGCCCGCTGCAGGAGCGTGCCGAGATAGACCTCCGGATCGAGGCCGAACAGGAAGGGCGCGGCCTCGGCCTGGGCGGTCGTGTCGGAGTTCAGGGCGTGGACGTTGTTGTTCAGCGCCGAGAGGCCGCGGAAGGGGCCGAGCCCGGCATGCCCGCTCCAGCCGTAGGGATGCCCGTCGGCGGTGAAGCTCGACGGGATCGAGGTCGGGTTGGTGACGAGGTCGGGCGAGGAATCGAAGCTGCCGGGCGGCCAGCTCGCCGCCTGCACCTTGGCGGCGGCCTCCAGCGCCTCCGGGTCCGGCAGGCGCTCCCGGCCTCCGCCGCGGGTCGCCACGGTGCGGTTCGGGTCGGTCCGGAACGGGTCGAGGGAGGGCGTCGAGCCGTGCATGTAGTAGGCGGTGGTGTTCGAGGCCAGCGCCATCATCAGGCCGACATTGAGATCGCGGTTCGGAGCGCCCTCCACGACCTTGCCGGTGCCCGGGTCGAAGGCCGCGTGGCAGAGGGCGCAGGTGATGCCCATGCGCACGTGGCCGCGGTCGTAGAAGGTCCGGATGCCGAGGGGGAACAGGCTGCCCCTCGCGACGTCGAGGCCGGTCGGGATCAGCTCGCCCACCTGGTAGGTCCGGCCGGCGACCGTGACCGGCCGGGCGACGCGCACCTCGAGATTCGCGGTGCCCCGCCCCGCCAGCAGGGTGAGCGCGCGCGAGACCTCGTAGAGGCTGAGCGCCCCGTCGAGCATGCCCATCACGTCGGTGAGGAAGACCTCGTTGCCGAAGGTCTCGCGATAGAAGGCCTCTCGCCCGCGCCGGAACAGGGCGTCGTCGATCCGCACGGCGCCGGGCTCGGGCGCGGCGGCGGCGCGGCCGAGCACGTCGTAGGCGGCTGGCTCAGCGTTTCGCTGGGGGTTGGCGAGGTCGGCCTCGTCCGGCATCGGGGCGTGGCTGAACCGGCCGAGCGCGGCCGCGAGGCCGCCGGCGGCGATCAGGATGCCGGCGGCGGCGAGGAGGCGGCGGGACGAGCCCATCGGGTGCGGCGTGCTCCGGTGCGGGATTGCCGGGCACAACACCGGGTGGCCCGCGATGGTTCAGGCCGCCGCCGGTTCGGGCCGCGGCGGCACCCGGCGACGCTCTGCCGCGCGGCCGGAACATCGCGCCCGGCAGGCCGGTAGTTCGAGGCGGGCCATCCGCCCCGATGCCCCTCGCCCGATACCTCTCGACGGAGTCGAAGAAGCCCCATGACGCTACGCTCCAGCCGCCGGGCCGCCCTGCTCCCGGCCGCCCTCGCCGCCCCGATGCTCCTCGCTGCCGGCCTCGCCGCGAACCTCGCCCTCGCCGAGGAGAAGCCCTCCCCGCCCTCGAAATCCGGCGCCGCGGTGCCGCCCGTCGAGCTGACGGTCGAGCTCGACGGCGACAAGCCCCGCTGCAGCCCCGCGGAGCTGCGCCTGCCCGCGCAGACCAACGTGGAGCTGCGGGTGATCAACCGGGCCGACCGGCCGGTGACGCTGACGGCGCCGGGACAGTTCGAGAACCGCAACGTGCTGCACGCCGACGGCGACCTCGTCCACGTGATGAGCAACGAGGGCTACCTCGTGAAGCAGGGCGGCAAGGGCACGCTCAAGCTGAAGACGCTCGCGGCCGGGGAGTACCCCTATGCCTGCACCAGCGTGCAGAACCAGGACGCGCCCTTCAGGGGCAAGCTCATCCTCGCCCCCTCGGCCGGCTGAGGCGGTGATCAGGCCCGGGCCGGCGCGTCGCCGGCCCCGCGCCGCGGGCGCAGGCTGAGGAACAGGTAGTAGCCGGTCAGGCTGGTTGCGGCCTGCGCGGCGCGGGGCCGGAAGTCCGGCGGCGCCTCCCGCGCGTCCGCGATCGTGCCCGCGTAGGACCAGCCCTCGATGAAGTCGGGCACGGGCTGGTCCTGGCGCACGGCGCAGCAGAGGCCGCCATCCGGCTCCTTCGCGAAGAGGCTGTAGGACAGGAACGGTCCCTCCGCGTCGGACATGCCCATTCATCTCCCGGTGCTGGTTCGTCACTGAGCCGGACCCGTCGCGGCGCGACCGCGCGGCGCCCGCCGCCCTCCCGGGGCGGCGTGCGGCCGTCGTTGCAAGGATCCGGCCAGTGCTTAAGCTTCGCCCCGCAGTAGGTGCAGGCTGAACAACCCGTCCGGGTCGAGCCAGCAGCGCACGGGCTCCCAGCCCGCATCGGCCGCGAGTTCCTGGAACACGCCCGGCGCGTAGCGGTAGGCGCAGCCCGTGCGCACGCTCTCCCCGTGGGCGAAGGGGATGGTCTCGTCGCCGACCCGGAGCGTGCCCGCCCGCTCGGCGACCAGATGGGTCTCGACCCGGAACGGATCGAGCCGCACCCGCGCCTCGTGCCGGAAATCCTCCGGTCCGAGCGGCGCGGCGGCCGCGTCCGTACCCGCCTGCGCACCCGCCTCCGAGGGCCGGTCCGGCGTCGCGTCGCCGTTGGCGCGGGCGAGGCGATGGAGCACATTGAGGTGGAAGGCGGCCATCAGCCCGCCGTCGTCCGCGTGGGCGCGCAGCAGGCTCTCCGTGTCGCCGTTCGGGTCCGTGCCGACGAGGAGCCAGCCGCGCCCGAGGATCGCGCGGGCCCGTTCGAGGACGGCGACGAGGTCGGCGGGGGCGAGGCTGCCCGCGGTGGCGCCGAGGCAGGCGCCGAGCAGCGCCTCCGGGCGCGCTCCGTCCCCGTCCGGACGGGGCGCCGCCCCGTCGAGGGGCAGGATCTCCGGCGGGTGCGGCCGGTCGAGGGCCGTCAGCAGCGCGTCGAGTCCACCCGCCGGGGCGGCCCCGAAGACGAGGACCCGGGGCTCGGGCCCGACCAGGGTCGCGACCTCCGCCGCCACCTCGCCCAGAAGCCCGGCCTCGCGGGAGGCGGGGTAGCAATCCGGATCCTCGGCGGCCCGCGCCAGCAGGTCCGCCCCGGTCTCGTCCCAGAGGCAGGCCGGCGCCAGCGCCTTCTCGGGCAGCGACAGGCCGCGCGAGACGGCTTCCAGGAAGGCCGCATCGATCTCCGTCGAATCGGTGTTCCCGCCCTCCGCGAGGCTCGGGCGCTCCACTGCCGTCCGGGGTTCGACGGGGCAGTGCGGGGCCTCGACGGCGTCGGCGCTGCGGGGATGCCAGCTCTTGAGCCAGACCGACTCGGAGGCGGGACGCGATTCGAACTCATGACGCATGGGACGGTTCCGCGCTGATTGTCAGGTCTCCGACGGACTTCCGAAGGCGCGGGACTGTATCAATCCGATGCGTGCGTGATCTAACACTCGTTAAGGTCTTGAGACGAATGGGGCGTTTTCCTCCGGAGATTTCGCGCCTTGCGCTTCGTACGCTTGTCGACACCGCGTATTGTCGACCGAGAACCGCCGGATCAGGAGGCCGGGCTGCCGTCCGCAGGCCGCCAAACGGGGCAGACGAATGATGAATTATGTGTTACGAAGTTCCGCCGCATTCATCTGATCAAACGAGCGGGTTCTTCCTGTTTGGCCTGTATGACCTCTAGAGTGAAGACGCCGAAGCCCGCTGCGCCGATGATCGCCCGAATCGCCTCCTCCCTCAGCTCCCGTGTCCGGCCGCTGCGCGCGCTCCTGCGGGGCGCGGCCGTCCTCGTCGGCCTAAGCGTGCTGCCCACCGCCGTGCTCGCCTACGCGGATCTCCTGCCGGAGGGGTTTGATCTCGCCATCCTCGGCTTCGAATCCTCGCCCGCGATGGACCTGCCCCATGTGCGCGAGCAGCTCGCCGCGGGCGGTCCCCTGCGGATCGTGGCCTTCGGCTCCTCCTCCACGGAAGGCGTCGGCGCGAGCAGCCCGGCGGCCGCCTACCCGGCCCGGCTCCAGGCCGCCCTGAACCGCGCCCTGCCGCATCTCGTCGGCGGCGTCAGCGTTCTGAACCGCGGCATCGGCGGCGAGCACGTGGACGACATGATGCGCCGCCTCGAGCGCGACGTCATCGCGGCCAAGCCCCAGCTCGTGATCTGGCAGACGGGCAGCAACGACCCCTTGCGCGGGATCGACCTCGACCATTTCCGCGAGGCGACCCTGACGGGCCTGCGCGCCATGCGGGAGGCCGGCATCGACGTGGTGCTGATGGAACCGCAATGGTGCCCGAAATTCGATGCGACGCCGGGCTCGTACCGTTTCCGCGACGCCGTGCGCGAGATCGGCGAGGAGACCGGCGTTCCGGTGATCCGGCGCTCCGAGCTGATGCGCAGCTGGATCAACGAGGCGCGGCTGACCCGCAAGGAGCTATTTGCCCCCGACGGGCTGCACATGGCCGACCGCGGCTACGCGCTCCTCGCGCGCGCCGCGGCCGACGAGATCCTGCGCGATGCCGGCGGCCCCGTCCGGGTCGCCGAGGCGGCGCAGTAGGGCCCCTCAGCCGCGACCCTCGTCGTCGAAGTTCCGCCGGGCACCCGCATGGTCGTGGTACTGCTCGGTCTGGACATGGCGCCCGTCGAGGCCGCGCTCGTCGCTGTGGCGGGACTTGTCCCGGTTGCTGAGCACGCTGTTCTCCGGGAGGACGCCCTCCGGCAGTTCCGTCATCGCGCCGGTGCCCGAGCCCTTGCCCTGTGCCCCGGGACCCATGTTGTGCCTGTCGGCCTTCGCCATCGCGTGTCTCCTCTGCGGTTGCGTTGATCGGTCCGCCGCTCGGGCCGTCGCCGCCGCACCGGGGTGCGGGACGCGGCGCGGACGCCGCCTCAGGGGCGATCTCTTCGACGTCGGGATGGGCGCGTTCGCCGGCGGATCGGCCGGCTCATGCCGGTTCCCGCGCGTGGGAGCCGAGTGGGAGCCGTGCCGCGTGCGGGACCAACGCCGCAGGTGGGAGCCGGTTTCAGCTTGGCCGATCCGCAATCCGGAGCCTCGGAACTGGCCGGGAGGGCCGCGGTTGCTCCTTCGAGACCGTCCATGAGACCGGTCATGACATCGCGGTAGCCCGGGCGCGGCCGCGCGTCCTGCCGCGGGCTCGGCCCCGGTCCGGAGGCGCAGGCTTGAGCGATCGTTCATGAGGGAGCGGGCATGAGGGATCTTCGCGGCGCCGTCGTCGTCGTCACCGGCGCATCGAGCGGCATCGGCCGGGCCGCGGCGCTCGCCTTCGCGCGCCGGGGGCCCGCCTCGCCCTCGCCGCCCGCAGGCCGGAGGCGCTGGAGACGATCGCCGCCGCGTGCCGGTCGCGGGGGGCGGAGGCCATCGCGGTCTCCACCGACGTGACCGACCCGGAGGCGGTGGAGCGCCTCGCCAGGCGCGCCGAGGAGGCGTTCGGGCGCCTCGACATCTGGATCAACAATGCCGGCACGGGGGGTGTTCGGGCCGTATCAGGACGCGCCCCTCGACCTCCACCGCCGCACCGTCGAGATCAACCTCCTCGGCGGCATGTACGGCGCCTACGCGGCCCTGCCCCGCTTCCTCCGCCAGGGCCACGGCACGCTCATCACCAACATCTCCCTCGGCGGCTGGGCGCCGGCGCCCTTCGCGGCCGCCTACTCGGCGAGCAAGTTCGGGCTGCGGGGCTTCACCGCGAGCCTGCGGCAGGAAGTGCGGCGCCACCCGCGCATCCACGTCTGCTCGGTCTTTCCCGCCATGATCGACACGCCGGGCCTGGAGCACGGCGCCAACGTCTCCGGGCGGCGGATCGACAGCGGCCCCCTCGTCTACGCGCCCGAGGAGGTCGCCGAGACCTTCGTGCGCCTCGCCCGCCGTTCCCACGACGAGGTCGCGGTCGGCTGGCCGGCCCGGGCTGCGCAGGTCGCCTACGCCCTCGCCCCCGGCCCGACCGAGCACGCCACGGGCGCGGCGATCCACCGGATGCTCGACCGGGCCGCGCCCGCGCGCCACAGCTACGGCGCCATCCGCCGGCCCCTCGACGACCCGCCCCGCACGAGCGGCGGCTGGCGCGCGCGGCACGGCGCGCCCTCCGCCCGGACGCTCGGCCTGACGGGGCTGGCGATCCTCGGCGGCGCCACCCTCGTGGCGCTCGGGAGCGCGGCCTCCCGCGCCCGGCGCTGAGGGAGAGCGGCGGCCCCCTCAGGCGGGCAGCGAGAGCGCGGCTCGCGCCTCGGCGGGCGTGGCGGGCCGCCCGCCGTGACGGGCGAGCGCCTCGGCCGCCAGGCGCACGAGCTCGGCGTTGCTCGCGGCGAGCCGGTCCTTCGTGACGCGGATGTTGTCCTCGAGTCCCGTGCGCACGGCATCCGCCCCGCGGGCGAGCGCCCATTCCATCACGATCGCCTGGTTGCGGCCGATGCCGGCGGCGGTCCAGGTGGCCTGCGGCAGGAGCCGGCGCAGCTCGGCGAGCAGGATGTCGAGGAGGTGGGCCTCGGCCGGCATCGCGTTCTGCACCCCCATCACGAACTGCACGTGGGGCCGCGCGTCCATGAGGCCCGCCTCGACGAGGCGCTTCGCCCCGTGCAGGTGCGAGAGGTCGAAGATCTCGATCTCGGGCCGCACGCCGAATTCGCGCATCCGCGCGGCGAGGTCCGTCACGAGGCTGGTGTGGTTCTCGTAGACGATGGTGGGGAAGTTGACCGAGCCCGTCGAGAGCGAGGCCATGTCGGGCCGGTGCATCAGAGGCAGGCCGCGGGCGGAGGGGTCGCGCCCGCGCCCGCCGGTGGAGAACTGAACGATCAGCCCGGGGCAGTGCCGGCGCAGACCCTCCTGCACGGCGGCGAAGCGCTCGGGATCGGAGGACGGGCTCTCGTCGTCGTTCCTCACGTGGATGTGGGCGAGGCTCGCGCCCGCCTCGTACGCTTCGTGGGTCGACTCGATCTGCTCGGCGACCGTGACGGGGAGCGCCGGGTTGTCGGCTTTGCGCGGCACCGAGCCGGTGATGGCGACGGCGATGACGACGGGCTTGTCCATGATGTCTCGACCCTCGCTGGTCCCGCTCCCCCGCATTCAGGTAGCGGGGCGCCGGGCGCGGCGCCAGTCGGGCCAAGGCCCCGCCGGGTGTGGCGCCGGTTCGGACGGGCCGCCCGCCGGTCCGCGCTCCGGCGCGGAGGGCCCGTGACAGGGGCGCGGATTCGCGCCACACTCGGGCCCGGCGCGAGGCACGAGACGGTCCGCGCCACCGGGGGCGGGCAACGGATGGTGCCATGCCGCGATTCTACTTCGACGTCCGGACCCCGTCGGGGGTCGTGTGCCTCGACCACGAGGGCCTCGATTGCGCCGATGCCTCGGCCGCCCTCGCGGAGGCCCGCCACGGCGCCCATTTCGTGACGCCGGAGGAGGGCGCGGGCAACCCGCTCTTCAGCGGCTACCGCTTCTCGGTGGCCGACGAGGCGCACCACGTCCTGTTCACCGTGCCCTTCACGGACCTCGAGGCCGACGAGGCCGCAGGAGGGCCGAGCGGGCGGGCACGGCACCTGTCCTGACGCGCCGCTTGCCAGGCTTCGGGAGCGCGTCCGGGGGCGAGAGCCACGGGGAGATCGGCGTGTTCGACGGCCCGGACTTCATCGAGATCGAGACCCGGCTGGGGGCGCACAATTACAAGCCCCTCGACGTCGTGCTGACGGAGGGCCAGGGCGTCTGGGTAACCGACACCGACGGGCGGCGCTACCTCGACTGCCTGTCGGCCTATTCCGCGGTCAACCAGGGCCATTGCCACCCGAAGATCCTGGCGGCGCTGACCGCGCAGGCCGGGCGCCTCGCCATCACCTCGCGGGCCTTCCGCAACGACCAGCTCGGCCCCTTCTACGAGGAGCTCGCCGCGCTGACCGGCTCGCACAAGGTGCTGCCCATGAACAGCGGCGCCGAGGCGGTCGAGACCGCCATCAAGGCGGTGCGCAAATGGGGCTACGAGGTGAAGGGCGTGCCCGAGAACGCCGCCGAGATCGTCGTCTGCACGGGCAATTTCCACGGTCGCACCCTCGGCATCGTCTCCTTCTCCACCGACCCCGACGCGCGCGGCGGCTTCGGCCCCTTCCTGCCGGGCTTCACCGTCGTGCCGTTCGGCGACGCGGCGGCGCTCGCGGCGGCGATCACCCCGAACACGGTCGCCTTCCTCGTGGAGCCGATCCAGGGCGAGGCCGGCGTCGTGATCCCGCCCGCGGGCTACCTCGCCGCGGTGCGCGAGATCTGCAGCCGGAACCGGGTCATCCTGATCCTCGACGAGATCCAGACCGGGCTCGGCCGCACCGGGCGCCTGCTCGCCGAGGAGCACGAGGGGATCGTGGCCGACGTGACCCTCGTCGGCAAGGCGCTCGGCGGCGGCTTCTACCCGATCTCGGCGGTGCTCTCGACCACCGAGGTGCTCGGCGTCCTGAAGCCGGGGCAGCACGGCAGCACCTTCGGCGGCAACCCGCTGGCCTGCGCGGTGGCGCGGGCCGCGCTCAAGGTCCTCGTCGAGGAGGGCATGGTCGAGAACGCGGCCGTCAACGGCGCCTATTTCCTGGAGCGGCTGCGCGCCCTGCGCTCGAACCGCATCCGCGAGGCGCGGGGGCGCGGCCTGATGCTGGCGCTGGAATTCCACGCGGATGCGGGCGGGGCGCGGCCCGTCGTCGAGGGCCTGCGCGCAAGCGGCCTCCTCGCCAAGGAGACGCACGAGCACACGATCCGCCTCACCCCGCCCCTGGTCATCACCCGCGACGAGATCGACTGGGCGATGGAGCGGATCGAGGCCGTGGTGCAGGATTGAGCCTCAGAACTTGAAGACCGAGCCCGCCGCGGATTTCGCCGCCTGCTTCGCCGCACGGGCCGCCTCCAGGCGCTCGATCTCCCGTCGCAGCAGGGCGATGCGCTCGCCGATCTCCTCCACCGAGAGGTCGTCGAGCTTCTGCCCGATCTCGTGGCCCGCGCTCCGGCGCAGCGGCAGCATCTCGTCGTCCATCGTCCGACCCCCGTCCGTCGTCCCGTCAGACCGGTCTATCTGGGCGCCGGCCGCCCGGGGTCAAACGGGGCGCCTCACGCCTCCGCGAGCCCGCCGAGCGCCCCGCTCCGCGCCTTGGACAGGTCCTTCACGAAATGCGGCAGGAAGCTCGACATCACGCTCGCCGGGATGTCGAGGGGGCGGTAGCGGACCGTGTCGACGAACATCAGGGATTGCTCGCCGCGGCCGAGCAGCCCCTGCGTCCGGCTGTGGATCTCGTGGGCGAGCGTGACGAACTTGCGATTGTAGCTCGCGATCCGGATGCGGACGACGATGGGCTCGAACTCCCGCGCCTCCCGGCGGAAATCGTGGTTGAAGGAGCGGGTCAGGATGTAGAAGTTCGTCGTCGCGAGGTCGAAATCCGGCATGCAGGTGTGGAAGAACAGTTCCCGCGCCTTGCCGACCCAGCGGAAGTAATTGGCGAAGTAGACGTTCCCGACCGAGTTGGTGTCGTCGTAGGTCGGCAGGAGCTGGAGCACGAACCAGGGCCCGTCGAAGCCGTGCGAGGTCACGTTGTCCTCGCGGGGGACGACGAGGGTCGCGAGGGCCGCCTCGCCCTCCGGCAGGGTCCGGGGCGCCTCCTCGGCGGCGCCCGCGCCCCCCGCGAACAGGTTGACGATCGCCGGGAGCGCCCCCACGGCGCCGACGAGGGGCGCGATGGCGAGCAGCGCGCCGGCGGGGGCGACGTAGCCCGTGACGAAGATCAGGGCCGAGGCGGCGCCGATCATCGCGCAGAGCACCCCGTCATAGGCCGGCCGCGCGCCGAGCGCCTCGCAGAGGAGGCACAGCGTCGCCCCGACGAACAGGGTCGCGAAGGGCAGCATCAGGTACATCATCGAGAGATTCGCCGCGATCATGCCGGCGGCCAGGGCGCAGGCGGCGATCAGGGTCCAGAGCGGCGAGGCGACGAGGCCGGCGGGCACGAAGGCGAGGAGCGGGCTCTCGCTGCGCCGCGTCACGGCGGTGAGGAACCAGCGGGTCGCGCAGTAGAAGCTGTCGATGGTCGAGGCCGCCGCGATCGCGGTCCAGACGAGGAAGGCGGCGGTGAGGGTCGGGTCGCGCAGGCGGATGAGCGCCTGGGTCACCGCGCTCTGGCCCTCCGGGATGCCGTCGGCGGAGGCGACGGGAATGCCGGGCCCGGCGAGCGCGGCAAGCGCTCCGTTGAGGACGAGGAGGCCGAGGAACAGGAGCGCGCCGCCCGCGTAGGCGACCCGGATCGAGCCGCCCTCCCGGTGGATCGCCACCGCGCGCTGCCAGTGCTGCACGTCGCTCCAGGGCCCGAGCAGGAAGCCGACGAGGCAGGGCAGCATCAGCCCGTAGAACCGCTCGTCGAAGGACGCGAGCGGCACGGGCGCCGACGGCGCGGCGCGGGCGAGGCCGAGGGCCGCGACGAGGGCCGCGCCGATTCCGATGACGAGGTAGAGCACGTGCAGCCGGCGCAAGGCCCCGATCGAGGCCGCGTGGCCCGAGGCCGCCGCGAGCAGGAGCAGCAGCAGGGCGCCGAGCAGCGAGCCGCTGCCGAACAGGGGCAGGAGCAGGTAGGCGCAGAGCCCGTAAGCGGTGAGCGCGAGGGCGACGAGCTGGCAGGCCAGGAACAGTCCGGCATAGCGCCCCTCGACGGCCTTGAGGATCTCGGCCGGGTTGCGCCCGGGCGCACCGAGCAGGTGGCCGAACAGGTAGAAGCCCGCCGCGTTCGGCAGCGCGAAGGCGGCGAAGCCGAGCCAGCCATACGTCACCGTGACGTGGATCGCGTAGAAGAAGCCCAGGCCCCAGAGCCAGGACAGGCCGATCGTCGGCGCCCAGACGAGGGAGCGAAGGAGGCGGGAGCCCTCGTCTGCGTGCATGCTGACAACCTGACCGTGCGTGCGTCATCATGGCTGCTCGCTACGGGCAGGTCCATTTCCGTACCGCAACACCCGCGCGGGTCCGTACGGCGCGGACGATTTGCCGCGTGAGGAAGACGCGTGATTCACGCCCCGAGGCGGCAGGCGCCGGATGCCGGAATCCGGCCCAAGTCCCGGCAGGGACTAAGCCTCCGGGTTAGCGCCCCGCCACGAGGCGCGGCTGGATCTCGCTGCGGGCGGGAGCCGGAAACAGCCTGTGGAAATCCTCCGGCACCCGCGCGATCAGGCCCGGGATCTCGGAGGCGGGCCGGGCCGGGCTGATCAGGAAGCCCTGTATGTCGTTGCAGTTGCGCGCGCGCAGGACCTGGGCCTGCTCAACCGTCTCGACGCCCTCCGCGGTGACGGCGATGCCGAGCTTCTGGGCGATGGCGAGGATCGCCTCGATCACCGCGAGGTTCCCGTCCTGCTCGTCGATGTCGCGCACGAAGGAGCGGTCGATCTTGATCTTGTCGACGGGGAACTTGGCGAGGTAGCTCAGGCTCGAGTAGCCGGTGCCGAAATCGTCGAGGGCGATCCGGATCCCGCGCGAGCGCAGCTCGTGCAGGTTCGCCATCGTGATCGCGGTCTTGTCGAGGAACACGGATTCGGTGATCTCGATCTCGAGGCGCCCCGGCTCCAGGCCGCTCGCCTCCAGCGCCGCCGCGATGTCGCGCAGGAACTCGCTGGTGCGGAACTGGATCGGCGAGATGTTGACGGCGACCCGGATCTGGCCCGGCCAGCGCGCCGCCTCCCGGCAGGCGGCCTGAAGGGCGAAGCGGCCGATCGCCACGATCATGCCGGTCGCCTCGGCCACGGGAATGAACTCGGCCGGCGTGACGAAGCCCCGCGTGGGGCTGCGCCAGCGCAGGAGCGCCTCGAAGGCGACGACGCGCCCGTCCCGCAGGGCGGTGAGCGGCTGGTAGTGCAGCTCGAACTCGTCGCGCTGGAGGGCGAGCTTCAGGTCGGCCTCCAGCTCCCGGCGGGTGCGCTGGGTGATCTCGAGGTCGCGCTCGAACAGGTGGACGATGCCCTTGCCCCGGGCCTTCGCCCGGTAGAGCGCGAGATCGGCCTTGCGCAGCAGGCTCTCCGGGTCGAGGGCGTCGGCCGGGGTCAGCGCGACGCCGATGCTGACGCCGATCTCGGCGGCGAGCGCGTCGATCCGGTAGGGCGCGCTCACCGCCGCGATGATCGCGCGGGCGAGGTCGGCGGCCTCGAGCGGGCCCGCGCAGCGGTGCAGGACCGCGAACTCGTCGCCGCCGAGGCGGAAGATCCAGGTGCCCGCGTCCGCGAAGGGCTGCAGGCGCTGGGCGACGCTGCGCAGGAGCTGGTCGCCCGCCCCGTGCCCGAAGGAATCGTTGACGGTCTTGAAGCCGTCGAGGTCGAGGTAGAGCAGGGCGCAGGGCTCGCCGGTCTCGGCGGCCCGGTCGCACTCGGCGCCCGCGAGGTCGTGGAAAAGGGTGCGGTTGGCCAAGCCCGTGAGCGGGTCGTAGCTTGCCAGGAAGGCGATCCTGGCCTCCGAGATCCGGCTCGCGGTCACGTCCGAGCCGACGCCGCGAAAGCCCGCGAGGCGCCCGGTCCGGTCGAGGACCGGCTTGCCGCTGAGCTGCCACCAGCGCGTGCCCTCGGGGAAGGGCAATTCGACGACGAGATCCTGGAAGGCGGAGCCCTCGCGCAGATGCGCGACGACCTCCGCCGCGCCGCTGCCGTGGCGCCCCCCTGCCCGCAGGCGAGGAGGGCCGAGAAGGGCAGCCCCTGCAGGGCCGCGACGGGGCGCCCGGCGACCTGCGCGACGCGCTCGGAGACGTGCTCGAAGCGCCCCTCCCGGTCGGTCTCCCAGAGCCAGTCGCTGGTGCTCGCCTCGAACTCGCGCAGGAGGAGGCCGATCGTCTGGTTCTGGTCGCTCACCCGCACCCGGTCGAGGATGCGCTGGAAGGAGAGCAGGCTCATGCGGCGGGCGCTGAACAGCACGAAGGCGGCGTAGATCCCGAGCAGCACCGCGATGCTCGTCGCGACCGCGTCGCCGCTCGTGGCGAGCGCCACGAAGCTGCCGACCACCACGGGCACCGCGAAGAGCATCGACACCGACAGGATCGGCCCCAGCGTGTAGGCATCCGAGATCAGCCCGGCCGCGATCGCCACGATGATCATGCGGTGGCCGGCATCGGCGGGGGGGAACAGCACCATCGGCATGGTGCTCCAGCCCGCGCCGATGGCGAGGGCGATCGCCCCCGAGATCCGGTAACCGCGCACGATCTCGGTCTCGGTCGGCGTGCCGGCGAAGCGGCCGTGATACTTCCAGGCGGCGACGATGGCGACGATGCTCGCCGTCCCGATCACCACGAGGAGACCGATCAGGTAGGTGCGCGGGGCGGTCTCCCAGAAGAATCCGACCACGGTGAGCGCGATGGCCGCGTGGGTCAGCGCCGAGTACTTGGCGAGCTTCAGGGTCTCGGCGAGGAGGCCGGAGCGGGTCTCCAGGAGGTAGCGGGCGAGCGTGGCGGCCGAGGTCGCGCCCGTCTCCGGCGGCATTGCCGGCGCGGCCGGACGGAGCCGGCGGAGGAGGGCGGAGACGAGTCGCACGGTGCCGGCCAGGGCGCCGGGCCGGGAACCCGCCCGCGCCGGAGCGCCGGCGAGGCCGGTCCCCGGGGCGGCGGATCTGCGCTTCCCGGCCACGGCCCGCGTCACCGGCGCGGCGACACGGTCATGCCGACGCCGCCATGCGGACGCAGGGTGACCTTGAAGCGGGTCTCGGGCCGCGCGGGCCCGAGCCGCGCGGTGCGGAAGGCGGGCAGGAGCTCGGCGAGGATGGCGAGGCACTCGGTCAGCGCGAAGCCCATGCCGATGCAGACCCGCGGGCCCGCGCCGAAGGGGATGTAGGCGTAGCGGTCGCGGCCGGCGCTGCGGGCGGGGTCGAAGCGGTCCGGGTCGAAGCGCTCCGGGTTCGCCCAGAGCCGGGCGTGGCGGTGCACGGCGTAGACCGGCACGTGGACCGAGCGTCCCGCCGGGATGCGGGCGGCGCCGAGCCGGATCTCCGAGAGCGTCTTGCGCACGATCAGCGGCGCCGGCGGATAGAGGCGCATCACCTCCATCACGACCTGCCGGGTGTAGGCCAGCGCGTCGAGGTTCGGGCCGCCGGGGGCGCCCTGCGCCGCCGCGATCTCGGCGAGCACCCGCGCCTCGATCTCGGGGTGCTCCGCGAGCAGCCAGAAGGTCCAGGCCAGCACGATCGCCGTGGTCTCGTGGCCCGCGGCGATGAAGGTGAGGAGGTTGTCGACGAGGCTGTCGTCCGGCATCCCCTCCCCGCTCTCCGGATCGCGCGCCTGCAGCATCAGGCCGAGGAGGTCGTCGCCGCTCCGCCCGCTCCGGCGCCGCCGGGCGATGCCGTCGGCGACGGTGCCGCGCAGGAAGCGGGCGGCGGCGGCGCCGCGCCGCGAGCCGGGATGCGGCGTCCAGGCCGGCGCGCCGAGGAGGCTCAGCGCCATCTTCCAGGTGGTCTGGTCGAGATAGGCGTTCATCGCCCGGCCGAACCGCTCGGTGTCGAGCCCGCCCTCCCCCGACATCATCGTGGCGACGATGATGTCGAAGGTGGTGCGCATCATCTCGGCGAGCATGTCGACCGGGGCCTCCCCGCGCGCCTGCCAGCGCGCCCGCGTCGCGGCGGCGGCCGCGCTCATGGCCGGGACGAAGGCGCGGAGCCGGTCGTGCCGGAACACCGGCGTCGCGATCCGGCGCTGGTGGCGCCAGCGCTCCCCGTCGGAGGTGAGGATGCCCTTGCCGAGCGCGGGCGACAGGGAGCGGGTGAGGAACTCCTCCCGCCCGAGCGCGGCGGCCTGATCGACGAGGAGCGAGCGGATGAGGGCAGGATCGCTGACGAAGACGGTGCGGCGGCCGATGAAGCGGGCTTCCACGAGCCCGTCGCGGTAGACCTCCGCGGGCCACGCCTCGATCAGGTTTCGCACGACGGTGCGGATCAGCCGCGGGAAGCCCGCCGCCTCGGCCACGACGTCCCGCAGGCCGGGCGTCGCGCCGATCGGAAACCCTGCCGCTGAATCGTACTGCATCCGAGACGTCCCGGCTTCGAGACTGTGAAGGTTCCAGATGCTGCTTGCCGCGCCGTTAAGCGCGCCCGTCGAATACGAGGCTTGTCGACGTTTTCTGTTCAAAACCCGGACGGATTGGCCCGCGATTGCTCATTGCCGATGCACCGGCCGCGCGGCCTCAACGCGACGAGCGGCCGGGCGCACCCGCGCCCGTCCGCTCGAATTTCGCCGCTCGAATGTCTCCGGTGAAAGCTCGCCTGTCCTGGGCGATGTGGGCCGTCAGGCGGCCTTGTTGCGGCCGCGCGGCTTCGGCCGGGCGGCGTCGTCCTGCAGGCCGCCGGGGCGTCCGAGGCCGATCGACTTGGCGAGCTCGGAGCGCTGCGCGGCGTAGCTTGCCGCCACCATCGGGTAGTCGTTGGGCAGGCCGTAGCGCTGGCGGTAGCTGTAGGGGTCGAGCCCGTGCGTCGAGAGATGGCGCTTGAGCGTCTTGTAGGGCTTGCCGTCGATGAACGAGATCAGCGCGTCCGGCGTGATCGACTTGCGAACCTGCGCCGGCGTCGGCTTCTCGACCGTCTCCACGGGCGGAGCAACCGGCTCGGCGAGCCCGGAAAGGGAGCCGTAGACCGCGTGGATCAGGGCCGGGATATCGCTGGCGGCCACATGATTGCGCGCAACGTACGCCGAAACGACTTGCGCCGAGAGTTCGATGAACTGATCGTGCGCGTGCGAAGACGTTTCTTCTGGTTCCATCGGCTTCTCCTTGATCGCCTACGTACTTCGCCGCAAACTCATCCAAATGCAAGCGTAAGTAGCCGAGTGATGCACAGGCGTTCCTGCATCGGACACAACAAAAGCCCTATGGGTAACGCCCAGTACGAGGAAAAGGCCGATTTGCGCCGCTTAAGCTGATCAAATGACATGTAAAACGCGGTCCGGCCTCTGAGGAGCAGCCTCTGAGGAGCAGCCTCGGAGAAGCGGCCTCGGAGAAGCGGAGTCGCCGGCCGGGACCGCGCCGGGGGCGGGGCCCCGGCAGCGCGGCCGTCCGGGGCTCAGGCCGCCGCGGCCTTGCGCCGGCCGCGCGGCTTCGGCGCGGCGGGCTCGGCCCGCTCGGCGGCGGGAGCGGGCCGGCGCTGCTGGCCGAGGCCGAGGCTCTTGGCGAGCTGGGAGCGCTGGGCCGAGTAGTTCGCGGCGGTCGAGGGGTAATCGCCCGGCAGGCCGTAGCGCTGGCGATAGGCGTGGATGTCGAGCCCGTGGGTCGAGAGGTGGCGCTTGAGGGTCTTGTAGGGCTTGCCGTCGATGAACGAGACCAGGGCGTCCGGCGTGATCGACTTGCGAACCTGCGCGGGCGTCGGCCGCGGGGCGGCTTCCGTCTCGGCGGCCTGCTTCTCGGAGCCGAGGCCCGTCAGCGCGGCGTAGACGCCGCTGATCAGCGCGGGCAGTTCGGCCACCGGCAGCGAATTGTTGGAGACGAAGGCCGACACGATGTCGGCGGCCAGTTCCGTGTAATTGTTACCCCGAGCTTCAGCATCGTCCGTCATGTTGCCGATCCTTCTTCGCGACAGCTCAGAGGTGAAGTCGATATCGGTCGCGTAAAATCAATCGGTGTTGAGCCGCTGTGCACAGCTCGATGATCGTCCGGTGACATCTGTCTTCCGTCGACAGGCGATTTTTTGGTTTCCGCAGCCGCGCACACTCGGCCGCGTCCCGCTCAGCCGGACAGGCGCATCGCCTCGAGGATGCGCCGGGCGATGCCCGGATAATCGCCGTCGAAATGGTGCCCGCCCTCGAGGCGGATCGTGCGGATGCCCTTGAGGCTCGGGTCGGTGCAGGCCGGCTCCTTCTCGGCCGAGCCGTAGATGCAGAGCACCTTGGCGGGCGGGAGGCCCGCGATCTGCGGCACCACCGCATGGGCCCCGCCGAGGCCGAGGAAGCCCTTCACCGAGACGCTGAAACCCGTGCTCCGGCCCGGGCCCAGCAGGGCGACGAGACCGATCCGGTCGGTCAGGCTCGTCGGCAGGTAGGGCCAGGCAAAGGGGAATACGTCCGCCCCGAAGGAGTAGCCGAGGACGAGGACCGGCAGGCGCCCGTCGGGATCGGCGGCCTTGAGGGCGGCCGCCGTGTCGGCCGCGACCGTCTGCGGGCTTTTGTCGGACCAGAAATAGCGTAGCGCGTCGACGCCGAGGACGTGCACGCCCTCCCGCGCCAGCCGGTCGCCGATCGTCTTGTCGATGTCGCGCCAGCCGCCGTCGCCGGAGAAGAAGATCGCGATGGCCCGGGCCGGCCCGGCGGCGGGATGCTCGACGAGGGGGAGCTGCCCGGCTCCGGCATCCCGCGCCGCGAGGGCGGCGGCCGCCGCGACCGTCTCCGTCAGGCGCGCCGCGTCGTCGGCCTGCACCCGGGTCTCGGGGCGGTGGGCGCCGCGCGCCGGGCCGGGCCCGTCCGTCGGGGCGGGCGCGGCCTGCACGGCGACGAAGGGCTCCTGCAGCGGGGTCGCCCGCCCGTACCGGAAGCCGCCGGGCGCGGGCTCGGCGGGCAGGCCGTCGCAGGTGGGCCGTCCGAGGGCGAGGGTCGGCGCCGGATCGAGGGCGACGCCGCCCGCGACCGTCGCCGAGAGGGCCTGGCCGAGGATGGCGTGGACGAGGGCGCCGCCCTCCCCCACCCCGACGAGGACGGGGTGGAGGTAGCGCTTGGCCTTGAGTGCCCGCTGCAACCCCTTCGAGAGATCCTCGACGTCGGACATCGGGCGCAGGCACGGCCCCGCGTCGCGCTCCAGCCCGGCGCGCCAGGTCTCGAGGTCGAGGCTGAGCACCATCAGGCCGCGGCGGCGCAGGCGCTCGGACAGGGCCTCTTCGGCCGGGCCCGGGCCGCCCGCGCCGGAGACGAGGAGCGCGAGGCCGACCGGACTCGCGCCGGGCATCGCCACGGGCACGTCCTTGAAATGCGCGGAGGAGACCCGCACCGGCGTCGCGGAGGCGATCAGGGTCGGGGCGGGCGGGCGCCAGGCGAGGAGGAGGCCCGCGCCCGCGGCGGCGAGGAGCAGGGCCGCCCCGATCAGGAGGGCGAGGCGGGCCCGGCTCCGCCGCGTCATCGCCGGATCAGCCCGAAGGGCGAGCCGTTGACGAGGGTCGCCACGTCGAGGAGGGCGCGGGGCGTGCCGAGGCCGCCGGGGCAGATCAGGTAGTAGGGCGTCCAGACCGGATCGAACTTCTGCTTGAACGTCCGCAGCCCGTCGAAGCTGTAGAGGTCGGCTCCGCGCCGGTAGAGGAAGGCGCCGAAGCGGTTCCAGCGGGAGGCGAGGCGCCGGTCGACGAGGCCCGAGAGGGGCGCCGCGCCGAGGTTGAACCAGCGGTAGCCCTCGTCCTTCGCGGCGAGCAGGAGGTTGGCGAACAGCGCGTCCATGATCACCCGCGAGGCGTCGGGCGTGTAGCGGATCAGGTCGATCGCCATCTCGTTCCGCTCCGCGCCCCGCCAGAGATTGGCGAAGGCGACGATGCGGCCCGCCTTGCGCATCACCGCGACGTCGAACCGGGCGAGGTAGGCGGGGTCGAAATAGCCGAGGGAGAAGCGCTTCTCGCTGCCCGACTTCATGGCGAGCCACGCGTCGGAGACGGCGGCGAGCTCCTCCATCGCGGCCGGCACCTCGGCGCGGGGCAGGATCGCGAAGGTGAGCCCCTCCTTCTCCGCCCGGCGGGCGCCGTAGCGCAGGTCGTGCCGAGCCGGCCCCTTCAGGGAGAAATCGGCGAGCGGCACGCGGGCGACCTCGCCGAGCTTGAGGGCGGCGAGCCCCATGTCGAGGAAGAGCGGCAGGTTCTCGGGCCCGACCCCGTAGAAGACGGGGCGCGCGGCCGCGCGGTCGGCGAGTTCGCGGAAGGCCCAGGCGAGTTCGGGCGCGGTGCCGTCCGGTGCCACGGGCTCGCCGAGCGCCACGAGGCTGCGGCCGGCGCGGGCATACATCACGAAGCCCTGCCCGTCGGCGGAGGTGAGGAATTCCTTGTCGCCGAGGAGCGCCAGCGCCGCCGAGGCGCCGGGGGCGCGGGCGACCGCCTCAACCACGGCCGGCGGGATCTCGGGCTCGGCCTCGGGCGCGCCGCGGCGGTTGACCGCGTTGTCGAAGCCGATCGCGGCCATGCCGGCCATCAGCGCGAAGGAGGCGCGGATGAGGCTCGGGGCGTCGCCGTCCCAGGCTACCTGCCACCAGAGCGCGTCGGCGTCCGCGCAGTGGCGCCACGCGACGAAGCCGAGGCCGATCGCCCCCGTGAGGAGGGCCGCGACGCCCGCGAGCGCCGGGCGGCTCAGGGCGAACAGGCTCGCCTGCGCGGCGCGCGGGCAGCGGTAGAACGAGGCGCGGAAGGCCGCGAGCAGGGCGGCGAGCGTGCCCAGCAGGATCGCCTCCTCCCAGTCGAGCCCCTTGCCGAGGGAGAAGGCGGCGCCGAGCACGAGCAGCATCAGGGCGAAGCGCCAGGCCCGGGCGAGGCGCCGGTTGAGGCCCCGCGCCAGCACGAGGAGGGCGAGGCCGACCAGGGAGGCCGCGAAGTGCGAGGCCTCGACGAAGGGCAGCGGCACCAACTGCGAGAGGATCTCGATGCGGGCGGCGAGGTCGCGGGTCAGCCCCGAGGCCAGCAGCATGACGCCCCCGACGAGGGCGATGCCGGCGGCGGCGCGGGGCACCATCGGCTCCAGGAGGCGCCCGGCCGTCCGGGCCGGGGCGGCGAAGACGGCGCGGCGGCGCACCAGCTCGGACGCGGCGAGGCCGAGGAGCGCGGCCGCGAACGGCAGGAGGGTGTAGATGATCCGGTAGGCGAGGAGGCCGCCCAGCACGTCCGCCCGGCCGCCCGCGCCGAGGCTCGCGATCAGCGTCGCCTCGAAGGCGCCGAGGCCGCCCGGCGCGTGGCTGGCGATGCCGATGACGGTGGCGGCGACGTAGATCAGGGCGAAGGCCGGGAAGCTCCCGACCGCGTCGGCGGGCAGGAGCACGTAGAGGGTGGCGGCCGCGGCGGTGAGGTCGACGATGCCGGCCGCGATCTGCACGAGGGCCGCCCGCGTGGTGGGCAGCCGCATCGAGAACCCGCCGAGGCCGAATCCGCCGACCCGGAGAACGCGCTCGCGCGCCCCGAGCCAGAGCACGAGGCCGCCGACGAGCCCGAGGATGGCGAGGCCCGCGACGGCCTCCGCCCGCGGCAGGCCGGCCGGCGCCGCGGCGCCGGCCAAGCCCGGCAGGTTCGCGGGGCCGAGCACGAGGGCCACCGCCGCCATGGTGACGAGGGAGACGAGGAGGGCGAACCACGAGGCGCCGAGGATGCGCCCGACATCCGCGAGCGGCACCGCGTGCGGCCCGTAGGCCCGGTAGCGCAGGGCGCCCTGCGTCAGGAGCGGGAAGCCGAGCGCGTTCGAGACGGCGTAGCCGCCGGCCCCCGTGGCGGCGGCGAGGGGGCGCGGGATGCGGCCGGGCGCCACCGTCTCCACGGCGACGAGGTCGTAGACGCCGATCGCCGCGAAGCTGATCCCGGTGAACAGGCAGGCCAGGGCCAGGGCCTGGACGGAGATCTGGTCGAGGGCTTCGGAGACGGAGGCGAGGGTGACGCTGCCGAGGGTGCGGTGGAGCACGGCCAGGCCGATCGCCGCGATGCAGAGACCGGCGAGCGACGGCAGCAGCCGGCGGAGATGCGAGGCGGGCGCCGCGACGGCGGCGTCCTCGTGCAGGGGCAGGATTTCGGGGCTCGTCGGCATGCGCGGCGTCGGGCTCGAAGCGGTGATCATCCGGAGGGCGGGTTGCGGCGGTTCAGGCGCCTGCGCGCCCCGTCCGGCGAGGCTGGCGCACGAGGCTGGCGCGAGGGTCACTCAAGTGCGAACTCCGATTCATCCCGCACGATGGGGGACGTGCATCCCTTTTAACCAGGAAAGCTCAACGCTGCCTGAATGAATCTCACGTCATGGTCGCGGAGCGAGCAGAAATCAGGCCCGGCATGTCCGCATCTTGTTTGGCGAAAATCGGGCGCCGCGGCCGTTCGGGGCGTCCTGCCGGGAGCATTCCGCGGGCGGAATGCGAATCGGCGCCGGCTCGTCGCGCATCGCGGCAAATCCGGGGCCGCGCCGGCTCACGGCCGACTTGAGCGCAATGCATGGCCGGAGGCGCGATCGGGCGAGACTTCCCCGCGCGGTTTCGCCTATACGGCGCCTCCCCCATCACCGAGGCACAAGGCTCCCATCCGGATGAACGACGCGCTGTGGACGGACGAGACGACCCGCAAGGCGGTCTTCCAATGGATCGAGGGCCGCGACGCGTCGGAGATCGCCGCCGAATTGGGCACCACGCCCGAGGACGTGATTCGCCAGGTCGCGCAGGCGGCGCAGACGCTCGGCGCCAAGCCCGAGGCGCCCGCCGCCCCCAAGACGGAGCCTGCCGCTCCTAAGCTGGTGCCCGCCGCGGCCAAGGCTGCGCCCGCCGCGGCCAAGGCTGCGCCCACCGCGGCCAAGGTTGCTCCCACCGCACCCAAGGCTGTGGCGGCCGCGCCCAAGACGGCTGCGCTCAAGACGGCTGCGCCCGCCGCGCCGGCGCCGAGCCCCGCCTCGCCTCCGGCCGAGACCGCCGCGAAGCCGCGCATCCTGCCCCGCACCGAGCCGGCGGCCCAGCGGGAGACGGCGCGCGGCGAGACGCCCTGCCGAATCGCGCCGGCCGCGGTCCGGCCCGCTGCCCCCGCCGTGCCCAGTCCGGCCGCGATCTTGCCGACAGCGGCTCGGCGCCCGGCGCCGGGTGCCCTGTCCGTGCCCGCGCCGGCGGCGCTCGCCGTCCCGGCCCCGGCCGCTTCCCATGCCCCGGCAGCGGCCGCTTCCCATGCCCCGGCGGCGGCCGCTTCCCCTGCCCTCCCTGCGCCGGGAGCGCGGCGGCCCCTGGTGGCGGCGGATGGCGGCGAGGGCGTGCCCTTCATGAAGGCGGGCCTCCTCGACTGCGTCTTCCCCCTCTGGTCCGACCACGAGGGCGGCTCGATCGAGACGAAGCGCGTCTGCGGCTGCCGCGTCGTCACCGGCAAGCGCTGGTGCCCGCAGCATTACGCGGTCGTGTTCGAGCCGCTGCGCAAGCCCCAGCGCGCGGCCTGAGGGGCTTCAGGTCCGCCAGCGTGGCGGCTCCTCGTAGCTGAGCGAGCCGATGATCGCCCGGTAGGCGGCTTCCGGGAACGCCTTCAGCGTCTCGGCCCGGACGTTGCCGAGCATGCCGAGCTGCAGGCTGAACCGGGCCGCCACCGCGTCGTCGGGCGCCTCGTAGACCGCGATGATGTCGTAGGCGCCCATCGTCAGGAAGAAGTGCTTGAACTCGCCGCCCATCCCGGCGAGCAGCGCCTTGGCCGCATCGAGGCGGCGGGGCGAATCGACGGCCGAGCGGGCGCCCTGGTCCGTCCAATGTCCGAGCATGATGTAGGTGGTCACGACAGGCCTCCGTGCGAGAGACGCGCCAGGATGGATTCTCGCATGTCGGCCCGCCCTGCGCAGGTCGTTCGTCATTCGCGGCGGACATGGCTCCGGCGCGAGCAAGACGACGGGCGCATATTTGCCCGGTTGCGCACTGTAAGGGCGCGATGAACGGCCCGTCTCGTCTCGGTTTCGTCTCGTCGGGGATCGGGACAGATCTTGCGCGATCCGATAAATCGGCGCCTCTTCGTGCTCGATATCTCGGTGGCCGCTGCCGGTCGGACAGCTTGGCCGCGCGCCTGTCGTCCCCGCGGAGGGCCCTGCCATGACGACGCTCCACGCTGTCTTCCACCAGCCGCCATCGGTGCCGCACCCGCGCGTGCGCGCGCTCGGGATCCACGATCTCCGGGTGGCTCTGGCCCGGGGCGTCGAGGATTTCCTCGCCATGCCCACCCACGTCGTGTTCGCCATCGCGATCTACCCGATCGCCGGCATCGTCATCGCGACGCTGACCTTCGAGGAGAGCCTGATCCCGCTGCTCTTCCCCCTCGCCTCCGGCTTCGCGCTGGTCGGGCCCTTCGCGGCGATCGGCCTCTACGAGATGAGCCGGCGGCGGGAGCAGGGCCTCGTCTCGACCTGGTCGAACGCCTACGAGCCCCTGCGGGCGCGCTCGGCCGGCTCGATCTTCGCCGTGGGCTTCCTCCTGATGACGATCTTCCTCGCCTGGCTCGTCGCCGCGATGGGCCTCTACTGGGCGCTCTACGACAACGCGAGCCACGCCTCGGTCCCCGCCTTCCTGGAGGAGGTGGTCACCACCGGCCGCGGCTGGACCCTGATCCTGCTCGGCAACCTCGTCGGCTTCGCCTTCTCGCTGGTGGCGCTGGCGGTGAGCGTCGTCTCGATCCCGCTCCTCGTCGACCGGGACATCGATGCGCTCGCCGCGATCGAGACGTCGATGGCGGTGGTGCGGGAGAATCCGGGCCCGATGCTGCTCTGGGGCTTCATCGTCGCGGGCCTCCTCCTCGTCGGGATGCTGCCCCTCTTCGTCGGCCTCGCCGTCGTCCTGCCGGTGCTGGGCCACGCCACCTGGCACCTGTACCGGCGGGCGGTGGCGCCGCCCTGAGGCGCGCGGCGGCGTTCCGGGCTCGCGCTCGCGGGCGCGATCGCGCATAAGCCTCCGCTCGGTCCGACGGAGGCGGCGCGATGACAGCGGCAGACCTGACCCCTTACGCCCATCTGGTCCTGCGGGAGGCGAGCCTGCCGGAGCTGCCGAACCATTACCGCGGCAAGGTCCGGGACAATTACGACCTGCCGGACGGGCGCCGCATCCTGATCAGCAGCGACCGGCTCAGCGCCTTCGACCGGATCCTCGCCGCGATCCCCTTCAAGGGGCAGGTCCTGACCCAGACCGCCCGGCACTGGTTCGAGGCGACCGCCGACATCTGCCCGAACCACGTCCTCGCCTACCCGGACCCGAACGTGGTGGTGGGCCGCTGCCTCACCATCCTGCCGGTGGAGATCGTGGTGCGCGGCTATCTCGCCGGCACCACCGCGACCTCGATCCTGACGCAGTACAAGGCCGGCGCCCGCACCCTCTACGGCCACCGCCTGCCGGACGGGATGCGCCCGAACGAGCCCCTGCCCGCCCCGATCATCACGCCCACCACCAAGGCGGAGGCCGGCGCCCACGACGCGCCGCTGACCGAGGCGGAGATCCTCGCGAAGGGCCTCCTGAGCCCCGAGCAGTGGCGCATCGTCTCGGAGGCGGCGCTCGCGCTCTTCGCCCGCGGGCAGGAGGGGGCGGCGGCGCGCGGCCTCATCCTCGCCGACACCAAGTACGAGTTCGGCACCGACGCGGCGGGAGAGATCGTGCTCGCGGACGAGATCCACACGCCCGACAGCAGCCGCTACTGGTTCGCCGAGAGCTACCCCGAGCGCTTCGCCGAGGGCGCTGCCCCGGAGAGCTTCGACAAGGACTTCGTGCGCAACTGGGTGGCCGCGCGCTGCGACCCCTACCGGGACGACATCCCCGAGATCCCGCAGGATGTCGTGATGGAGACGGCCGCGGTCTACATCCGCGCCTTCGAGACGATCACGGGGCAGCACTTCCCCCTGCCCGACCGGGACGAGCCGCCCCTCGAGCGCATCCGGCGCAACCTCGCCGCCTATCTCGCCGCGTGAGCGGGCTGGCGCTGGATCCCGGCTTCTTCGCGCTGCTGACGGGGAGCCACGCCCGGCTCGTCGGCCGGCCGCTGGTGCCGGCGGGGTGCGGGCCGGACTGGCTCTACGCGGCGGCGCCCTTCGCGGTGCTCGCCCATGACGGGGCGGCGGACCCGCGCTTCGTCTATGCCAACCGGACTGCGCAGGGCTGCTTCGGCTACGATTGGGACGCCTTCACCGCCCTGCCCTCGCGGCTCTCGGCGGAGGCGCCGGAGCGCGCTGCCCGCCAGGCGCTCCTCGACCGCGTCGCCCGCGACGGCTTCGCCACCGGCTACCGGGGCGTCCGGATCGCGGCCTCGGGCCGCCGCTTCTGGATCGAGGACGGCACGGTCTGGCAGCTCGTCGACGCGGACGGCACCCCGCGCGGGCAGGCCGCGACGTTCACCCGCTGGCGCGACGCCTGAGAGCGGGTGCGGCCGCCCGCCGCCAGCGTATCAGGCGCGCGCTGCCTTAACATGAGGCAATGAATTCTTCGGCTGTATTATCAGGCGGTACTATTTACCGACCGATGAGGAAGGTACAACCAAAGTAACACAGGGCAATGACGTCGGATGAGCCGGCCTGTAGGCCGGGCTTGCCACAGGGAGCGATGGTTCCTACGCCGCCACGCGGCGACGCTCTCCCCGTCCCTTGCAAGCCGCGGTGCCGCGTTCATGGGTTCAGCGTCGAACGCCGAGTTGGCTCCGCTCCTGCGCAAGCTGGAGAGCATCGCAACCCTCTCGGACCCGGCGCGCGAGGCCGTCGCGGCGCTGCCGATGACCGTGCGCGTGGTCGAGGCGCGCCACGACCTCGCGCGCGACAAGGACCGGCCCACCCATTGCTGCGTCGTCCTGACGGGCTGGGCCTGCCGCTGCAAGCTCCTGGACGAGGGACGGCGGCAGATCCTGTCCTTCCACGTGCCGGGCGACATCCCGGACCTGCAGAGCCTGCACCTGAAGGTCCTCGATCACAGCCTCGGCACCGTGACCCAGTGCCGGGTCGGCTTCCTCCCGCACGAGGCCCTGCGCGAGCTCAGCGTCCGCTTCCCGGATGCGGCGTCCGCCCTCTGGCGCGACACGCTGATCGATGCATCGATCTTCCGCGAGTGGATGACCGGCATCGGCCGCCGCACGGCGCATGGCCGGATCGCGCACATCATCTGCGAGATGTACCTCAAGCTCCACGCCGTCGGCCTCGCCGAGAACGACCGCTGCCCCTGGCCGGTCACGCAGACCGACATCGGCGACGCGCTCGGCCTGTCGAACGTGCACGTCAACCGGGTGCTGGGGGATCTGCGCGCCCAGGGGCTGATCGGTCCGCGGGAACGCGACCTCGTCATCCTGGACTGGGATGCGCTCCGCGCGCTGGGCGAGTTCGACGAGACCTACCTGCACATGGAGAGAAAGGCCGCCGCGTGACCCTGCATCTCAGGCCCGTGCGCGTCGCGACCGGCAGCGGAGACGAGGAGGGCCGGCTCGTCTTCGACGGCGAGCGCTTCCTGTGCGTGCTGGTGCGCCTGTCGGACGCCTACGGGCCGGACGCGGACAAGTGGTTCCTGGAGGTGGGGGTCGGGCGGCTCGACGGCCCGGACCATCCCACCTTCGCCGATCTCGACGCGGTGCAGGACTGGATCGCGCGACGCCTCGCGAGACGGCTCCTCAGTTCCTGAGCGGCGCCATCGGCTCGGCCATGCCCCGGGCGGCGAGTGCCGCCAGCGCGCAGGAGGCGACCCTTGCCTGGCGGGAATCGGCCCGGCTCGTGAGGATCACGGGCACCCGCGCGCCGAGGACGAGGCCGGCGCAGGCCGCGCCGCCGAGATAGACCAGCGACTTGTAGAGGCTGTTGCCGGCGTCGAGGTTCGGCACCAGCAGGATGTCGGGCTCGCCCGCCACCAGCGAGACGATGCCCTTGGTGCTGGCCGAGGCCGTCGAGACCGCGTTGTCGAAGCCGAGCGGCCCGTCGAGGATGGCGCCGGTGATCTGGCCGCGATCGGCCATCTTGCAGAGGGCCGCCGCATCGATCGTCGAGGGCAGCGAGGGGTTCACCGTCTCGACGGCCGCGAGGATCGCGACCTTCGGGTTCGCGATGCCGAGGCCGTGGGCGAGGCCGACCGCGTTCCGCACGATGTCGGCCTTCTCCAGGAGGCCCGGCGCGATGTTGACCACGGCGTCGGTGAGCATCAGCGGCTTGTGGTAGGCCGGGCAATCGAACCAGAAGACGTGGCTCGCCCGCCGGCCCGTGCGCAGGGGCGAGTCGCGCCCGACCACCGCGCCGAGCAATTCGTCCGTGTGCAGCGAGCCCTTCATCAGCGCACCGACCTCCCCCTGCGCCGCGAGCTCCACCGCCCGGCGCGCGGCCGCGTGGGGGTCGCCCGCCTCGACGATCCTGAGGTCCGACAGGTCGAGGCCCTCGTCCTGCGCCACCCGGCGGATCAGCTGGGAGGGGCCGATCAGGACGGGCTCGATGAAGCCCTGCTCGCCGGCCTCGATCGCGGCGGCGAGCGCCCCCGCCTCGCAGGGGTAGACGACGCCGACCCGCAGGCTGCCGCAGCCGAGGGCGAGGGCGGTGAGCGCTCCGAGCTTCGGGTAGCTCGGCGGCATCGGCAGCATCGTCGTCGGCATCTCGGTCATCACTGGGCTCTCGGCGTTGCCTCGGGATCAAGTCAGGTCAGGGTCGCCGCCAGCGCCTCGGCGGCCGAGCGCAGGGCCGGCAGCCGCTCGGCGGCGTTCTCCCGCGAGAGCCGCACCACCGGGGCCTGCAGCGCCAGCGCCGCGAGGCAGTCGCGGCCGGTCCGGTCGAGGATCGGCACCGCGATGCAGAACAGGCCGGACAGGTATTCCTCGTCGTCGAAGGCGTAGCCCTGGCGCCGGACCCGGCCGAGCTCGGCGTCGAGCGCCTCGCGCTCCGTCAGGGTGTTGGCCGTGTGCCGCTCCAGGCTGAGGCCGCCCAGCAGCCGGGCGCGCTTGGCACCCGGCATCATCGCCAGGAAGATCTTGCCGCTCGCCGAGCAATGGGCCGGCACCCGCGAGCCCTTCTGGAAGGCGACGCGCAAGGGGGCCGCCGCCTCGACGCGGTCGAGATACATCACCTCGCTCCCCTGCAGCACCGTGAGGTTGCAGGATTCGCCGAGGTCCCGCGCGACCCGCTGCAGGATCTGGTGGCGCTGCGTCGAGCCCGGGTTGTTCGACAGGATCGCGAAGGCGAGCGCGGTCGCCCGCGCGGCGAGCTCGTAGCGCCGCCCGTCCGGCAGGCGCCGCACCAGCTCGGCGCCCTCGAGCATGGTCAGCCAGCGGTGCAGCGTCGGCTTGGGCAGGTTGGCCGTCTCGGTGAGCTCGGCGAGCGTCGGGGCGTGGTCCATCGCCGCGATGGTCTCCAGGAGCGTGAAGGCCTTCAGGGCCGGCGAGGATTCGGTGCTGTCTTCCATCGGTCGATCGAGTCCTATTCCATTTTTCAGAATGTGAGAAGCAAAAAAATGAGATGGCGCTTGCGTGCGACGGGATTGCGGCGCTAGTCTTCAACCGTGCGGCGAGGCCGGAGGCCCGCACGGACGGGGCCGACGCGGCCCCCGGGGTGAGCGTGCGGCTCGCCCGGCGACGATCCGCCGACGCGGTGCCGCGATCGGGCGCCCGAGGAAGCAGCCGAGGATGCAACCATGAGAATGACGACCGAAGAGGCCTTCATCAAAGTCCTCCAGATGCATGGGATCGATCAGGCGTTCGGGATCATCGGCTCGGCCATGATGCCGGTCTCGGACCTGTTTCCCAAGGCGGGCATCACCTTCTGGGATTGCGCCCACGAGACCAATGCGGGCCTGATCTGCGACGGCTACACCCGCGCCACCGGCCGGATGGCGATGGCGATCGCCCAGAACGGCCCCGGCGTCACCGGCTTCGTCACTGCGATGAAGACCGCCTACTGGAACCACACGCCGATGCTCCTCGTGAGCCCGCAGGCCGCCAACCGGACGATCGGCCAGGGCGGCTTCCAGGAGGTGGAGCAGATGGCCCTGTTCAAGGACATGGTCTGCTACCAGGAGGAGGTGCGCGATCCCGTCCGCATCGCCGAGGTCCTCAACCGGGTGATCGAGAAGGCGTGGCGCGGCTGCGCGCCCGCGCAGATCAATGTGCCGCGCGACTTCTGGACCCACGAGATCGACATCGCGCTGCCCCAGATCGTGCGCCTGGAGCGCCCGGGCGGCGGGCGCGCCGCCATCGCCGAGGCCGCCGAGCTCCTCTCCGAGGCGAAGTTCCCGGTGATCCTGAACGGGGCGGGCGTCGTGATCGGCGACGCCGTGGCCGAGTCGGCCGCGCTCGCCGAGCGTCTCGACGCCCCCGTCTGCTCCGGCTACCAGCACAACGACGCCTTCCCCGGCAGCCACCCGCTGGCCGTCGGCCCCCTCGGCTACAACGGCTCGAAGGCCGCGATGGAGCTGATCGCCAAGGCCGACGTGGTGCTGGCGCTCGGCACCCGGCTCAACCCGTTCTCGACCCTGCCCGGCTACGGGATCGATTACTGGCCCAAGGGCGCCCGGATCATCCAGGTTGACATCAACCCGGACCGGATCGGGCTGACGAAGCCGATCACGGTGGGCATCTGCGGCGACGCCAAGCAGGTGGCCCGCCAGCTCCTGGAGCAGCTCTCGGCCAAGGCCGGCGATGCCGGCCGGGCCGAGCGCAGGGCGCTGATCCACCAGACCAAGTCGGCCTGGCTCCAGACCCTCTCCTCGATGGACCACGAGGACGACGATCCGGGCACGCGCTGGAACGTCGAGGCGCGGGAGCGGGACGGCGAGCGGATGTCCCCGCGCCAGGCGTGGCGGGCGATCCAGGCCGGCCTGCCGCGGGAGGCGATCCTCTCCACCGACATCGGCAACAATTGCGCGATCGGCAACGCCTACCCGACCTTTGAGAGCGGCCGGAAATACCTCGCGCCCGGCATGTTCGGCCCCTGCGGCTACGGCTTCCCGGCGATCGTCGGCGCCAAGATCGGCTGCCCGGACACCCCCGTCTTCGGCTTCGCCGGCGACGGCGCCTTCGGCATCTCGATGAACGAGATGACCTCGATCGGCCGCGCGGAATGGCCCGCCATCACGATGGTGATCTTCCGCAATTACCAGTGGGGGGCGGAGAAGCGGAACACGACCCTCTGGTACGACAACAACTTCGTCGGCACCGAGCTCGACCCGAAATTGAGCTACGCTAAGATCGCGGAGGGCTGCGGCTTCAAGGGCGTGCGGGTCGAGACGACGGCCGAGCTGACCCACGCCATCCGGCAGGCCGGCGAGGCGCAGGCGCAGGGCGTCACGACCTTCATCGAGGTCCTCCTCAACCAGGAACTCGGCGAGCCCTTCCGCCGGGACGCGATGAAGAAGCCGGTGCGGGTCGCCGGGATCGAGGCCGCCGACATGCGCCCGCAGCGCCCGCCGATGTGACGGGCCGAGGCCAGGACGCGATCGCGGGCCCCCTCCCGGCCGGGAGGGGGCCCGTTTTCGTTCGGCGGTCCGTCGCGCCCACCTCTCCCGTCCGGAAGAGGTCGAGTCGGCGTCAGCCGACCGGGTGAGGGGTGCGACCTCTCCGGAAAGACCCAGGTCCCTCACCCTGTCCCTCTCCCGAACGGGAGAGGGGACCCGCGCCCGATCAAGGCCGCCCCCTTGCGCCCGCCCGCGTGCCGACGCCCGGGAGAGGTGGGCGCTCGGCCCCTCAGCCCAGCCGCAGCCCGTGGATCAGCCCGAGGCTGATCAGCAGGAGCAGGGCGAGGGAGAGGGTCACGGCGGCCGTCACCCGGCCGCCGACGCGGCCGATCACCCGCACGTCGACGCCGAGGCCCAGCGCCGCCATCGAGACCACGGTGAGGAGGCCCGCCGTCCGGGTGATCGGCCAGATCGCGGCGTCCGGCACGAGGCCGAGGGAGCGCAGCCCCGCGAGCCCGAGGAAGCCGAGGATGAACCAGGGGACCAGCTTGAACAGGTCGAAACGGCGCCGGCCGGTTTCCGCCGGGCCCGCGTCCCGGAAGCGGGCGGCCATCAGCGACAGGGTGACGACGACGGGGCCGAGCATCAGCACCCGCACGAGCTTGACCAGCGTGCCGATCTGCGTGCTGACGAGCCCGGCCGGGACGGTGGCCGCCAGCACCTGCGGCACCGCGTAGACGGTGAGCCCCGCCAGGACCCCGTACTGGGTGGCGCTGAGCCCGAGGAACGGGATCAGCAGCGGCAGGCCGAGCACCATGACGACGCCGAGGATCGCCGTGAACGAGATCGAGGAGGCGACGTCGTCGCTGTCGGCCCCGATCACCGGCGCCACCGCGGCGATCGCCGAGTTGCCGCAGATCGCGTTGCCGCAGGCGATCAGGATCGAGATTCGCGGCGGCAGGCCGAGCAGGCGGCTGATTCCGTAGCTCGCTCCGATGGTTACGAAGACGGCGGCGATGATCGCGCTCAACAGGAGCGGGCCCGAGGCGATGATCGCTCCGAGGCTGATCGAGGCGCCGAGCAGCATGACCGCCACCTCGAGGAGCTGCTTGGCGCTGAAGGCGATGCCCGGCCGCCAGCGCGGGCTCGGCTCCCAGAGGGTGCGCAGCGCCATGCCGGTGAGAATCGCGATGACCAGGGCCTCCACGTAGGGATGCCCGAAGGCCCGCTCCTCGCCCTCCTGCAGGGCGATGGAGAGTGCGGTGACGGCGGCGCAGAGCCCGACGCCCGGGCCGAGCTCGCCGAGGCGGGCGCGCCAGCGCTGCAGGCCCGAGGGCGCCCGCACCGGCCTGTTGTCCTGCAGCAACGATCCGCTCCCCTTGGCTTCCGACACCCGACGCCTCAGGCCGGCAGGGTCCTGCCGGCCGGCGCCGCCTCCGCTTCCCGCCGCCCGGCCCGGCCGATCCAGATCGCGGAGCCCGCGCTGATCAGGCCGGCCAGCGCGCAGTAGGCGCAGACCAGCCAGGGCCGGTCCGCCCCCGAGACCTGCAGGAGCGCGGTGGCGACGATCGGCGTGAGCCCGCTCGCGAAGATGCCGGAGAATTGGTAGACGAACGAGATCCCCGTGTAGCGCACCCGCGCCGGGAACAGCTCCGAGAACAGGGCCGCCTCCGGCCCGTAGACCGAAGCATAGAGGATGCCGAAGGGCACGATCAGGGCGAGCCAGATCGCCGCAATGCTCTCCGGGAAGGTCAGGAAGACCCAGAAGGCCGGGAAGGCGGAGAACCCCGTGGCGAGCGAGCCCCAGGCGTAGACCCGCGTGCGCCCGAGGCGGTCCGAGAGCCAGCCGAACAGGGGGATCGTCCCGCACAGGACGATCGCGGCGACCGCGACCCCGAGCAGCGCTTGCGTGCGCGGCACGTGCAGGGTCTGGGTCAGGTAGCCGATCGAGAAGACCGCGAAGATGTTGAACAGGACGCCGTCGACAGTGCGCGCGCCCATGCCGGCGAGGACGTTCTTCGGGTAGCCGCGGATCATCGCGACGAAGGGGATCGCGGCCTCGCGGTTCTCCTCCTTCACGGCCGCGAATTCCGGCGTCTCCATCACGTTGAGGCGGATATAGGCGCCGACGGCGACGAGGGCGACGCTGAGCAGGAAGGCGAGCCGCCAGCCGTAGGCCAGGAACTGCTCCTCGCTCAAGCTGTAGGAGAGCAGCGCGACGACGCCCGAGGCGAGGCAGAGGCCGAGGGCGAGGCCGATCTGCGGGATGCTGGCGTAGAGCCCCCGGCGCTCCGGCGGCGCGTACTCGAAAGCCATCAGCACCGCCCCGCCCCACTCGCCCCCGAGGCCGATGCCCTGGACGACGCGCAGGACCAGCAGGAGCACGGGTGCGGCCACCCCGATCTGCGCGTAGGTCGGCACGAGGCCGATCAGGAAGGTCGCCACGCCCATCAGCATCAGGGTGATGACCAGCATGCTCTTGCGGCCGATCCGGTCGCCGAAATGCCCGAACACGATGCCGCCGAGGGGGCGCGCCACGAAGCCGACGGCGAAGGTCGCGTAGGCCAGAAGCGTCGAGACGAGGGGGTCGCTCGCCGGGAAATAGAGCTTGTTCAGGACGATGCCGGCCACGACCCCATAGAGGAAGAAGTCATACCACTCGATCGTCGCGCCGATCAGCGCCGCCGCGACGACCCGCCGGAGGCCGCCCGGCCGCCCGGCCTCCCCGGTGCCTCTCCCGATCTCCGCCATGCCCGTCTCCCTGATCGACCCGCTCGGATTACGTCGACGTGCCCCCGCTCCCTCCGCGCCGGGGCGTGCCGGCGGAGGCAGCGGGTGGTTATCCGCACCGGGCTCCCTCTCCCGTTCGGGAGAGGGGCGGGGTGAGGGGTGCGACTGGTCCGGATGACGCTGGATCCCTCACCCGGTGCGCTGACGCGCCCTCGACCGCTCCCGAACGGACGCGGTGATCCGTCCCCCGGATAGCCTCGTCCCGCGCCTCCGCCAGGATCATGTCGGAGGCCTTCTCGGCGATCATCACCACCGGGGCGCTGGTGTTGCCGGAGATGAGGGTCGGCATGATCGAGCAGTCGACGACCCGCAGCCCGTCGAGACCGTGCACCCGCAGCCGGGCATCCGTCACCGCCATCGGGTCGTCGCCCATCCGGCAAGTGCCGGCCGGGTGGAAGATCGTGGCGCCGGCCTCCCGGGCGAAGTCGAGCAGCGCCGCGTCGCCCGCGACCGCGGGGCCGGGCTTGTGCTCTTCCGCGAGAAGGTCCCTCAGCGCCCGCGTGGCGGCGAGGCGCCGGGCGAACTTGATGCCTTCGACGGTGCAGGCCCGGTCGGTCTCGGTGGTGAGGTAGTTCGCCCGCATCACCGGCGCCGCGAACGGGTCGGCGCTGCGCAAGGTGACGCTGCCGCGCGATTCCGGCCGGAGCTGGCAGACCGAGAAGGTGCAGCCGGACCAGGGATGGGGCTTGGCGCCGGCGAGATCGGCCGAGAGCGTCGCGAAGTGGAACTGGATGTCGGGGCCGCCCGCGCCCGGCATGACGCGGGTGAACAGGCCGCCCTGGTTGATCCCGACGGCGAGGGGGCCGCTCCGGGAGAGGAGCCATTGTAGGCCGATGCGGGCCCGGCCCCGCAGCGTGGCGAGGTCGTCGTTCGTGGTGATCGCCCTTGCCACCCGGTACATCAGCCGGACCTGGAGATGGTCCTGCAGGTTCTGCCCGACGCCCGGCAGGGCGTGCCGGACCGGGATGCCGTGGCGGGCGAGTTCGTCCGGCGGACCGATGCCGGAGAGGAGCAGGAGCTGCGGGCTCTGCAGGGCGCCGGCGGCGAGGATCACCGCGCGGGCGGCCCGCGCCTCGCGGATCGCCCCGCCCTGCCGGTAGCGGATGCCGGCGGCGCGTCGCCCGTCGAGGATCAGGTCCGTCGCGTGGGCCTCCACCTCGACCCGCAGGTTCGGGCGTCGGGCGGCCGGGCGCAGATAGGCCACCGCCGTGCTGCAGCGCCAGCCGCGCCGGGTGAAGAGCTGGTAGTAGCCGACGCCTTCCTGGTCGCCGCCGTTGAAATCCCCGGTGCGGGGGACGCCGAGATCCTGCGCACCCGCGATGATGGCCTCGATCAGCGGGTGGGGGGCCCGATGTCGGAGCACCAGAGCGGCCCCTCCGCACCGTGGGCCGGGCTCGGACCGCGGCTGTTGTGCTCGGAGCGGATGAAGTAGGGCAGGACGTCCTTCCACGACCAGCCCGGATTGCCGAGGGCGGCCCAGTGATCGTAATCCGCGGCCTGCCCGCGGATGTAGATCAGGCCGTTGATGGAGCTCGACCCGCCGAGCGTGCGCCCGCGCGGCCAGTAGATCCGCCGATCCTTCATGGTCGGCTCGGGCTCGGTGTAGAAACCCCAGTTCAGGGTCTTGTGGAACATCGTCTTCCCGTAGCCGATGGGAAGATGGATCCAGGGCGAGCGGTCGCGCGGGCCCGCCTCCAGCAGGAGCACGCGGTGCCGGCCCTCCGCGGAGAGGCGGTTGGCGAGAACGCATCCGGCGGTGCCGCCCCCGACGACGACGTAGTCGAAGTGGTCGCGCTCCATCGCCGACGCCCTCGCCCGATCGCGGTTCCCCGTCGCAGCCGTTTTGCGATTAAATCTCGAAAAACGGTACGTTGCGTTCGATTAGATGAGGAAATGGCGCATGTGTCAATGCGCGAGGCGGCCGATCGCGCGGGCCGTCCGCGTTCCGGAGGGGTCGGGCTCCGGCTACGTTCTGTCTGCGGGCCGGGTGCGGGACGCTCAGTTGCCGGGGAAGACCAGCGCCTCGTTCTGCTCGTTGCGGGCGATCTGGAGCATGTGCCACTTCACGCTCGCGGCCACCCGCTCCACCGAGACCCCCGAGCTCGCATGCGGGGCGGTGGCCTGCGTCGCTTGAAGCTGCGCCAGGCTCGTCGCGAGGTAGAGCGCCACGGCGAAGGGAAGGATCTTCTGCAGGCGGTCGAGGTCGTTCATAGGGGCGCGGAAATCGAGGCTGCGGGACGCCCTCGAATTATCACAGCCTCTTGTGCAGTGCAAAAATATCCGGCCGACGACGCTGCATGGCAGCAATGTCAGGACGGCGCGTTGCTGAGTTCGGCCACGATGTACTGGGCGAGATGCTCGGCCGCCGGCGCGATGCCGCTCGGTTTGCGTTGCAGTACGATCTCCAGGGCCGGCAGGTCCGGCAGGCCGTCGGCCCGCCCGAGGCGGCGGACATGCGGGCTGAGCGCGCAGAGCGGGAAGATCGAGACCGCGAGCCCCGCATGGACCGCCGCCTGCAGGCCGGCGATGCTGTCGCTCACGGCGGTCACGGTCCAGGACCGCCCCACATGGCCGAGCGCGTCCAGCGCCCGCTGGCGGTAGAGGCTGCCCGCGGGCAGGAGCGCCAGCGGCAGCGGCTCGCTCGCGCTGATCGTGCAGTCGCGGGCCGCGACCCAGATCAGCGGCTCCTCCCGGACCGTGGTGCCGCCCTCGAATTCGGGCTGGCGCGTCATCAGGGCGATGTCGATCTCCTCCCGCTCCAGGGCCGCGTGGAGGTGGATGCTGCGCGAGCAGCGCAACTCGATCTCGATCTGCGGATAGGCGCGGGCGAAGCCGCCGAGCACGGCGGGCAGCAGGAAGGCCGCGTAGAGATCCGGCACGCCGAGGCGGACATGGCCCGCGATGTCGGGCGCCTGGAAGCGTTCGCGGATCTCGTCGTTGAGGCCGAGGAGGGTGCGGGCATAGGCGAGCAGCATCTCGCCCTCGCGGGTGAGCGTGAGGTGGCGGCGGTCGCCCTCGAAGAGCGGCTTGCCGAGCGCCTTCTCCAGGCGATGCATCTGGTGGGTCACCGCGGGCTGGGTCCGGCCGACCTGCTTGCCCGCCAGGGTGATGCTCCCGGTGTCGTTGACCGCCACGAAGGTGCGCAGCAGCGGAATCTCAAGATCCGGAATCATTCCGATCAATTTCCTGAATGATCGCGATGCAGACAATAAATTTCCCGTGACCGTTGGCAATGGCTAGCGTGTCATCCCGTGGCACGGTCCCACCCCCGATTCAGGCATCCAAGACCTGATGGAAGACCGCGCCGCGAAGGTTGAGGAACGCCGAACGGCCGTCGAGGACAGTCTCGGAAGGTGCCTGATCTTGTGCGCCGACCCAGCTCGACTTCGCGGACCCTGTCAGGAGGGCAGCATGCTTGGGCTCAGTCGTTTCAAGGCCACGGACCGCGTCCTGTTCATCATCTGCCTGATGTACCTGGTCACCTACATCGACCGGGTGAACATCGGCACCGCCGCGCCCGCGATGCAGAAGGAACTCGGCCTCACCAACACCGAGCTCGGCCTCGCCTTCTCGGCCTTCGCCTACCCCTACGCCTTCTTCCAGATCGCCGGCGGCTGGCTCGGCGACCGCCTCGGGCCCCGGCTGACCCTGCTGATCTGCGGCGCGATCTGGTCGGCCGCGACCGTGATGATCGGCTTCGTCGAGGGCGCGATGTCCCTCGTCGCGGCCCGCTTCCTCCTCGGCATCGGCGAGGGCTCGGCCTTCCCGACCGCGACGCGCGCCCTCTCCAACTGGATGGCGGCCGACCGGCGCGGCTTCGCGCAGGGGATCACCCACGCCTTCGCCCGCTTCGGCAACGCGGTGACGCCGCCGATCATCGCCTTCCTGATCGTCGCGCTCTCCTGGCGCGATTCCTTCATCATCATCGGCCTGATCAGCTTCGCCTGGGTCGCCCTGTGGTGGTTCTACTTCCGGGACGATCCGCGCGACCACAAGCACATCACCCAGGCCGAGCTCGACGTGCTGCCAGCGAGAAGGATCGCCTCCGAGCGCAAGGCCGTGCCGTGGCGCCGCCTCCTCCGCCGGATGATGCCGGTGACGCTGACCGACTTCTGCTATGGCTGGACCCTGTGGCTGTTCCTCAACTGGATCCCCTCGTACTTCCTCCACCAGTACAACCTCGACATCAAGAAGTCGGCCATCTTCGCCTCGGGCGTGTTCTTCGCCGGCGTCGTCGGCGACACGGTGGGCGGCATCGTCAGCGACCGCATCCTGCGCCGGACGGGCAGCGTCTCGAAGGCCCGCGTCAGCGTCATCGTGGTGGGCTTCCTCGGCGCCTTCCTGTTCATGCTGCCGGTGCTGTTCGTGACGGACCTCGTCACCATCGCCCTCTGCCTCAGCGGCGCGTTCTTCTTCGCCGAGCTGATCGTCGCCCCGATCTGGGCGGTGCCGATGGACATCGCGCCCCAGCACGCGGGCACCGCGAGCGGCTTCATGAACTTCGGCTTCGGGCTCGCCGGCATGATCTCGCCCGTCGTCTTCGGCGCCATCATCGACGCGACCGGCCGCTGGGACCTGCCCTTCGTGGCCTCCCTCGGCCTCCTGCTCCTCGGCGCGGTCCTGGCGCTGCGGATGCGCCCGGACGAGCCCTTCGTCGACGACGTCGAGCCGGAGTCCCCCCTCGCCCGTCCCGTGCCGGTCAGGCCCACCGCCTGACCGGGAAGGGCCCGCGGGGGCCCGCTCACGACCGCAACCCTTTCCCCTCGTTCCCAGGAGTCGCCCATGTCCGTCGCCGTCGCCCCGACGATCGGCCGGTCCGAGCCGCTGCCGATCCCCCCGAAGACCGCGGAGAGAACGTTCGATCCCGCTCCCGTCGAGGCGGTGATGCGGCGGGCGCGCGCCGCTCAGAAGCTCTTTTCCGAGGTCGACCAGGAGGGGGCCGACGCCGCGGTGCGGGCGCTCGCCTGGTCCCTCTACAAGCCCGAGAACGCCCGCGAACTCGCCGAGCTCGCGGTCGCCGATACGGGCCTCGGCAACGTCGCCGACAAAATCGTCAAGAAGCAGCGCAAGACCTTCGGGACGCTCCGCGACCTGCTGCGCGGGCGCTCCGTCGGCGTCATCGAGCAGGACCACGCCAAGGGCCTCGTGAAATACGCCAAGCCCATGGGCGTGATCGGCGCGGTGACGCCCTCGACCAATCCCGGCGCCACGCCGGTCAACAAGGCGATGATGGCGGTCAAGGGCCGCAACGCCATCGTCATCGCCCCCTCGCCGCTGGGCTACCGGACCACCGCCCGCATCGTGACCCTGATGCGCGAGGAGCTTGAGCGGATCGGGCTGCCGGCCGATCTCGTGCAGATCCTGCCCGATCCCGTGACGAAGGACTCGACCGAGGCCCTGATGCGAGCCTGCGACCTCGTCGTGGTGACGGGCTCGCAGGACAACGTCCGGCGCGCCTATTCGAGCGGCACGCCCGCGATCGGCGTCGGCGCCGGCAACGTGCCGGTGATGATCGACGAGACCGCCGACCTCGACGCGGCGGCGCAGAAGATCCGGGACTCGAAGATCTTCGACAATTCGACCTCCTGCTCGTCGGAGAACAGCGTCGTCATCGTCGATGCGGTCTACGACCAGGCGATCGCGGCGCTCGAGCGGGCCGGCGCCTATCTCTGCACGCCGGCGGAGAAGGAGCGGATCCGCGAGCGGCTCTGGGTCAAGGGCAAGCTCAACCGCGACCTGATCGCCCGCGACGCCCCGGTCCTCGCGGAGGCCTTCGGGCTGCCGCCGGAGGCCGCGGACAGGAAGTACTTCCTCGTGGAGGAGGACGGGGTCGGGCGCGCCCACCCGTTTTCCGGCGAGAAGCTCGCCCTCGTCCTCACCGTCTACCGGGCGGCGGACTTCGCCGCCGCGAAGGCGCGGGTGGCCGAGATCCTGGAGCACCAGGGCAAGGGCCATTCCTGCGGCATCCACACCACCGACATGGCCCGCGCCCGGGAACTTGCCGCCGACCTCGACGTGGTGCGGGTGCTCGTGAACTTCGCCCACACCTTCGGCAACGGCGGCGGCTTCAATTCGGGGCTCGGCTTCACGCTCAGCATGGGCTGCGGCTCCTGGCAGAAGAACAGCATCTCCGAGAACCTGAGCTACCGCCACTTCCTCAACATCACCCACCTCGTCACCCCGATCCCCGAGGACCGGCCGAGCCCGCGCGACCTGTTCGGGCCGCACTGGGAGCGGATCGGATACGTCGAGGACACCGCAGCGGAGGCCGGCCGATGAACTTCCTGGAACACGTCGCCAAGGCGCGGGTGCTCGCGCCGGCCGGAATCCCGGTGCCCCGCTCGGTGCTCTGCCGGACGCCCGAGGAGGCGGAAGGCGCCTTCGCCGATCTCGGCCCCTGCATGGTCAAGGCGCAGGTGCCGACGGGCAAGCGGGGCAAGGCCGGCGGCATCAGGGCCGCCCGCTCATCCGAGGAGGCGGCGGAGGCCGCCCGCGCCATCCTCGGCATGACGATCGACGGGCATCCCGTCGGCTCGGTGCTCCTGGAGGAGCGGGCCGAGATCGCCCGCGAGTTCTACGCCGCGATCCTCAACGACACGGGCAGCCGCCGCCCCCTCGTCCTGTTCTCGACGGAAGGGGGCATGGACATCGAGGAGGTGGCGGAGACCCGCCCCGAGGCCCTGCGCCGCCACGCGGTCGACCTCGACCGGGGCTTCGGCGAGGCGGAGGCCCGCGCCCTCGTCGCGGGTCTCGACCTCGGCGCCGCGGCGGAGGCGATCCCGTCCATCCTCGCCGGCCTCTACCGGATCTCCGGCGCGGTCGATGCGGAGCTGATCGAGATCAATCCGCTGGCGCTCCTCGCCGACGGGCGCGTCGTCGCCCTCGATTGCAAGCTCACACTCGACGATGCCGCTTCCTTCCGGCAGGCGGACCTCGCGGGCCAAGCCGCGGCCGAGCCGATGACGGACCTGGAGCGCGAGGGGCTCGCCCAGGGGCTCAAGTTCATCCAGCTCGACGGCAATGTCGGGGTGCTGGCGAACGGGGCCGGGCTCACCATGACTACGATGGACGTGATCAGCCATTGCGGCGGCCGGCCCGCCAACTTTCTGGAGATCGGCGGCGAGGCCTACACGAAGTCGGAGGCGGCGCTCCGCCTCGTGCTGGCCAATCCCGGCGTGAAGAGCCTCGTCGTCAATTTCTGCGGCGCCTTCGCCCGCACCGACGTGATGGCGGAGGGCGTCGTGACCGCCTGGAAGCGGCTCGCCCCGAGTGTGCCGGTGTTCTTCTCGATCCACGGGACCGGTGAGGACGAGGCGGTGCGCCTCGTGCGCGACGGGCTCGGCGTCGAGCCCTACGACCTGATGGAAGACGCGGTCCAGGCCGCGGTGGAGGCAGCCCGATGATCATCTATCGCCAGCACGCCCGCGTCCTCGTCCAGGGCATGACGGGCAAGCAGGGGAGCTTCTGGACCGAGAAGATGCTCGCCTGCGGCACGCAGGTGGTGGCCGGCGTCAACCCGAAGCGGGCGGGCGAGCGCCATCTCGGCCTGCCCGTCTACGCGACGGCCCGGGCCGCGATGGCCGAGACGCCGTTCGACTGGGCGGTGATGTTCATCCCGCCGGCAGCGGCGCGCGAGGCCGCCCTCGACGCGATCGAGGCGGGGGCGAAGACCGTCGTGATCCTCACCGAGCACATCCCGGCCCGCGACGTGATCGCGATCCACCACGCGGCCGCGCGCCGCGGCACGCGGATCGTCGGCCCGAACACGGCCGGGATCGTGACGCCGGGCGAGGGCTTCGTCGGCATCATGCCGGGGCACAACGGCAACATCTTCCAGCCGGGCGAGGTCGGCGTCATCTCGCGCAGCGGCAGCCTCGGCACGCTGATCTGCCTCAACCTGACCCGGGCGGGGATCGGCCAGTCGGCCTTCCTCGGCATCGGCGGCGACCCGATGATCGGCACGACGACCCGCGACGCGCTCGAAGCCCTCGACCGGGACGCCGGCACCCGCGCCATCGTGATGGTCGGGGAGATCGGCGGATCGATGGAGGAGGAGGCCGCGGCCTACGCGGCCGGGATGAGCAAGCCCGTCGTCTCCTTCATCGCGGGCCGCGCCTCGCCGCCCGGCAAGAAGATGGGCCATGCCGGCGCCATCGTCTCGGGCGCCTTCGGGAGCTACGCGGGCAAGCGCCGGGCGCTGGAGGCGGCGGGCGTCGCCGTCGCCGACACGCCGGGCGAGATCCCACACCTGCTGCGGGCGGCGTTCGGCCTGCCGCGGACGGCGGAGGGCGTCACCCTGCACGCGTGATCGGGTGTTCTCGCGGATCCCGGGTCCCGTCGTGGGGCCCGGGCGCGCCTCAGGCGCTGAACAGGGCCTGGATGTAGGTCGTGACGGCGGCGACGGAGCCGAACTTCTCGGCGAAGTCCGGGTCGAAATAGGCCACGCGGGCGGCGACGATCCCGATCACCAGGATCCAGAACAGCCCGACGCCCGAGCGCAGCACGGCGCGTGAGACCGGGCCCTGCCGGGCCTCGCCGCGGCCGACGGCGCGCAGATCCTGCGTCACCGCCTCGCCGAAGGGATCAAACTGAATCTGGCGCATGGAAGCCGCGATACCGACAAGCAATCACGCGGATTCATGTCGTGGAGGCGGGCCCCAAAGCAATGGTGGTGTTTTGCAAATTTCCGCTCTGAACGAGACGTTTCTTCTCCATCGGCGCGAGATGGAGAGAAGTTTTGTCTTTCTCGGTCGGATGAGCTCTCAGAACCCGCTGCGGCCCGCGTCGAAGGCGCCGAGGAACGCCACGAGATTGCGCGGCAGCGCCTCGCAGAGGTAGCCGCCCTCCTGGACGAGGAGCGTCGGCAGCCCGAGCCCGGCGATCATCCGGGCCGCCTGCCCGAAGCCCGCGCCGGTCACCCGGAGCACCCCGATCGGGTCGGCCTCGGACGCGTCGAGGCCGAGCGCCACCACGAGCGCGGCCGGCCGCGCGGCGGCGACCTCGTCGAGCGCCGCGCCGATCGCGCCGAGCCAGGGGCGGTCGCCGGAGCCGTGGGGAGCGGCCGGTTGCGGTTGCGGCCCACCCCCTCCCCGGCCCCGGTCTCGTCGGCGTAGCCGGCGAAGAACGGGAAGTAATCGGCCGGGTCGGCGTGGACCGAGAGCGTGAGCACGTCCGCCCGCCGGTAGAAGATGCCCTGCGTGCCGTTGCCGTGATGCACGTCGATGTCGAGGATCGCGACGGGGCCGCCGGTCGCCGCGCGCAGGCGCTCGGCGGCGATCGCCGCATTGTTGAGGAAGCAGAAGCCGCCCGCGGAATCCGCGTAGGCGTGGTGCCCCGGCGGCCGGCACAGGGCGTAGGCGCACCCCTCGGCGAGGGCGCAATCGGCGCCGCCGATCGCCGCCTGCGCCGCGGCGTAGACCGCCTCCCAGGTCCCGGCACGGATCGGCGTCGAGGTGTCGGCGAGGTGGAGGCCGAGGCGCCCGAGCAGCCCCGTCGGCGCGCGGTGCATGTGGGGCCGCGCGAAATGCCCCGTCAGGATCTCCTCGCCGACATCCGGTATCTCCCCGCGCCGCTCCCAGGCGGTGCGCAGGAAGTCGACATACGCGGCCTCGTGCACGGCGCGGATGGGGTCGAGGCCGTGATCCGCCGCCCCGGTCAGCCGGTGCCCCGCCCCGGCCGCGGCGTCGCGCAGGACCCGGTAGCGCTCCGCCTGCTCCGGATGCGGGATCAGGCTGCCGCGCCGGAAGAACTGCGTGGGGTCGTGCCGAACCGAGCGCGCGTCGTGGACGATCCGCATGGAAGCCTCTCCTGCCCCGCTCTGCCTAGAGCCTGGGCGAGGTCCGGGGAAGCCGCGGGGTTCCGGATGCCGATTTAACCAATACTGTCGAACGCTGTCGCCTGTCCCAGGTCCGGGCACCGGAACTGCTGACGGATCTCACGCGAAGACAATCCGTCCCTCATCGAGAAGGGGGCGGTGCTGATTTCGGACAATGGGGAGCCGACATGCGCGAGAACGACATCCTGGCCTTGCTGACCGTCTCGTTCCTGGGAGCCTGCGCGGTCATGCTGTCGCTGCCGAGCCCTTCGGCTGCCGGGCCGGCGGGCCAAGCTGCGCCTGCGCCGGCCAAGCCCGCGGCCGCTCCTCTGCCCGAGACGGCCGCATCGGCGCGGCCCGAGCCCCGCCGCGTCCGCGTCGTCTACCCGGATTACCGTTCGTGAGCCTGCGGCCCGCGTCTCAACAGGGCCCGTCGAGGGCCTGCGCGGCCGGCCACATGTCGAGGGATATCATCAGGTCCCGCCGGCGGCGGAGCATCTCGATGGCGTCCTGAGCCGCGGGGCTCGCCTCGAACAATTCCGCCGGATGGGCCTTGCCGAGCGAGGCGAAGACCCGGTCCGCAAACTCGGCGCCGTTGGCCTCGATGATCCGGGCGATCTCAGCCAGCGTCATGCCTGCCTCCGAATAACCGCGTTCCCAGCGAATCGCGGCCACATTGCATGATGCAATCCCGCAACGGTCAAGCCTGAAATTTCCGAAGTCTGATTTTCATCGCCCCGTCCCGCGCGGGTTCCGCTCGGCAAGGGGCGCGGCGGAGCCTTCAATCTCGACCGGACCGGGCGCGGGTCCCCTCTCCTGTTCGGGAGAGGGACAGGGGGAGGGATCCAGGTCTTTCCGGAGAGGTCGCACCCCTCACCCGGTGCGCTGACGCGCACTCGACCTCTCCCGAACGGGAGAGGTGGGGCGCCGGCCCCCTTCAACCCCGACGCCGACACATCGGGGACGTCAACACATCGGGCGCAAGTCCCCTCTCCCGTTCGGGAGAGGGGCAGGGCGAGGGGTGCGACCTGTCCGGAGATGTCGCACCCCTCGCCCGATACGCTCACAGGGCCTCGGCCTCTCCCTGACGGAGGAAGTGGGGCGCGGCCTCGCCGTTGCGCGCGACCCGCGAGCCCGCCCGCCGGTTCGGCCGAAAATTACAACTTCCAGGGAGGTGGAAGGTGCGGCGGGCGCGGCACACGACGTTCGCGCCGATGGCCGCTATTGCCAAATCATCCTGACGCTGACGTCCTGAATTTCCCAGTCCAATTTCCTTTTCATCATAAGTATATCGATCAGAATGGCAAGCTCCGCACGAAAGAATGCCATAATTGCATCTATGGGATGAAAGTCATCGCGTCCCGGATGAGTCTCCGGGATAAGAATTGACTCCCCTGCCCCACCATTCGCTGATGCTTGAACGTGCTGCGCGCCCGCGCGCCCGGGTCTCAATAAGACAACTGACAGTTTTGGGGGTATCATGTCGACGGTCGGATCGTCTCTGCGCCGGTCTCTTCTGATGAGCGTGCCGGTCTGGGCAGTCCTCGTGGCGGATGGCCGCGCCGATTGCCAGCCGGCCGTGCCCGCGAGCGGGCAGACCGTCACCTGCACGGGCACGCAGACCGGCGGCTTCGTCGCGCCGGCCGGCGCCACGGGCGTGATCGTGAATATCCAGTCCGGCGCCACCGTCAGCGGTTCGCAGCAGACGAGCGGCGGCAACAATCCCGGCAATTCGACCGTGCGGGTCAACGGCACGAGCACGGTCAACAATGCCGGCACGATCACCAACACGGCGCCGGTGAACCGCGACAATTTTGGGGTGAACCTCTACGGCAGCGGCATCACCCTCAACAACAGCGGCACGATCGCGCTCACTTCGCCGGCCGGCAGCACGACGCTCCGAATCTACGGGGCCTTCACGAGCGTGCAGGGTCAGCCGGCCAACACGACCTTCGACAACCTGGCCATCGTGAACAGCGGCACGATCCGGGTCGAGCAGAATGGCAACGGCATCGCCCGCGGCATCTATGCGGGCGAGACGATCGGGGCGCTCACAGTCAGCAACACCGCGACGGGCCTGATCTCCGCCACGCGCGGTACCACCGCCACCGCCTCCACCAGCGCCGTCGCCGCGATCGACTCGGACGACAACGTGAAGTCCGTCACGGTGAACAACGCCGCCGGCGGCCGCATCACCGCTGCGGGCGCCAACACCCAGGCCATCAGAGGTCGCGCCTCGTCCTTCGTCATCAACAACAGCGGCGCGATCACCAGCACCGACACGACCGCCGGCTCGGCCGCGATCGCCCTCTACGCCGACGACTTCGCGCAGCGCTACACAAGCACCATCACCAACACGGCGACGGGCGTGATCACCGGCGACGTGCGCAACACCGACGTCGACAACCAGAATGCGGCGAGTCCCATCGACAACCGCCGCTCCGGCACGATCGCCAATGCCGGCACGATCAACGGCAACCTGATCTTCGGCCACGGCGACCAGACGATCACCAACACCGGCCGCATCTCCGGCACCATCACGTTCCTCGACGTCGCCACCGCCGGCGCGGTCGCGGGCAGCGTCAACACAATCAACCTCGGCACCGGCTCCTCGATCGGCGGCGACATCACCGCCAGGGGCCTCGGCACCAACGCCATCAACCTCTCCGGCACCGGAACGCTCACCGGCACGGTCACCGGCTTCACGAGCCTGACCCAGACGGCCGGGGCCTGGACGCTCGGCGGCGGCTCGACCCAGAACCTGTCGGGCAACCTCACGGTGGCGGGTGGGACCCTGACCCTCGCGGCGGGCTCGACCCAGAATGTCGGCGGCCGGATCCAGGTGACGGGCTCGGGCGCGCAGCTCACCGTCAACACCACGATCACCGACAAGACCGTGCTCCTGTCAGGCTCCAACACCACGGTGGTCAACAACGGCACGCTCACCGGCACCGGCGCCGCGGGCCGGGCGAACAACGCGGGCACCCGCGTCTACGGCGTGCTCGCCGATTCCTCCTCCGGGGACATCGCGAACGTCGCGGTCGTCAACAACGGCACGATCGGCGTCACCGAGAACGGGGTCGGCATCTCGCGCGGCGTCTACGCGGGCGAGGACATCGCCTCGATGACGCTGACCAACAACGGCCGGATCTCGGCGACGCGGTCGGCCACCAGCACCGGGACCGCCGCGGTCGCGGCGGTCGATTCGGACGACGACGTCGTCGCGCTCACCGTGACCAACCGGACCGGCGGCCAGATCACCGGTACCGGCACGGGTGCGCGCGCCGTGCAGGGCCGGGCGCGCAGCTACACGCTGGTCAACGAGGGCACCATCACCGGCCCCGCGGGGGGCCAAGCGATCGTGATCTACGGCGCGGGCAACGCCAGCCTCACCAACGCGGCCTCGGGCACGATCACCGGCGACGTCCGCCTCGTCGACGCCGATTCGGCGAACCCCACCAACAATCGACGCAACAGCACCACGCTCAACGCCGGCCGCATCGCGGGCAATGTCGTCCTCGGCGCGGGCAGCCACACGCTGACCAACACCGGCACGATCACCGGCGGCATCACCCTCAACGACGTCGCCGCCAGCGTGAACACGGTCAATCTCGGCGCCGGCTCGGTGATCGGCGGCGCCATCACCGCGCAAGGCCGCGGCACCAACGCCCTGAACCTGTCGGGCACCGGCACGCTCGCGAGCAACGTCGTCGGCTTCACCAGCCTGTCGCAGGCGGGGGGCGCCTACACGCTCGCCGCGGGGACGACGCAGACCTTCTCGGGCGGAGCCTCCGTCACCAGCGGCAGCCTGACCGTGAACGCGACCCTCAACGCCGCGACGCGGGTCGGTGCGGCCGGTACGCTCGGGGGCACTGGCACGATCGGCGGCAACCTGACGAATGCGGGCACCGTCGCCCCGGGCAGCGCCGCCGCGCCGACAGGCACGCTCACCGTGACCGGCACCTACGTCCAGGCGGCCGGCGGCACGCTCCAGAGCGCGATCGCGCCCGCCGGCCAGGCCGCGCGGCTCGCGGTGTCGGGCACGGCCACCCTCGACGGCACGGTCCAGGTCAAGCCGACCGCCGGCGGCATCCTGCCGGGCACCCGCTACACGGTGCTGACGGCCCAGGGCGGCGTGCGCGGCGCCTTCGCCGCGGCGACCAGCGACGGGACCCTGCCCTTCCTGATCCGGCCGGTCGCCTCGCAGGACGCCAACAACGCCTACGTCACGCTCACCCAGCAGAGCTTCGCGCTGGTGGCACAGACGCCGAACCAGGCCTCGGCCGCCCGCGGCCTCGACGCGGCGCTCGCGAGCAACCCGACGGCTTTGCTCGCCCTCGACAGCCAGAGCAACGCGGCGCTGGCGGGAATCCTCGACCGCGCCGCGGGCCAGGGCTATGCCTCGATGGCCGACCCGCAGCTGCGCGCCGGCCGCGCCTTCACCGACCAGCTCGTCTCGCGCGCCTACACCGCGACCTTCGAGCCGGGCCCGACGCAGTTCACCCTGCCGCCCACCGTCTACGCCGCCGACCTGCCGCGGCGGGCGCCGGTGCCGGAGCCGAGGGTGATCGAGACGAGCCGCGGCTACGGCGTCTGGGCGACCGGCTACGGGCAGTTCGGCCGGGTGGAGAGCACTCCCAACGCCGCCGGCCGCGCCGAGACCATCGCGGGATTCGCGGGCGGCATCGACCTGCATCCGCAGGTCGGCACCGTGCTCGGCATCTCGGCGGGCTACGGCTCGGTCGATGTCAGCCTCGGCCGCACCGGCGAGCGGGCGCACACCGACAACGGCCAGGTCGGCGTCTACGGCGGCCTCACCAACGGCGCGCTCTACGCGAACGCGGCCCTCGGCTACGCCCGCGCCGAGGGACGCCTCGACCGCGCGCCCGTCTTCGCGGCGCTACAGGGCAACGGGGGGCGGGGCACCATCAGCGGCAACCAGTTCCTGTCGGCGGGCGAGGCGGGCTACCGCGTCGCCTACGCGCCGGGACAGGTCGTCGCGCCCTTCGTCGGGTTCCAGGTCTCGACCTTCGACCAGGACCGGGGGCGGGAGGTCGGCGGCGGCCTGTTCAACCTGAACGTGGCGGCGCAGGACTTCCTCTCGGCCCGCACCCTCGTCGGCGGCCGGCTCGAATCCTCCGCCACGCTCGGCGGGCGCGTCGTGACCGTGGCGTTCAAGGCCGCCTATGTGCACGACTTCGCCGATGTGAGCCGGACGATCAGCGCGGCCTTCGCGCTTGCCCCGGCCGTGCCCTTCGCGGTCACGGGCCGCCGCCTGGACCGGGACCGGGCCCTGATCGGCCTCGGCATCGGCACGCTGCTGGCGCCCGGGCTGACCGGCTTCGTCAATTACGACGCCGAGGTGGCTTCGACCGACTCGATCCAGGCCGTGCGGGGCGGGCTCCGCTACAACTTCTGACGGGGTAACGGGCGGTGGGGGCCGCGCTCAGCGGCTCCCGCCGCCGCCGCCATTGGCGCTGCCGTTCGGGATCGCCCGCTCGGGGAAGCTGGCATTGCCGCCCGCGGCGGAGTTCGTGGTGATGGTCTCGGCGCCCGTAGCGCCCGGGGCGATGACGACGTCCCGGCTGTTTCCGGTCGTGTTCGGCTGGTTCTGGATCACCACGCCGGGCGGCCGGGCTCCCGGAAGCGGGCCCGGGAGGATCTGGGCCAGGGCGGGGCCCGCCGTCACGAGGGCGAGGCCGGCGAGGAGCGCGCGCATCATCTCAGGGTTCTCACGGGTCTGTGGCAGCCGCGGCGGGACGCGCCGCGGTGGCGGGCGGAACTTCGGCTCGCCTTCCGACAGGTAGGTATGGTCGCGGCGGCCCGCCGCAAGCGGCCGAGCCCGCGCAAGAAAGAGCCCGCCGCGGTCGGGAGACCGGGCGGGCGAAGCCTTGGGAGGAACGCCGTCGGAACAGCGATGGAGTCAGGTTAAGCCGTTTCGCAACCGTGGCAATTCCCATGCACGCTGGGCTGGTATGCCAGGGATGACTGGATGGGCGCGGGCGCACGGTTCGTGCGCGGATCCACGCTCAGGCGTCGTCCTCCGGCGCGAACACCTCGCCGGCTTCCGCGAGGCGGACGTTGTCCTCGCCGGCCCGCAGATCCTGGAGCCGGCGGTACTCCGCGATCAGCCGGCGCAACTCCGGGCTGGCGGGCGGCACCGCCTCGGCCTCGAGGATCGCCCCGGTCGCGGCCTCGACCCGCGCCCGGTCCTCGGCCGGGAGCGCGGCCGGATCGCCGAGCCCGAATTCCTGCGCGATGCGGGCGACGATCTCGGCCCGCTTCCCATCCACGTCGGACATGCTCCCGAACCTCCCGCTCGGGCGCGGACGCGCCCCCGAACCGCCCGATGGGGCCCGTCCGCGCCGAAGTGCGCCGCGGACGGGCCGGCTCCTCTCGCAATTCCGCCGGCGCCGCGTCGTTCCGTCGGGGCCGGACACGAAGACGAGGGAGAGCCATCCTGACGGCGCGCGTCCGGACCGGATCGGCCGGGCGCGCGATCTCCGGAGCGGGGACGGAACGCGAGCGTACGGAGCGGGACACGTGCCCGAACGGTCAAGCTTTCGTCACGCTTCCCCGCGAGGACGGGGGCCGTCAACACGAACCGGAGGAGCCTGCCCTTGCAGAAGTCCCACGCGCGCGACGACGCCCCCAAGACCGCCAAGATCCTGCTCGGAAACGAGATCATCGGCTGCCGCCTCCGCGAGGCCGGTGCCGAGGAGGCCCGCCTCGAGCTGATCAGCGCCGCCGGCATTCCCGAGCATTTCGTCCTGGCCGTCGGCGCCGGCGACGAGCGGCTCGCGCGGGTGACCTGCCGGAAGCAGGGCGGGAACGGCGCCGAGCTCTGGGTCCGGTTCCTCGGCCCCGCGCGGCTCGCGGCCTGATCCCGCCCCTGATCCTTGCCCCGGGTGCCTCGGGCACCGCGGGGCGCCTCCCGGCGTTGGCGCAGACGATGCGCAACGCAGGAGAGGTCCCGATGACGAAGGACGGCACCGACACGCAGGCCGAGCGCATGCCGCACGGCAAGCCCGAGAGCGCGGGGCTGGCGAACACCCCGCAGGACACCGCGACCGGCCGCGTGCAGGCCCAGGGCGGCCCCCTGGAGCGCCCCGGAACCGAGGCCGAGGAAGAGGAAGCGGGCAAGGCCGACACGAAGCGGCGCACGGATTTCTGAGGATCGGCCCGGGCGGCTCGCGAGGGGAGGCGCGGCCGCGGAACTGCGGCCTTCGCCGCCCCGTTGGCTCGGGGACCGACATCGGAGATCACCATGGGCACGACGACGACCCGCACCGCTCTGGCGGCCGCCCTTCTCATCGCGCTCACCGGCGCCGCCTCGGCGCGGGGGGCGGAAGCTCGGGCAGCGGCCTCTCGCCCTACGCGGCGGAATCCGGCAACGACCGCTCGGCGGGCGTGAACAACGGCAATTACCGCAACCCCGCCTAGACCCCTACATCCGGGCCTATGGCGGGCGCTACGATTACCCGGCCCGCTACCCCCGCGAGCCCGGACCGGGGCCCTATTACGGCTATCCCTACTGAGATCGCGAACACCGGCGGCCCGCCGCCTCAGGCGGGCTCCGGGAGCCGATAGCCGGCGGCGCGCCCCGCCCGCGCCGCGACCGCCGCGACGAGCCGATCGAGGCGCTCCTCCGGCAGGGCCGCGCTCGCCGCGAGATGGTAGGTCTCCCAGCCGATGCTGAGGAAATCGAGGCCGAACCGCTCGGCGGCCGAACGGGCGCCGAGGCCCGCATCGGCGGTGCCGGTGGCGATCACGGCGGCGACCGCCTGGTGGGTGAATTCCTCGACGCCGTAGCCGGCGATCGCGGCCGGCGCGAGACCCAGCTCCGCCAGCATCCGGTCGAACCAGACCCGGGTGCCCGAACCCTTCTGGCGGTTGACGTAGCGCACCCGCCCCGTCGCGAGGTCGCGCAGGGAGCGGACGCCGAGCGGGTTGCCGGAGGCCAGGAGCAGGCCCTGCTCGCGGTGAAACAGCGGCCGCACCCGCAGGCCCGGATTGTCGACGAGCTCGACGAAGGGCGCCCCCGCCCCGGCGAGGCCGAGCGATCCGCAATGGAAGCCCGCCACGTCGGCCCGGCCGTCGAGGAGCCGCTGCACGGCCTGGCTGCTGCCGACGACGGCGATGTCGCAATCCCCCAGCGCGGCGAGCGTGTCCATCAGCACGAGGTCGTGGCTCGCCGCGATCGCGAGCGGGCGGGGCGCGCCGCCGATCAGGCTCGCGAGCCGCGCCTCGATCGCGCGGGCCTCCCGGGCGAGCGGCGCGGACAGCCCCGCCGCCGCCTCCGACAGGGCGCGCGCCAGGGCGAGGCCGACGGGCGTGAGGGCGGTGCCGTGGCCGCGCGTCTTGCGCACGAGCTGCTGGCCGAGCGCCGATTCCAGGCTGCGCAGGCGGTCCCAGGCGGCGCGATAGGACAGATCGAGGGCGGTCGCGACGCCCTGCACCGATCCCGTCGCCTCGATGGCGGCGAGGAGCGCGAGCGTGTCCGCCACGGGAACGCACCGGGTGCCGAGACGCAGCACGCCGCCGAGCCCGAGTTCCACCGCAATGTCGGCGCGGGCCGGTTCCGTCATGTCGCGCGTCGCCCCCACCCGCATCCGGCCCCGGCGGGACCATCGCTGCGCCTCATAGCATATCGCCCCGCGCGCCCGCTGGGCCGGCCGGCCGATCCGGGGGTTTCCGACCGCCGAAGGCGGGATCCGACCGCAAGAATCATCCGATTGAGCCAAAATTAACCAAACCAGCGCTCAATGGGCGAGGCTCAAGGTCGATCATCCCCGCATCGGTGACCACGGACCGGACGGCATTCGCGCTGGCGCGCGGATGGATCCGGAGCGTGCCCGCGCGGCCGGCCTGAGCGGGAAGCACGTACCCCGAGTCTGCCCCGCATGGTCCACGTTGCGTACCCGTCCGGCCGTTCCGCCGCGTCCCTCCGCCGGCGCCGCCTCAGCCGCGCCTTAAGCCTCGCCTTCGTCGGCATCGGCGTCGCGGCCTCCCTCGCCTCCGTTCTTCCGGAGGGGGAAAGGCCAACCGAATCGGCGGCCGCCGAGCCGCGCCCGGCCGCTCCCGCCCCGGCCGAGGCCCCCATCCGCGCGACGCTCGCCCTCGCGGCGCCCGGCGCCGCCGCCTGGATGCTCGACCCGAAACCCCTGTCCGCAGAGGCCGCCGCCTTCGCCCCCGCGCGGCGGGCCGAGGCCGGCCTGATCCCGCCGCCGCCCCGGGAGCCCCGGCGCGTCGAGCCGGCCCCGCTGCTCGCGGCCGTCGAGGCGCCCCGCCCTGCCCCGACCGTGCCCCTGCCGGTGCCGCGCCCTCCGGAATTCCGGCGCCTCGAAGCCGCGATGACGCCGCGCCAAGCGGGCCGCACGCCGATGCCCTCGACCCGCAGCGTCTTCAGCGCCGCGACTGCGGAGCGCCCCTTCTTCGAGCGCATGCTCGGCGGAGCGGACGAGCCGCCCGCCGCCCCGGCCCTGGCCTACGCGGCGCCGCAGCGCGACGGCATCGACGACTCGCCCCGCGCCCGCCTCAGCCCGGCCCCGTCGCCCGGGGCCGGCACCGCCATCTACGACATCAGCGCCGCGCGGGTTTACCTGCCGGGCGGCGAGGTGCTGGAGGCGCATTCCGGCCTCGGGGCGAGCCTCGACAACCCGCGCCACGTCCATCTGCGCATGCGCGGCTCGACGCCGCCCGGCACCTACGACCTGACCGAGCGCGAGCGGCTGTTCCACGGCGTGCGGGCGATCCGCCTCAACCCGGTCGGCGGCAGCGCCGCCATCCACGGGCGCGACGGCATCCTCGCCCACACCTACATGCTCGGCCCGAGCGGCGCCTCGAACGGCTGCGTGGTCTTCCGGCAATACGACCGCTTCCTGCAGGCGTTCCTGCGCGGCGAGGTCCGCCGCCTCGTCGTGGTGGCGGGCTCCAGGCAGGACGGTCCCCCGGCCGGCGGCAGCCGCATCGGCCTGTGGGACCGCCTGACCGGACGGGCGGGCGGCTGAGACGAGATCTCCGGTCTCAGCCGGGCGCGACGGGCTCCCTCGCCCGTTCGGGAGAGGGGGGCGACCTCTCCGGATGACGCGTGCCCCTCACCCGGTCCGCGTTCCGCGGACTGAGACCGCCCGAGCGCGAGAGGCGGGCGGGGCCTACTGGCCGCCGTCGATGCGCTGGCCGAGCAGCGCGATGGCCTTCTGGTAGACGGAGGCCGCGTTCCAGCCCTGGATCGCCGCGAAGTTCGGCTCGCCCGGCTGGTAGCCGGCGCCCGCCCGCCAGCCATGGGCCTTGAGGAAGTTCGCGGTGGCGTTGAGCGCGTTCGGGGCGCTGTCGAGGCTGCCGCCCGTGCCGTAATTCAGCACGTTCTTCGGCAGGAACTGCGTGTGGCCGACCTCGCCGTGCGCGGCGCCGCGCGTGTTCGCCGTCAGGAGCCCGCGGTCGACGAGGGTCAGGGCAGCGTAGAGCTGGTCCGTGAAATAGGCGGAGCGGCGGCAATCGTAGGCCAGCGTCGCCACGGCCGAGAGCGTGTTGATGTTGCCGCGCACGGCCCCGAAGCCCGTCTCCATGCCCCAGATGGCCAGAAGCGGGCCCGGAGGCACGCCGTAGCGCTGCTCGATCGAGGCGAACAGGGCGGCGTTCTGCTGCTTGAGCGCGCGCCCGCGCGAGACGATGGCCGGGCCGCCGCGCTTGGCCAGGAACTGGTCGAGGGAGAGCTTGAAGCTCTTCTGGCCGCGGTCGGCCGAGATGGTTGGGGACGAGTAGGAGGTCTGCATCAGGGCGGCGAGGCTCGCGGCGCTGGCGCGCCCGCGCGCCTCGTCGGCGAATTCCCGCTTCCACGCCTCGTACCCGGCGGCGGAATTCCCGCATTGCGCGGCCTCCGCGCGGCCGGCGAGGCCGACGAGGGCCGCGAGGGCGGCCGCCGCCGCGGATCTCCTGTACCGACTCGTGATCATCCAGAACTCCTGTATGCGACGGGTCCGGGAACCGCGGCCCACGGCGCGCGACCTTGGCCGCTCCGACGTGCCATGCGGATTCGTCGGCGTCTAGGCAAGCCCCCCGCGGAGGTAAGCGAAGCGTTCCGGTGCCGGGATGATGCGACGCGGAGGGGCGAGCGCGGCTCCCTCTCTCGTTCGGGAGAGGGTTGGGGTGAGGGATGCGACCTCTCCGGAATGGTCGCACCCCTCACCCGGTCGGCTGACGCCGACTCAGACCTTCCGGACGGGAGAGGTGGGCGCCCGGCTCGTCCTGCGGAGCGCGACGGAAGTGAGGACATCGCCACGGTTCTGGGCCGGGCGCGGATCCCCTTTCCCGTTCGGGAGAGGGACAGGGGGAGGGATCCAGGTCTTTCCGGAGAGGTCGCACCCCTCACCCGGTTCGCATTCCGCGGACTCGACCTCTCCCGGACGGGAGAGATGGGGTGAGCGGCCGGACGCCGCGCACGCATGAGAATGAACGTTCATTGACGTGAGAATGAACGTTCATTACACGGGTGTCGGAGGAGCCAGCATGCACCTGTCGAGCCGCGTCGTCCGATCCCTGCCGCCCCAGCGCGGAGGCGCCCTTCGGCGTGTTCTGCCGCGCCGCTTGCGCATCCGGGCGCAGCTCCGCGTCCTCGCCTCGCCGATGAACGTCCTCCTCGGGGGCCTCCTGGTGCTCGGATGGCTCGCGTTCGTCGGCTGGACCGGCGCCGGGCCGACGGGGTGGCAGGCGCGCGTCTGCGGCGGCCTCGACCTGCGGCCTCAAGCCTGCGGCCCCGTCCGGACGCGGGACGAGGCGGTCCGCCGGCTCGGGAGCCGCCTGTCGTGAGCGCCGCCGCCGGCACCCTTCTCGACGCCCGCAGCAGCCAGGCGGCGCGCCGCGAGCACATCCTCGACGCCGCCGAGGCCTGCTTCGTGCGCAACGGCTTCCATCGCACGACCATGCAGGACCTCGCCCGCGAGGCCGCCATGAGCCCGGGCAATTTCTACCGCTATTTCCAGTCGAAGGAGGCCCTCGTCCTCGGCCTCGCGGAGCGCGAGCGCCAGCGCGGCATGGCCCTCGTCGAGGCGATGGAGCGCGCGGGCGACCGGCACGGCGCGCTCATCGGCATCATCGAGCGCTACTTCCTGGCGATCACCCGCGAGACCGCGATCCTGCGCGTCGACATCTGGTCGGAGGCCACCCGCAACCCGGACATCGCCGCCATGGTGACACGGGGCGAGGCGGAGGCCCGCGCCTGGTTCGTGGAGACGCTGGCGGCCCTCGCGACCGGGCCCGGTCGCGACGCCGCCGCGCTCTACGAGGCGATGAACCCCCTGATGAAGGGCATCATCGTGAACCGCGCGGTGGCCGACGATTACGACCCGGCTCCGGCCGTCGCCCACCTCCTCGCGCTGATCGAGACCGGCCTCGCAGGCCGCCCGATCGACCGCTGACGGGACGAAAAAGCCCATGACCTCCATCCTCTCCCGCGTCGGTCCCGCGCTCCTCGCCCTCGGGTTCTCGGCGGCGCCCGCCCTGGCGGAGACCGGCCCGGCCCCGGCCGGAATCCGGCCCGCGCCCGCCATCAGCGTGGTCGAGGCGGCCCGCCGCGAGATCGTCGAGACCGTCGTCGTCACCGGCACGCTGGTGCCGCGCGACGAGATCCTGGTCAGCCCCGAGATCGAGGGCTACCGCGTCACCGAGGTGCTCGCGGAAGAAGGCCTGCGCGTCGAGCGCGGGCAGGTCCTGGCGCGCCTCTCCCGCGACCTGATCGACCGGCAGCTCGCCCAGCAGAACGCCCTCGTCGACAAGGCCAGGGCCGCGATCCCCCAGGCGCAGAGCACGATCGAGCAGGCTGAGGCCGCCGAGCTCGAGGCCCGTCTCGCCCACGACCGCGCGAGGCAGCTCCTCCAGACCGGCAACGCCACCGCGGCGGTGATGGAGGGTCGCACGGCCGCGCTCCGCCAGGCCGAGGGCAAGCTCGCCTTCGCCCGCAACGGGCTCGTCATCGCGAGAGCCGATCTGGCGCAGGCCGAGGCCTTGCGCGCCGAACTCGAATTGCGGCTCGCCCGCACCGAGATCCGGGCGCCGGAGGCCGGCATCGTCAGCCGCCGCACCGCCCGCGTCGGCCTCGCCGCCTCGGCCTCGGCCGAGCCCCTGTTCCGGATGATCGCCCGCGGGGAGATCGAGCTCGAGGGCGAGGTCATCGAGACCAAGCTCCCGCTCCTGCGCGAGGGCAAGGCCGCCTGGATCGAGATCGGCGACGGCGAGCGCGTCGCGGGCAGCATCCGCGCGGTCTATCCGGAGGTCGACAAGTCCACCCGCCTCGGCAAGGTCCGCGTCCGCCTCGACGCCGACCCGCGCCTGCGCATCGGCACCTTCGTGCGCGGCGGCGTCGAGCTCGCCCGCACCCGCGGCGTGACCGTGCCGCAAGCCGCCGTGCTCTACGGCGGGGCCAAGCGCAGCAGCGTGCTCGTGGTCTCGGGCGACAGGGTCGAGGCCCGCGAGGTCCGGACCGGGCTCTCCGACGCCGACGATGTCGAGGTCCGCGCCGGCCTCGACGCGGGCGAGCGCGTGGTGGCCCGCGCCGGCAGCTTCCTGCGCGAGGGCGACCGCGTGCGCCCCGTCCTCACCGCGACGCCGGCGCCCGCCGTCGCCGCGACGCCCGCGCCGCGCGACACCGCGGAGGCCGGCCTGCCGTAAGGCGGCCCGCCTCCCCCATCCTCCTCGCAACCGACGGATCGCGCCATGCGCCTCAACGTCTCCGCCTGGGCGATCCGCAACCCGATCGCGCCGCTCGTCCTGTTCCTCGTGCTGGTGGTGCTCGGCCTCGTCAGCTTCCGCGGCCTCGCCGTCACGCGGATGCCGAATGTCGACGTGCCGATCGTCTCGGTGGCGATCACGCAATCCGGCGCCGCGCCCTCGGAGCTTCAGACCCAGGTCACCAAGTGGGTCGAGGATTCGATCGCGGGCGTGCGCGGCGTCAAGCACATCACCTCGGCGATCACCGAAGGGTCGTCCGTGACGACGGTCGAGTTCCGGCTGGAGGTGAACACCGACCGGGCGGTGAACGACGTCAAGGACGCGGTCTCGAAGATCCGCATCAACCTGCCCCGCACCATCGACGAGCCGGTGATCAGCCGGGTCGAGATCGCGGGCCTGCCGATCCTCGTCTACGGGGTGAAGGCGCCCGCCATGACGCCGGCCGAACTGTCGTGGTTCGTCGAGGATACCGTCGCGCGCAGTCTGCAGGGGGTGAAGGGCGTCGGCGGCGTCGAGCGCGTCGGAGGCGTCGCCCGCGAGGTGCGGGTCACGCTCCAGCCCGACCGGCTGCTGGCGCTCGGCATCACGGCGGCCGACGTGAACCGGCAATTGCGCCTCACCTCCGCCGACATGGCGGGCGGGCGCGGCGAGGTCGGCGGGCGCGAGCAGTCGATCCGGACCCTGGCCGCCTCGCGCAGCGTGCGCGACCTCAAGGCCACCTCGATCGTGCTGCCCGGCGGCCGCAAGGTACGGCTCGACGACCTCGCGACGATCGAGGACGGGATCGAGGAGCCGCGCACCTTCGCCCGCTTCAACGGCGAGCCCGTCGTCGCCTTCGCGGTCTCGCGGGGCTCGGGCGCGAGCGACGCCGAGGTCGCGGCCGGCGTCGAGAAGCGCATCGCCGAGTTCCGGGCGAGCCACCCGGACATCGCCTTCGAGACGATCGATTCCTCGGTCTCGGCCACGATCGGCAGCTACGATTCGGCCATGCACACCCTCATCGAGGGCGCGGCGCTCGCGGTCGTGGTGGTGCTGCTGTTCCTGCGCGACTGGCGGGCGACGCTGATCGCGGCGGTGGCGCTGCCGCTCTCGGTCTTCCCGACCTTCTGGGCGATGGACGCGCTGGGCTTCACGCTCAACGGCATCAGCCTGCTCGCGATCACGCTCGTGACCGGCATCCTCGTCGACGACGCCATCGTCGAGATCGAGAACATCGTCCGCCACATGCGGCTCGGCAAATCGCCCTACCGGGCCGCGATCGAGGGCGCGGACGAGATCGGGCTTGCCGTCATCGCCATCACGGCGACCCTGATCGCGGTGTTCGCGCCTGTCTCCTTCATGGGCGGGATCGCGGGGCGCTACTTCATCCAGTTCGGGCTCACCATCGCGGTCTCGGTGTTCATGTCGCTCCTCGTCGCGCGCCTGATCACCCCGATGCTCGCCGCCTACTTCCTGCGCGACCACGGCCATGCCGAGGAGCGCGAGGGATGGGTGATGCGCGCCTACGGGCGCCTCGTCGGCTGGTCGGTGCGCCACCGGGTGATCACGCTCCTCGTCGGCCTCGCGCTGTTTGCCGGCTCGCTCGCCTCGACGGCGCTGCTGCCCTCCGGCTTCGTGCCGAAGCAGGACAATGCCCGCACGCTGGTCATGGTCGAGCTGGCGCCGGGCGCGAAGCTCGCCGACACCGTGGCCGTGTCCGACCGCGTCGCCGCCCGCATCCGGGCGCTGCCCGAGGTGACCTCAGTCTTCGTCGACGGCGGGCGCCAAGCCGGCGGCAAGATGGAGACGCGGCTCGCGACGCTGACCGTGAACCTCGTGCCGAAGAGCGCGCGGCGGAAGAAGCAGGCGGCGATCGAGACCGAGATCGCGGGCCTCGTCGCCGAGGAGCCCGACATCCGTTCCTGGACCCTGCGCGACAGCGGCCAGCGCGACCTCGCCCTCGTGGTGAGCGGGCCCGACGCCGCGGAGGTCACCGAGGTCGCCGCGCGGCTCCAGCGCGACATGGCGGAGATCCCGCATCTCGTCGCCGTGATGTCGACCGCGCCGCTCGACCGGACCGAGGTGCGCATCCGCCCGAAGGAGGGCGCGGCGGCCGATCTCGGCGTGACGACGGACGCCATCGCCGAGACGGTCCGGGTCGGCACGATCGGCGACATCGGCCTGAACCTGCCGAAGTTCAACGCCAAGGATCGGCAGGTGCCGATCCGGGTGCAGCTTCCCGAGAGCGCCCGCGGCGCCGTCTCGCGGCTCGAGACCCTTAAGGTCCCGGCCAAGAACGGCGCGGCGGTGCCGCTCGCGGCGGTGGCCGAGATCGAGCTCGACAAGGGACCGGGCGCCATCGACCGCTACGACCGCGCCGTGCGCGTCGCCGTCGAGGCCAACATGGAGGGCTCGGACGCGCTCGGCTCGCTGATCGCCCAGGCGCTCGCAACGCCGACCGCGAAGAGCCTGCCGCCCGGCGTCACCATCCGCCAGACGGGCGATGCCGAGATCATGGCCGAGGTCTTCTCCGGCTTCCTGATGGCGATGGGCGCCGGGATCATGATGGTCTACGCGGTGCTGGTGCTCCTGTTCGGCTCGTTCCTGCAGCCGCTCACCATCCTGTTCTCGCTGCCGCTCTCGATCGGCGGCGCGATCCTCGGCCTCCTCCTCCTCAACATGCCGATCTCGATGCCCGTCGTCATCGGCATCCTGATGCTGATGGGCCTCGTGACGAAGAACGCGATCATGCTGGTCGATTTCGCCGTCGAGGAGATGGCCCGCGGCGTCGATCCGGTCACCGCCATCGTCGATGCGGGCCGAAAGCGGGCGCGGCCGATCGTGATGACGACGATCGCCATGGCCGCCGGCATGGTGCCCTCCGCGATGGCCCTCGGCGTCGGCGGCGAGTTCCGCGCGCCGATGGCGGTGGCGGTGATCGCGGGGCTGATCGTCTCGACCCTGCTCTCGCTCGTCTTCGTGCCGGCCGTGTTCCTGCTGATGGACGGCCTGTCGCGCCGGCTCGGGCGCATCTTCGGCCGCTTCGTCGGCGAGCGGGACGAGCCGGGCGAGGCGCCCCTGCCCCAGGCGGCTGCGGAGGGCGCCCGTTAGGGTGTGCCGATGCCGGGAGTGCCGCATCCCGGCGACGGTCCCGGACCGGCGGCGCGGCGATGATCGCGCGTTCCGGGACGATGGCCGCCGCCTGGGGACCGCGGCCCCCGACTCTTAAGGGTTCGAGCCGTAGCGCAGAGGGACCGTGACCCTGATGTCCGTGATGCCCAGATGTTCGGGAATCGGAGGAAACTGAAAGCCGACGGGGACGGCCTTCAGAGCCATGCTGTCGATGTTGGAAGACCCCGAGCTCGTCCGCAGCGACGCCTTCTTGACCGTTCCATGTCGATCCAGATCGAACGTGACGATGGAGATTCCACCGAGCGAGCTTCGATAGAAGCTCGTTTGCATGCGATTGTGGATGATCCGGGACACGGCGAACTTGTACTGTTCGAGCGATTCAGAAAATCGGTGTCCGGGAACGGTTTGAGCGTGGACTGGCGCGGTCGTGATGGAGACACAACTGCAAGCCGCAGCAATCAACAGGGCGCGCATCATCGGATCGTTAACCAAACTCGCCGCGGGCATTGGCGGGGGCGATGCCGACACAGTAGCGAGCCGTGGCTGCCCGAGGCAATGCTTGCGCCCTGACCTAGCGGCGAGTCGTGCCGCGGCGTGCGGCGGGGGCTGATCGAGGCGACCGCCCACCTCTCCCGAACGAGAGAGAGGGCGCGGCGCTTCTCCAGCCGTCCGCGTGCGGATCGGAACCAGCATTCGTTAGCGCCGCCTGCACCGGCCCCGGCCCAGCATCGGTCCGCGCGAAGCGCCGGACGGCCTTCGCGAGGCCGGTCGGTCCGGCGGGAGGGGCCGATGCGCCCGGGAACGCTCTTCATCCTCGGTCTCCTCGCCTGCGCGCCGGCCGCGGCCGGCGGGGTGGGCCCCGTCCACGTCCATCCCGGCGCCGCCCAGCCCGGCCGCACCGAGGTCGGTCCCTACGCCCGCGATCTGCCGCGCGGCGCCGCCGCCCCGACGAGCGCGGCGCGGCCGCCGCTCTATGCCGATCTCGGCACCCTGAGCTGGCCCGTCGAGACGCCGAGCGCGGAGGCGCAGGCTTATTTCGACCAGGGCTACCGGCTCGCCTGGGGCTTCAACCACGCCGAGGCGGCCCGTGCCTTCCGGGCGGCGCAGGCCCTCGACCCCGCCTGCGCGATGTGCCTGTGGGGCGAGGCCTGGGTGCTCGGCCCCCACATCAACTACCCGATGGATGCGGACGCCATCCCGCGGGCGCTCGCGGTTCTCGCCCGCGCCCGCGACCTCGCGGGGCAGGCCGCCCCCGAGCAGGCGGCGCTGATCGAGGCCCTCTCGCGCCGCTACGCGGCCTCGGATCCGGCCGACCCGGGCCAGGCCGACCGCAAGGCCCTCGACCGCGCCTTCGCCGACGCGATGGAGCAGGTGCAGGCGCGCTTTCCCGAGCACACCGAGATCGCGCTCCTCACCGCCGACGCGCTCATGAACCTCTCGCCCTGGGATTACTGGGTGGACGGAGGACGGACCCCGAAGGGCGCCACCGAGCGGATCCTCGCGCTGATCGAGGGCGTGCTCGGGCAGCGCGCGGACGCGCCCGTCCGGCCGAACCCCGACCATCCGGGGGCGATCCACCTCTACATCCACATGGTCGAGGCTTCCGACCGGCCGGAGCGGGCAGCCCCCACGCGGCCCGGCTCGCCGCCCTGATGCCCGGCACCGGCCACATCGTGCACATGCCGAGCCACATCTGGTACCGGCTCGGGCTGTGGCGGGAGAGCCTGGCGGCGAACCGGCAGGCGGTCGCGGCCGACGAGAGCTTCATCGCGGGCGGCGGGGCGAGCCTCCTCTACGCCCAGGCCTATTACGCCCACAACGTCCACTTCGTGCTGGTCTCGGCCCTGATGGGCGGGGACGGCGCGACCGCCGTGCAGGCGGCCGAGAAGCTCGCCGGAATCGTGACCGAGCGGGCGCAGGCCGAAATCCCCTGGACGCAGCCGATCGCGGCCGCGCCCTACGTCGCCCATGCCCGATTCTCGGCGCCCGAGACCATCCTCGCCCTGCCGGATCCCGGCGCCGCCTTCCCCCTGGTGCGGGCCCACTGGCACTACGCCCGCGGCGAGGCGCTGGTCCGGCTCGGCCGCGTCGACGCGGCGCTGGCGGAGGCCGCGGCGATCGACGCGCTGGCGCAGCTTCCCGCCATCGGGGCGATGCCCGAGGCTGGCGTGCCGGCGCCCGACATCCTCGCCGTCGCCGCGCGGGTGGTGCGGGCGCGCGCGGCGCGGGCGAAGGGGGACGACCCGGGGGCGATCGAACTGCTCACCGCCGCCGCGGCGATCCAGGACCGATTGCCCTACATGGAGCCGCCCTTCTGGTACTACCCGGTGCGCCAGTCCCTCGGCGCGGTCCTGCTCGCCCAGGGGCGGCCCGAGGAGGCGGCCGCCGCCTTCCGGGAGGCGCTGGCCCGCGTCCCCAACAACGGCTGGGCCGCCTCCGGGCTGCTGCGTGCGGCGCAGGCAAGCGGCGACGCCGCGGCCGAGGCGCAGGCGCGAACATCCCTGGAGCGGAGCTGGTTCGGCGGCGAGCAGCCCGGGCCGGAGGCGCTATAGCCCCGGCGGCGGCGCGCCCGCCGCCGCATGGCCGCCCCGCCCCCCTCGCCTTCCCCTCGCGCGATCCTTGCCGTAAGGCCCCGGCAGCATTCCCCAGGACCGCGCGAGACCGCATGATACGCCTCGAGAAGATCGGCAAGCAGAACGGCCGGCAGATCGTCTTCATCGAGGCGTCCGCCGCCCTCCAGAAGGGCGAGAAGGTCGGTCTCGTGGGCCCGAACGGCGCGGGCAAGACCACCCTCTTCCGGATGATGACCGGCGAGGAGGCGCCGGACGAGGGCCAGGTCTCTTCCGACCGGGGCATCACCATCGGCTATTTCAGCCAGGATGTCGGCGAGATGTCCGGCCGCTCCGTCGTCGCGGAGGTCATGGACGGCGCTGGTCCGGTGAGCACGGTCGCGGCCGAGTTGCGGGACTTGGAGCACGCCCTCGCCGACCCGGAGCGGGCCGACGAGATGGAGGCCCTCATCACCCGCTACGGCGAGGTTCAGGGCCGCTTCGAGGAACTCGGCGGCTACGCCCTCGAAGGCCGGGCCTACGAGGTGCTGGCCGGCCTCGGCTTCAGCCAGGAGATGATGGACGGCGACGTCGGCAAGCTGTCCGGCGGCTGGAAGATGCGGGTGGCGCTCGCCCGCATCCTCCTGATGCGCCCGGACGTGATGCTGCTCGACGAGCCGAGCAACCATCTCGATCTCGAGAGCCTGATCTGGCTCGAGGATTTCCTGCAGAACTACGACGGTGCCCTGCTGATGACCTCGCACGACCGCGAGTTCATGAACCGCATCGTCACCAAGATCGTGGAGATCGACGGCGGCCAGCTCACCACCTACTCGGGCGACTACGCCTTCTACGAGCAGCAGCGGGCCTTGAACGAGTCGCAGCAGCAGGCGCAGTTCGAGCGCCAGCAGGCGATGCTCGCCAAGGAGATCAAGTTCATCGAGCGCTTCAAGGCGCGGGCCAGCCACGCCGCCCAGGTGCAGAGCCGGGTGAAGAAGCTCGACAAGATCGAGCGGGTGGAGCCGCCCCGGCGCCGCCAGTCGGTGGCCTTCGACTTCCAGCCGGCGCCCCGCTCCGGCGACGACGTCGCGATGCTGAGGAACGTGCACAAGAGCTACGGCAGCCGCAGCATCTACGCGGGCCTCGACTTCGCGATCCGCCGCAAGGAGCGCTGGTGCGTGATGGGCGTCAACGGCGCCGGCAAGTCGACCCTCCTGAAGCTCGTGACCGGCACGGCCGCGCCCGACGACGGCACGGTGGCGATCGGCGCGAGCGTCAAGCTCGGCTACTTCGCCCAGCACGCGATGGAGATGCTCGAGGGCGACCTCACCATCTTCGAGGATCTGGAGCGCTCGTTCCCGCAGGCCGGCCAGGGCTCGCTGCGGGCGCTGGCCGGCTGCTTCGGCTTCTCGGGGGACGACGTCGAGAAGCGCTGCCGGGTGCTGTCGGGCGGCGAGAAGGCGCGGCTCGCGATGGCCAAGATGTTCTACGACCCGCCGAACTTCCTGGTGCTCGACGAGCCCACCAACCATCTCGACATGGGCACCAAGGAGATGCTGATCGGCGCGCTCGCGCAGTACGAGGGGACGATGCTGTTCGTCAGCCACGACCGGCACTTCCTGGCCGCCCTCTCGAACCGCCTCCTCGAACTGACGCCCGACGGCATCCACCAGTACGGCGGCGGCTACACGGAATACGTGGCGCGCACCGGCCAGGAGGCGCCGGGCCTGAGGAGCTGAGGCACAGGTCCCCTCTCCCGTTCGGGAGAGGGACAGGGTGAGGGGTGCGACCTCTCCGGATAACGCGCACCCCTCACCCGGTCGGCCGACGCCGACTCGACCTCTCCCGAACGGGAGAGGTGTGGCGTTCACGCGGCGGCTCGGTAGCGCGCGGCGGCGTGGGCCTGCCCGAAATTCGGGACCATGGCGGCGCGCGCCGCGTCGTAGGCGCTCCACTGGGCGGCGTCCGGCAGGGGCGGGATCGTCACCGCCTCGCGCCGGTCGAAGCCGACCAGGGCCGCATCGACCAGTTCGCCGACCTCCATGACGCCGGTCAGCGCGTTCACGTCGCGCCCGGAGCGCTCCCAGATCTCGGTGCGGGTCGCCGCCGGCAGCACGGCCTGGACGTAGACCCCCTTCGGGCCGAGCTCGCCCTGCAAGCCCTGGCTCAGGAACAGCACGAAGGCCTTGGTCGCGCCGTAGACCGCCATGCCGAATTCGGGCGCGAGGCCGACGACCGAGCCGATATTGACGATGGCGCCCGCGCCCGCGGCGGCGAAGCGGGGCGCGACCGCGCTCGCGAGCCGCGCGACCGCCGTGACGTTGAGCTCGATCAGCCGGGCGACCTGCTCGGGCCCCTGGTCGAGGAAGCCGCCGTGGCCGGCCGCACCCGCATTGTTCACGAGGACGCCGATGCGGGCATCCTCGCGCAGGCGCGCCTCGACGCGGGCGATGTCGGCCGCGTCGGTGAGGTCGGCGCGGACGACGTCGACGGCGATTCCGGTCTCGGCGCGCAGCCGCGCGGCCAGCGCCTCCAGGCGCTCCCCGTCGCGGGCGACGAGAACGAGGTCGTGGCCGCGCCGGGCGAAGCGGTCGGCGTAGACGGCGCCGATGCCGGACGAGGCCCCGGTGACGAGGACGGCGGGCTTGCTGCTCATGGTGGAACTCCCTATCTCAATCATGATGGTCATCATGTAAAAACAATCATGATGACCATCATGATTGAGGTCAAGCAGGGATCGGTCCCGTCGAGGTGAGGTTGCGCACATGAAGGTCAGCCGCGAGCAGGTGGTGGAGAACCGTCGCCGGATCCTGGAGGCCGCCGGGCGCCTCTTCCGCGCACGCGGCTTCGAGGCCGTCACCGTCGCCGAGGTGATGCGGGCCGCCGGGCTCACCCACGGCGGCTTCTACGGCTACTTCCCGTCGAAGGAGGCGCTGATCGCCGCCGCGCTCGCGGAACTCGTGGTGGTGCCCGCGATCGAGCCCGTCGCGGTCGCGGATTATGCCGGGCACTACCTGACCCCCGCGCACCGGGACGATTGCGCGGGGGGCTGTCCCGTCGCGGCGCTCGGCGCCGAGACGATCCGGCAATCGCCCGAGGCGCGGGCGGCGATGACCGAGGGCCTGCGCCGGCAGATCGCGCGGCTGGGCGCGGGGGCACCCGGCACGGATCCCGAGGCGGCCCGGCGGGCGGCGATCGGCAGCTGGGCGGCGATGGTCGGCGCTCTGGTCCTCGCCCGGCTGAGCGACGACCCCCGCCTGTCGGACGAGGTGCTGGCGGAAACCCGGGCCTGGATCGGGCAGCGGGCGGGAGAGGCCGGATGATCGCGATCTACGCGTCCGTGTCCGCGCGGTGATCGCTCGCGCGTCTCCGTGATCGCTCGCGCGCTCCCGTGATCCCGGTGCGGAATTTCACACAGGTGAAGTTTCGGCGGCCCGCATCCGCCTAACCTGCCGCCAGCGCGTCATGGAGGCAGGCATGCCGCAGCACCTGATTCGAAAGCTCGAGCAATTCACGCGCCTGTGCCACGAGGACAGGTGCGCCCTCGTTGAGACCGCCAACCAGCGCCCGCGCCTCTACGGCGCCCACCAGGACATCATCCGCGAGGGCGACACGCCGGAGCACGTCAACCTGATCCTCGACGGCTGGGCCTGCCGCTACAAGACGCTGGAGAACGGTCGCCGCCAGATCATCTCCTTCTTCATGCCGGGCGACCTCTGCGATCCGCACATCTTCGTGCTGCGCGAGATGGACCACTCGATCGGCGCCATCACCCCGGTGCGCTTCGCCGAGATCTCCCGGGCGGCGATGATGCGGCTCACGGACCGGCATCCCCGGGTCACCCGCGCCCTCTGGTGGGAGACGCTGGTGACGGCCGCGATCCAGCGGGAATGGACGGTCAATCTCGGCCAGCGCACGGCGCTCGAACGCCTGGCGCATCTCCTGTGCGAATTGTTCATCCGCCTGCGGGCGGTCGGGCTGACGGACGGCGACAGCTGCCTCCTGCCGGTCACGCAGGTCGATCTCGGCGACGCGACGGGCCTGTCGAACGTGCACGTCAACCGCGTGCTGCAGGAACTGCGCGCCGCCGGGCAGATCGCTCTCAAGGGCAAGCGCCTGACGATCCCGGACCTCGAAGCCCTTCAGGACGTGGCGCTGTTCAACCCCAACTACCTGCATCTCGACCGCGAGGGACGTCACCTCGACGCGAACCAAACGGTCGAACACACCCCCGGCTAGCGAATGCGCGGGGACCGGGGGCTTGGCCCATTCAGAGCGGGCGCGTCCCCGCATCCGACGAAGCTCGAGGACGGCGAGAACGAGCGGGACCCCGATCAGGAACAGTGCGAACACGAGGCTCACGGCAACCCCTCCGGCTGGTTAAGACGATGCGGTCATGCGCCGGTTTGCGCCCGGCTCCGGATCAATGCGCGACGGGCCGCGCCGGTTCGCCGCCACCGGCAGGGCTCAGCGGCGCTCCGGGGCGTCGAGCAGGCGCTCGATCTCAGCCTCGGCCACGGCCCGGGCCTCGGCCTCGGACGGGTGCGGCTTGTCCGAGCGCCGGTAGAGCTTGCCCCGCTCGCGGATGGCCCAGCAATAATGGCCGGCGTGTTCCCGGCTGGGCCTGATCTCGAGCGTGTAGAGGTGCCGCAGATTCGCGCCCATGGGTAGGATGTGGCGGGTCGACCCCGCCCTCCGCAATGCGGCGCGCCACCCCCGCGTCCAAGACGCGCACCGGCTACGAGGTCGACCACTCGCGCCGGACTTCCTCGGTCGGTCTGTCGAGTCGCACCGTACCGCTCTCGACCGCGTGGACGAAATCGACGGGAATGAAATGGTGCAGGCCGCCGGCGGCCGGATCCGTCTTCGTCAGCTTGATCTCGCCGTTCTCGACGTGATCGACCGTGCCGACATGGGCTCCGTCGGAGCCGACCACCTCCGCGTGTTCCTTGATCTGAGAGACATCGACCATCGTTTCACTCCCTGTCCGCCAGCCAACGGGGACCGGACGAGGCGGTTCCGGCCGCCGCCACCTGCCCTATCTCCCGTTCCGCCCGATTCGTGGCGCGCCATGCCCCGGGCGGATGTCGGAGAGCCGGAGACGCCGTTGGGGAGCCGCTACGGATTGGAGATCCGCACCGCCGTCGCGGCGGACGCCCCCGGCCTCGCCGACCTGATGCGCACGGCCGGCCACCCGGTGCCCGCGCACGACCTCGCCGACCGGCTGGACCTCCTCCGCTACGGTCACGGGACCGCCCTCGTCGCCCTCGAATGGGGGCCGCCGAGCGGGATCGTCGTGCTGCACTGGTACCCCGCCCTGGAGCAGGCCTCGCCCGTCGCGCAGGTGACGCTGCTGCTGGTCGGGCCGGACGAGCGTCGCCGCGGGATCGGCCGCCAGTTGCTGAAGGCGGCCTCCCAGGCGGCGCGGATGGCGGGCTGCGGCACGCTGCACCTCCTCGCCGCGCCGGACCGGCCGGACCTGCGGGCCTTCTGCGCCGCGACCGGGTTCGTGGAGGCGGCGGCCGGCTTCGCCAGGCCCCTGCGCAAGAGAGGCTCGGCCGACCCGTGACCCGCATCGCCTTCGTGGATTTCGAGGCCTCCTCCCTCGGCAAGCGCAGCTACCCGATCGAGGTGGCGTGGGTGTTCGGCACCGGCGAGGCGGAGAGCTTCCTGATCCGGCCCGCGCCCGGCTGGACGGACTGGGCCCCGGAAGCCGAGGCGGTCCACCGCATCCCGCGCCCGCGCCTCCTCGCCGAGGGCACGGCGCACGACTGGGTCGCCCTGCACATGCTGACCGTCCTGCGGGGCGCGGAGCTGTACGCCTCCGCGCCGTCCTGGGACGGGCAGTGGCTGAGCCGGCTCCTGCGCGCGGCCGGCCTTCCGCGGCACGCCCTGCGCCTGCGGGACACCGGGGAGGCGCAGCGGCGTGCCGTCGTGCAGATCCTCCGCGCGGGCGGCGCCGCAGCGGACCGGGTCGGCGGCCTCGCGGACGGGATCCTGGCGGCGGTCGAACGGGACGCCGCGGGGGCGGGACCGCCGGCCCATCGCGCCCTGGCCGATGCCCGGGGCGAGCTGGAGCGCTGGCGCGACGCCCGGAGGCGCGCCGAGGCCGCGCTCCCCGAAGCCCGCGTCGATCCCGCCGGGTCCTGAGGGCCGGGACCGTGCGGTCAGCCAAGGGCGCCGCGTGCCGTGACGCGCACAGGGCGTGCGTCCAGCGATCACGATCCGGACCTCGAGACGTTGATCGCGATCATGGGCCGGAGGGCCGGGCTCGCCGCCGATGTCGCCCCTGTCCGAACCGCCGGAGCGGGCCTGCCTGACCGAGCGCGCCGGCGCCTTCTTCGCGGCGCGACCTGCGGGTCGCCCGCAGGCTCGTTCGGCCGGTTCGCGTGTCGCGGCGCCGGCGGTATGGCTATCGCATGACCGATCCGGATCGGTCTCTCGGAGCGGCACGCATGGCACCTTCCGCAGCCCTCGCGATGCCGGTCGGCCCCGGTGCTCCCCCGGAGGGCGGATCCCCCTGGGGCTCGCCGCCGGCCTCCTGGCGCTCGCGATCTTCGTCGTCGACACGTTGACACCGCTCGAGGGCGCGGTGGCCGTACTCTACGTCGTCGTGGTGCTCCTCGCCGCCAAGATCTCGCGGCGCGACCTCCTGCTCGCAGCGGCCGCCAGCGTCGTGCTGACGAGCCTCGCCTACCTGTCCTCGCACGGGCTCGGCGCGGTCGGCTCGCCGACGATCCGGGCGGCGGTGAGCCTCGCGGCCATCGGCATCGTGACCTTCCTGGCGCTCCAGAACCAGCAGGCCGCCGAGAAGCTCCGCGCGCAGGCCGAGCTTCTCGACCTGTCGCACGACATGATCGTCGTGCGCGATCCCGCCGGCCCGATCACCTTCTGGAGCCGCGGGGCGGAGGAATGCTACGGCTGGACCGGGAGCGAGGCCATCGGGCGCGGGGCGGACGACCTCCTGCGGACCCGCTACCCGTCCGACCGGGCGGAGGTCGAGGCGGAACTCCTCCGCCGGGGCCGGTGGGAGGGCGTGCTCCGGCAGCGCACGCGGAGCGGATCCGAGATCGTGGTCGAGAGCCGGTGGGCGATCCGGCGGGACGCGCGCGGCCGTCCCTCCGGCGTCCTCGAGACCCACCGCGACGTCACCGAGCGGGAAGCCTCTGACGCCGCGCTGAGGCGGAGCGAGCGGCGCTACCGGCGCATGTTCGACGCGAACCGCGCCGGCCTGCTGCGGCAGGACTGGTCGCAGATCCGCTCGGAGCTCGGCAGGCTCGAGGGGCGCGGCGTCCGGGACCTCGCCGCCCATCTCGCCGACGACACCGATTTCCTCGACCGGGCCAAGGCGTCGGTGCGGATCGTGGACGCCAACCCCGCCATGCTCGCGATGACCGGCGCCGGCGGCGTCGCGGGCGCCCCCGGCTCCCTCAAGGACATCCTGAGCGAGACGGACGGGACCTTCGCCGACGCGGTCCTCGCCTTCGCCCGCGGCGACCGCTTCTTCGAGGGCGAGACGGAGGTGCGGACCGTCGACGGACGGCGCGTCCCGGTGCTCTTCGGCCTGACCTTCCCGGGCGCGGAGGAGGGATCGGACGGCGAGGTCCTCGTCTTCGTCGTCGACGTGAGCGAGCGCGACAGGGCCCGGAACGCGCTCATCGCCGCGCAGGCGGATCTCGCCCGCGCCGCTCGCGTGGCGACGCTCGGCGAGCTGACCGCCTCCATCGCCCACGAGGTGAACCAGCCGCTCGCCGCCATCGTGACGAGCGGCGAGGCGGCGCTCCGCTGGCTGCGCCGGGACGTGCCGGATCTCGGCGAAGTCTCCAGCGCGCTGACGCGGACCATCGCCGAGGGCAAGCGCGCGAGCGCCATCGTGACCCGCATCCGGAGCTTCCTGGCGAAGGGGCCACTCAGGCAGGACAAGCTCGATCCCGCCGAGATCGTCGAGGACGCAATGCTCCTCGTCGAGCACGAGCTCGCCCGCAACGGCGTCAGCCTGCGCCTGCGGATCGATCCGGATCTGCCCGCCATCCTGGCCGACCGCGTCCAGGTCCAGCAGGTGCTGGTCAACCTGATGGTGAACGGCGTCCAGGCCATGAACGCGACATCCGGGACCCGGCAGCTGACGCTCGGGGCGCGGCGGGCGGCCGGTGCGGTCGCCTTCTCGGTCGGCGATACCGGTCCGGGCATCGCCGAGGACCATCGCGCGCGCCTGTTCGAGCCCTTCTTCACGACGCGAAGCGAGGGCATGGGCATGGGCCTCGCGATCTGCCGCTCCACCGTCGAGGCCCATGGCGGCCGGCTCACCGTCGAGACGCGACCCGGCGCGGGGGCCACCTTCGCGTTCACGCTTCCCGTCGCAGGAGGGGACCCGCCATGATCGAGCCCGTCGCGCGTGCAGCCCCGTACGCGTCCCCGAAGCCCTTCGTCGCCATCGTGGAGGACGATGCGGGCGTGCGCGACTCCCTCGGCAGCCTGTTCCGCTCGGTCGATCTGGAGGCGCGGCTCTTCGGCTCGGGGGCGGAGTTCCTGGCCGAGGCCCTTCCGGACGCGCCCGGATGCATCGTCCTCGACGTGCGGCTGCCCGGTGTCAGCGGCCTCGACTTCCAGGGCGAGCTGGTGCGGCTCGGCATACGGCTGCCCGTCGTCTTCATGACCGGCCACGGCGACATCCCGATGTCGGTCCGGGCGATGAAGGCCGGCGCGGTCGATTTCCTCGCGAAGCCGTTCCGCGATCAGGACATGCTGGACGCCGTGACGGCGGCCATCGCGCGCGATGCCAAGCGCCGGAGCGAGCAGGGCGCGCAGGACGACCTGAGGGCGCTCTACGCCGCCCTCACCCCGCGCGAGCAGGAGATCATGGCCCAGGTCACGGCGGGGCTGATGAACAAGCAGGTCGCGGGCAATCTCGGGCTGAGCGAGATCACGGTGAAGATCCACCGCGGCAACGTCATGCGGAAGATGAAGGCCAAGTCCCTGGCAGACCTCGTGCGGCAGGCCGGGGCGCTCGGGATCTCGTCTCGACGGTAGGGGCCGGACAAACCTCCGTATGGTTCCGGGGATACCGGCCGGCCGCTATGCAGAACCCCGATGCCGCGCCCTGCGTTCTCGCTGCGAGACGCGGTGCGGTGAGGCAGGAGCGATGACGGAGGCGCCCATGATCGCGATCGTCGACGACGACGAGGCCGTCCGCTCGTCCCTGGCGAGCCTCGTGCGCTCGCTCGGCTACCGCGTCCGCACCTACGGGTCGGGGCCGGATTTCCTGCGCGACGCCTTCGACCGGGAGCCGGCCTGCCTGATCTCGGACGTCCAGATGCCGGCCATGACCGGAGACGAGCTGCAGGCGCGCCTCCACGCGGCCGGGCGCCGGTTTCCGATCATCTTCCTGACGGCCTTCCCGACCGATTCCGTGCGGCGGCGCGTCCTGGATGCCGGGGCGCAGTGCTTCCTGAGCAAGCCGCCCGACGGCGACACCATCATCCGCTGCATCGAGGAGGCCCTCGGCGGCCGTTCGCTGCATTGAGGCGATCCGTCGGCCCCGCCGGGACCGATGGGTCGCGGCCCGCGGCGGAGCCAGTGGCCTTCAGCCCTTCACGAAGGCGAGGAGGTCCGGGTTGAGCACGTCGGCGTGGACGGTGAGCATGCCGTGCGGGAAGCCCGGATAGGTCTTCAGGGTGCCGTTCTGGACGAGCTTGACGGACAGGCGGCCGGCGGCATCGATCGGCACCACCTGATCGTCCTCGCCGTGCAGGACGAGGGTCGGCACCGAGATCGCCTTCAGATCGTCGGTCTGGTCGGTCTCGGAGAAGGCCTTGATGCCCTCGTGATGCGCCTTGGCGCTGCCGATCATGCCCTGGCGCCACCAGTTCTGGACGATGCCCTGCGAGACCTCGGCGCCCGGACGGTTGAAGCCGTAGAAGGGCCCGGAGGCGACGTCGAGGTAGAATTGCGCGCGGTTGGCGGCGAGCGCGGCCCGGAACCCGTCGAAGACTTCGATCGGCGTGCCGGCGGGGTTGGCCTCGGTCCTGAGCATCAGCGGCGGCACGGCGCTGACCAGCACGGCCTTGGCGACCCGGCCCTGCGGTTGACCGTGCCGCGCCACGTAGCGCGCGACCTCGCCGCCGCCCGTGGAATGCCCGATGTGGATCGCCTCGCGCAGGTCGAGATGCTCGGCGACAGCCGAGGCGTCGGCCGCGTAGTGATCCATGTCGTGGCCATCGCTGAACTGGGTCGAGCGCCCGTGCCCGCGCCGGTCGTGGGCGACGACGCGGTAGCCGTGCTGCAGGAAGAACAGGAGCTGGGCGTCCCAATCGTCCGCCGAGAGCGGCCAGCCGTGATGGAACATGATCGGCCGGGCGTCCTTCGGCCCCCAATCCTTGTAGAAGATCTCGACGCCGTCGCGGGTGGTCACGTAGGGCATGGGGAGGCTCCTGCGGGCGTCGCCCCGGGCGGCGATCCGCTCCGCTGCCGCTCCCCTATCAGGCCGCTCGACGGAGCGGGACCATTCGTACGCTCGGCGCGGGCATGAGCGGCGGGCATGAGTGGCGGCCGGTGCCGGGCACCCGGCCCGGGCCGGAGCGGTCGCGCGTGAGGGTCGCGCCGCGGGGGGCGGCATCGCCCAATCCTGCGTATGTCTGACGATCCGCACGTATCTCCCGTGCATACCAAGGTTTATCTTACAATCTTCGTTGGTCGCGTCAAAATATATCCCATCGCAGGCAAGCAATATTGCACTGATCCTGCGCACAGGAGATAGTCATGACCAAGAAGTTCTTCGTCTCTCTGGCGCTCCTCGCCGGCATGGTCACGCCCGCCCTCGCCGAAGGGACCCGCACCATCCAGGCCTGGGGCTCGAACTTCGAGGTCCCGAACGAGCCAGCGCCGCTGCTCGCGGCGCCGGTGCCCGCCGCTCCGCGGGTGAACCGGCCCGCCGGCACCCACACGATCGAGGTCTGGGGCTCCGACTTCCAGGTCACGAACCGGCCGGTGCGCTGGACGGGCGCCCGCGCCTCCGCGCCGGTCGGCCCGAACCTCCCGCTCTACGGGAGCGACGAGGACGACGACAACGCCAAGAACCCCGCTCTGCCGAGCTACGAGCGCGGCAGGGGCCAGGAGACCGGCGGCCCGGCCCGCCTGCGGATTCCGAACTGATCGGCCCCGTCAACGACGGGCTTCGTGACCCACCGCGACAGCGCCGGAACCTTCGGTTGCGGCGCTGGCCGGTGGCGGGATCCCGCCGGGCACCTTGGTCGAGCGCCGGGCCGGAGGGCCCCTCCCCCGGCTGCCGGCGGCGGTCGTTCCGACGCGGCAGCCTCCGTCGGCCGATCATACCAAGGTTCGTCCTCTCGATCTCAAGAGTTCCGACACCCTGCAGGCCATCGAGCGAACTCGAGGCGATCGCCATCCCTGAACAGGCGGCGATCCGGCTCAGTCCCTTCCTGGCCGTCCCCGCATCTCGACCCGTGGGGGTTGACGCATCGGCCCGGAAGCCGAGGTGAGGAGGCTCTCTCCTCTCCGTCGCCCGGGACCGGGCGGCGGGGCAACGCGGATCATCTTGGCTATGCCGAAGCAGCCCTGCCTCATCGTGCCCCTGCTCGCGATCGTCCTCGGGACCGTCCCGGGAACGCAGGCGCTGGCGCAACCGGGGCCGGGCCAGCCGGGCGGCCTCCCGACGCATCGCCCGCCCGGCACCTTCAAGGCCTCGACGCTGATCGGGCTCGGCGTCATCGGCCAGGACCACGTGAAGGTCGGCAAGATCGAGGACGTGCTGGTCGATCGCGGTGGCCGCATCCAGGCCGTGATCCTCGATGTCGGCGGCTTCCTCGGCATCGGGACGAAGCGGGTCGCGGTGCCCTTCGACAGGTTCGCCTGGAATACCGATGCCCGGGCGGGGAAGGGGCGCGACCCCTCCATCGTCAAGGCGGAGAACGCCCCCTCGGCGGAGACCGCCGCGACGGCGGGGCCGGAGACCATGCCGGGCGCCCGGACGAGCGACAGCGCCCTGAGTGCCGAGACCAGCGCCAACACGGGCGAGAACACGGGGTCGGCCGAACGGGCGGACGCGTCGCGCGGGCGGGCCACCATCGAGGTCGGAGAGCCGGTGGAGGGGGAAGTTCGCATGACCCGGGCGGAGCTGGAAGCCGCACCGACCTTCAGCTACGAGGTTGGCGGGAAGCCGTGATCGCGCACGATCCGCGCCGTCGAGCCCTCACGCACATCGCCCCCGCGATGGCCAGGGCTGCGTCCGTCCAAGTTCGCGAGAAAGTTGGTAGCGAGGGAGGGATTTGAACCCCCGACACAAGGATTATGATGCCCCGGTTTATCCTGTGCTCATAAAGCCTTAGCTGCTCCGGAGGCGTCAAACCCGCCACCTTCGATCAACCACTTAGGTCTCTTTTGTCAAACCTGACGGAGGCCGCGGCATGCCCATCAGCGCAGACCGCATGAAACTCTATCCGGGCGGCTCAATCCGCTCGCGCGAGTGGCAAGACCTCCGCTATCGGATCATGCAGCGCGCGGAGTTCCGCTGCGAGGGCACGCCGATGTTCCCGGAGTGCCGGGCCGTCAACAACGACAAGCACCCAGAGACCGGCGCCACCGTCGTGCTGACGACGGCGCACCTGGACCAGAACCCGCTCAACAACGACGACGGCAATCTACGCGCCCTTTGCCAGCGATGCCACAACACTTGGGACGCACCCCATCGTAGAGCCAATGCGACGGTCACAAGGCACAGCAAGCGCGGACAGCCCGATCTGTTCGGCCTTTCCTCCCCCTTTCCCATGCAGAAGGACGGGACGGATGAAGTCGGCGCGCTCTAGCGCAGCGCGGAGGACAGATCCGTCGAACAGGTTTATGATGCGCTCGCATCCGGCCTCCCACAGCTGTTCGAGTTGAAGGTCGGGGTTCTGGTCCAGGGTTGATACCGTAGCGTAGCCTATGCGCACGCCGCAGTATCGTTTCTCGTCGTGCGGGAAAGATAATGAGACTGAGATTTAAAGACTGATTTTGAGACGGGAAAGGGGCCTGTGCGACGTCGCATAGGCCCCTCTGCTTTTGGATTTTAGAAACGGCCGTTTCTACACCTATCACCTAGCTCGATCAGGAGTAACCGGACAGTGGTTTTCCACACGCCGAGCAAGAGATTTCCTTATATCACGAAGAAGTCCTGGCTAAGTAAGGTAGGACGATTATCCAATACAGCAAACAGAACCGCATCTATTGAACCTTTACCGTCATAGTCAAAATACAAGTTACCAGTGTTGTGATCGTATAAGATCCTATCATTATCGTCGATAGAAGAATCCTGCGAAGTTATATCTTTAAAAAATTCGCCTGAAAATTCACCCGAAGTGAGTCCGGAGAACACGGATTTGTCCAGTCGAAATGTATCACTTCTGACTTCAAAATCGGAAATATGGTCGACATTGCTTGGACCAAATTGACTGCTAAAGCAAAAAGTGTCGTTGCCAGCTCCGCCGGAAAGAATGTCATTCCCTAATTTGCCATTGATCAGGTTGGAGCCTGCGTTACCAATGATCACGTTATCGCTTTTGTTACCAGTAGCTTCTTTAGACTCCGATCCCATAAGGAATAAATTTTCCACATTGGCCGACAATTCATAACTAATGTATGATTCAACTGCATCTGTACCAGAGTCAACTTTCTCAATAACTACATCAAGATTATTCATCGCGACATAAGTATCATTGCCCTCACCGCCCTCGAAGACATTAGCACCGCTGCCACCAATAAACTTATTGTCGAATTCATTACCAGTAAGTTTGAGGCCAATACTGCTGCTTAAGTCCGAACAGGTCAGAAGCTCGATTTCCTGGCCCGCCTGCAAGGTGTAGTCAACGTCAGTCCGCACTGTATCGTATCCGCTATGCGCATCTTCAAACACGCGATCTCCTTGAGAGTTGACATAATACGTGTCATTCCCAACAAAACCCATCATCTGGTCGTCACCTGCTCCGCTGTAAATTTTATTCGCGAGCCAATTACCGTGAAGTGAGAGACCTTTCGATCCAGCATTCGCATGCAAATTTTCGATTTCTTGTCTATCAATGCTGTATAATACATCAGAACTCAAGGAATAATCGATACTAGTATAGACTGTATCATTCCCTTGACCTGTGTCGTCTGAAATTCTATCACCGATATCATCAACAAAGTAAGTATCATTACCCTCCCCGCCCCACATGTAATCGGCACCGCTACCGCCATCAAGTTGATCATCGCCAGCCTGGCCAATTAGTGTGTCGGCCCCCTCTTGCCCCAGCAGACGATCATTACCTGACCCGCCGATAAGAATGTCAGCGCCGGTACCTCCGAAAATAACGTCGTCACCTCCGCCGCCACCTAAACGATCATTTCCGGCTTTGCCGAGCAGAATATCAGTTTTATCGGAGCCACCGATAATGTCATTACCAGCACCTGCCGAAAAAAACTCGTACTTAGCGGAAGTTGGCGTCACGTTAGCTTGAATATCGGGGACTTTTTGCAATACCTCTTGCTGCAGATCCAAAGCAGCGGCAGTCTGTTCGAACTTGTAGCGCGTTGCCTCATCCAACCACTTGAACTCATAGGTTTTTGGATCGAAAGACCACTTAGCTCCACTGAAAGTCTTATCAATCTGAGACTCATCAAATACGAGCAACTCTTTGTCAGGGATGACTGCAGTCGCATTAATGGAAGTGAGATCAAGTGAGTCTACATTATTACCAAGAGAGAAGGAGTGCACATTCACAGGGACGGGCTTCCTGCCCTCCAGAGGCTCGATATAGTTGAGAGCGCCGTTGACTGTCTCACCGATGACATATGCTGCACCGATCGAAACGGTGGCTCCTATAACCGCGGCGGCGATCGGGGCAGCGCCTAACGTTGCTGCAGCGCCAATCGCAATACCGCCTGCGATCGTGCCAATCTCACCTGACAAGATGGCAACGCTGGCGGAGCGAACACCCCTAAGGGCTGCATCTTGAACGGAGCCGCCCTGATCAAGCACTTTATTTGCGTCGTTCAAACCATCCATCACAGGCAGCAACTTTCCAAGTGCTGTCGCGCTGATGTGGGTCCCCTTGCCGATCAAATCGGCTGATTTAGAACCAAGAGCGTTCACAGCATCGTCAAGAGCCCCGTCAATTTTTTTGAATGAGTCCGCGAACTTACCGAGGCGTTTCTCAATAAGCTCAAGGTTGGTAAGGCTATCATCGAGACGTTCGAGACTAAGATCATCGATGTAAGATGGCACTCCATTCGCAAGTTCGTTTGCTAATCCGCTTGCATATTCGGCAGCATTTTTGGAGCCCTCGACCATCAAGCTTCCGACGTTTTCTAAAACACCAACAGATTTGCTGGCCAGCTCGGGATACTGTTTAAAAATATCCTTAAAACTACGTACTTCGTCATCATCAGCAATAGTAATGTCAGCAGATGGTTTTTTGATCGAAATGTCGCGATCGGATCCATTGATAGTGAACGTGACCGTGCGATCGGGCTCGACCTTGTCGTTGCCGTTCAGCTGGAGTGAAATTATTTTTGAGGTTTCACCTACTCCGAACGTCGCTTGACCAGTAAGCTGAGCAATATCCGCAGCAGAGACGCCTTTAATAGCCCAAGCAATGACTGATCCACCCCCATGGGAGTGGTCCGCCCTTTTGGTATGGCTTTTGAGCCAGGAGGACGGACGAGATGGCGAAGCGACCGAAGCCTGAGGAGATTGTTGCCAAGCTGCGGCAGGCGGACGTGTTGATCTCCCAAGGTCAAAGCGTGGCCGAGGCGATCCGCGCGATCGGCGTGACCGAAGTGACGTACTACCGCTGGCGCAAGGAGTACGGCGGGCTGAAGTCGGGCCAGGTCCGGCGCATGAAGGATCTGGAGGCGGAGAACCAGCGGCTGCGCAAGGCCATTGCGGACCTGACGCTGGACAAGCTGATCCTGCAGGAGGCCGCCCGGGGAAACTTCTGAGCCCCGCGCGCCGGCGCGCCTGTGTCGAGCACGTCATGGACGCACTCAGCGTCTCCGAGCGCCGCGCCTGCCGTGCGCTCGGGCAGCATCGCTCGACACAGCGCAAGGTGCCGCGGGGCCGCGATGATGAGGCAGCGCTGACCGCCGACCTTGTCGAATTGGCAAAGAAGTACGGCCGCTACGGCTATCGCAAGATCAGCGCGCTGCTGAAGGCGGCGGGTTGGCTGGTCAACGACAAGCGGGTTGAGCGCATTTGGCGGCGCGAGGGGCTGAAGGTGCCCGCGCGCCAACCCAAGCGCGGCCGGGTGTGGGACGGCGCCGGCTCCTGCCTCCGGTTACGGCCGGAACAGCGCAACCACGTCTGGTCGTATGATTTCGTCGAGGCGCGCACGCACGACGGACGTAAGTTCCGGATGCTCAACGTGGTCGACGAGTTCACGCGCGAGTGCCTGGCCATCCGTGTGGACCGGAAACTGAAGGCGGCGGACGTGATCGATGTGCTCTCTGACCTGTTCATCCTGCGCGGCGTGCCGGCTCACATCCGCTCGGACAATGGGCCGGAGTTCATCGCCAAGTCTGTTCAGACTTGGATCACAGGTGTCGGAGCCAAGACGGCCTACATCGCGCCGGGCTCACCGTGGGAAAACGGGTACGTCGAGAGTTTCAACGCATGCTTGCGGGACGAGCTCCTCAATGGCGAGATCTTCTACACGCTCAAGGAGGCGCAGACCGTGATCGAGAGCTGGAGACGCCACTACAACACGGTCAGACCGCACGGTTCATTGGGCTACCGACCACCAGCCCCAGAGGTGTTCATCCCTGCCTTCATCAGTTGGCCGGCCGCCTCGGCCAAGATGTCCATGGTGGAGCGGCCCACCGTGCACTAACTTCGAACCTGGGCCACCTCGTGGGGGCAGATCATAGGCGCAGTGATCAGCAATCGTCGTCCTTCTTGCCGACCTTCTGGTCCGCGCCTGCATTGTTCATCGCACCGACCGTACCAGGCGAAGCCGGCTGCTCGCCGCCTGCGAGGTTCTTGGCGCCTGGGTCCGTGCGATCCCCCTTGTTGGCCTGCGCCGTCGAACCCGTGTTCGCGCCCGCCGCCTGGTTCGCGCCGACGTTGTTCATGGCGCCGACGGTCCCCGGCGAGGCCGGCTGCTCGCCGCCCGCGAGGTTCTTGCTGGAGGTGTCGACATCCGAGCTCTTCGGGTTCGCCGCTTGCTGCCCGGGGTTCTTGTCCTTGGTCGTGCCGGTGTTGCACGGAGCGGCCAGCGCAAAGCTGCTCGAGAGGGCCAGCGCAGCAGCAGCGCTGATGAAGGTTGAAGCTTTCATGGTGCGTTCCTCCAAGTCTAATTGGCGCGGAGAGAATCATCCAGCTGCTCAGAAGTTCCTTAGGGAGCGGCAGACTGATTTTGTGCGGTGCCAAGGGTGCTCGCTGCCTTCAGAAATCGCGGTGCACGTGGCAATCTTGTTGGCTCGGCCGGAGAAGCGATGACGGACCCTCGAATAGAGCGCTATGTCCGTGGCATGTTGGTCGGCGGCCTTTTGCTCGCCGCCCTGTTCGTCCTCGGCGCCTTGCTCATCTGGCACTTGGCATGACCGAACCCCGCCGCTTCCAGCCGCCCTGGCGCCTCGTTGAACTCGAAGAAGCCATCCGCATTGAGGACGCCTCGGGCTTCCCGGTCGCCTACGTCTACCTCGCCGACGACGAGCAGCGTCGCTCCGCTGCCCAACGCATGTCGCGCGAGGAAGCGCGGCGGATTGCAATCCGGATCGCCGCCATCCCGGAGATGCAGATCGCGATGATGGAACTGGAGAACGAGCGCGACGAGGCGCTCGCCTTATCGGCGAAGAAGAAGCACTGATCCTTGCGGGGTCCGCTCCCGATCCAGGCCCGCAAGGTGCTGGCCGCGCTCACCGACGAGTTCGCCACGCCGGGCGCAATCGCTGGGCGGGCGGGGCTGCCTACGCGCTCGCGCACCGAGGCGGCCGCGCGGATCTGCGAGGCGCTGGAAGCCGGAACACTGCTTCCTATCCAACCGCTCAGTGCTCACATCGGTAAGGCGGATTCCTCTCGCGCGCGTTCGTGATATGGCCGCCTGAAGCGGCACAGCTTACCCGAAGGGCGTCGTAGGTCCGATGATGGCTCCAAGCGACGAGGAACGGCGCGACCGACAGGAGGATTGCGGCCCCAGCGAGCAGGCACGCTATGCGGCGGTTAGGTCCGTGGGGCTCTGACCGCTCGGGGCGCGGCGGAATGGGAGCAAGGAAAGCTACCGTTAACCCGAGCCAGCTCAGCCCGCTCATGGCCTGCCCCCACCCGTGAGGTACATCCAACAATCGCCCGTCGCTCCGGGCAAGGTTCGCCGCGTCTGTTCAACATATCAGGCTGCGGGCGGTGCTGTGATCGATGCGCGGCGTATCGTCTCGACGGCGCGGGCTGGCCGAGCGGGGTGGGATGAAGGTGCGGCCGAAGTGGCAGCGGATTGCCTCGCGGTGACGTGATACCAATCGGTGGTGATCATAACTGATAGGCCCAGTCACGCAGGCCGATGGACATGATCTTCCAAGGCTGGTCGATGAACCGGTTCCAGACCTGACAGCACTGCTCGACAATGTCCTCGTAGGACGAGAAGACGCGGTCGCCGAGCCAGTTGTCGCGCAGGAACTGCCAGACATTCTCGACCGGGTTGAGTTCCGGGGCGCAGGCTGGCAGCGGCAGCAGGGTGATGTTGGCGGGCACGACGAGGTCGTGGGCGACGTGCCAGCCCGCCCCATCGAGGATCAGCACGGCGTGGGCGCCTTCCTCGACGCTGCAGCTGATCTCCCTGAGGTGCTCGTTCATCGCCGCGGTATCGCATCTCGGCATGATGAGGCCGGCACCCTTGCCCTTCTCGGGACAGATCGCTCCGAAGATGTAGGCGTGGGCCGTGCGTTGGTCCTTGGGCGCCGAGGGCCGGCTGCCGCGGCGCGCCCAGCGGCGGGGCAGCGTGTTCTTCTGGCCGACCCGAGCCTCGTCTGACCACCACACCTCGATGGCCGTGCCAGCCGGCAGCCGGGTTCGGATCGCCCTCACCTCGGCGGGCAAGTTTTTTTGAAGGCTGCCAGTGCGGCCGGGTCCTGCTCATGATGGCGCGGGCGTGCCGACAGCTTGCGGAAGCCGAGTTGTTTCACCGTGCGGCCCACCGTGCTCTCGTCCAGGCTCACGCCGAAGCTGGCGTAGATCCAGGCGGCGAGATCCTTCAGCCGCCAGCGCACCACGCCGTGTCGATCCGGGTCCGGCCCGCTCTCGACGATCTGCGCCAGCGCTTGACGCTGCGCATCGCTCAACTTGGCTGGGTTGCCCGGGGCCTTGCGGTTGATCAGCCCGGCCGGGCCAGCTGCGTTGAAGGCGAGCACCCAATCGCGCACCGTCTGCAACCCTACCACCCCGATCCGAGCCGCATCCGTGCGGCTGCCGCCCTCGTAGATCTCGGCCAGCGCCAGCAGCCGGCGGCTCTGGCCCGCGTCTCGGCTGGCCTTGGCCAGACGTCGAAGATCGTCGGCGTTGAAATCCTCACGCAGAGCAACCGCAGCGGACATGGCAAACCCTCCCGGTTTGCCTCATCGAACCAGATCCGCCGCCGATACGAAACCTCGTGAGTCGCTATCACCGTCGACCGGTATGAGTGGAGTTTTTCCTCATCGTGTCTCAACCTGCGCCATGACCGAGTTGCACCAGTCCGATGAACTCCTGAGCGAGGCGTTCCGCTTTCTCGTCGACAGCGGCTTGCCGGTGCAGATCGCCGAAGCTGGCGATGGATTTCGCTTCGAGATCGAGGGTCGGGAAATTCGCGCCGACGCGATCATCTGCGGCGCCTTCTTGCTCGGCATGCGCGATGAGCCGAAGCGCCCCGTCCACTGACCGTTCGCCTGCTTCCTCGATCTCGGCAACTCGGCCGCTCACGCAGCGATCATCTCCTCCTGCACCCCATTGAGATAGCCGGTGAGCCTAAGGGCAACAGCCAGATCTGCGCATTGGATCCAGAGTGCGGTAGGCAGGGCGCAGAGTTCGAGGTTGCGCAAGATCGACTCCCCCGCAAGCGCAGCTTCCCTCTCCAGCGAGTGAGCCAGGATGCGAGCCCCACGCGGAGTGGCGATCATGACGGAGATTGTGACCATACAGACCCAACAGGGCGTAGCAGACATCGTTGCCAGGGCAAGGCTGCGGCTTCCTCGACTTGGGCAACTCGGCGGTGGAGGAGGCGGTGATGGAGCTCGACCTGAGCCCGTCGGCATCCCTATCTAGGAATTCAGGTGGTGGGCGCTATCCTCGGACGCTTGACCGCGAAGGCGCCGTCCCGACCTACCGACAGGCACACCACGACGGAGCTGATGGAGATCGCTTGGCACGGTAGCGGGTCGGTTAAAATCCACCCCGGTTGACCCGGTCTTGGTCGCAGCGGGTGTGCATGGCATGGTGAGGCATGACGGACCGCGAAGAATCCCAGCGTCTTCTCATGGAATTCATCGATGGCGGGGACGCGAGCCAAGCCGCTGCCGCAGCAGGAACGATTGTCGCGTTCGTGGCCAAAATCGATGGTCCGGCCGCTCAGATCGCGGCGCTGAATGAATTGCGCCTCGCTCTCGCCAATCAATGCAAGACGCGCGATCTGTCTGGCGAGGCTGAGGACCGCCACGTTATCATCGAGGATGCGATAGAGAAGGCGATGAATGGCCTTCAAGGAAAGCCGGCATGATCGCCCCCAGACGCCTCCGAGCCGCCAATTAGCTCGCCAAGTTCATCGTGGATGTGCCGACAGGCGAGGCGACAAGGGCTGTGGCGAGCGGGACTTCATCGTGCCACAAGCGTCGGTCCCGCCCTACTTGAAGGCGCTGAGGGCGCTGGCCAGGGAGCGGGCACGTGTCTGACGACCCGACAGTCGGCGATCTGGTAAAGGCGGACATCCTCACCGATGACGACGTGCGCGCTGCCGTCGATGCGTACATGGCTGACCCGAGCACGAGCCTGTTCGGGCTAGGGGAAAGTTACGAGCTCGATCTCACTGGCGCCCTGAAGAGCAATCGTTGGGTCTCCCAGGTGATGGCGGATGTGTCGTCAACCGAGGAGCTGAGGCGCGCGGCGGCCCGTACAGCGATCTGGCTAGCGCGGCCGGAGAAGCGAAGGGCAGGGTGACAAGGCTGAGAGTTCACGTATGAACTTTTTGCGCCATCACGGCTTATTTCTATGACCTTCTGGTGCGTTCCTTTAGGTCGTTAACGGGGAGCCGGTTTGAAGGCGCTTGGCTATGGCCAAGCATCCTTCGACCGGCTCTTCCCGTCGAGCCCCCGACTGCACCACAGTTGACAGCGACAACGAAAGAGCCCGCCGCAGCGTTGGCTGGACGGGCCCTGGCTCAATCTCTAGGCGCAGTGATCAGCAATCGTCGTCCTTCTTGCCGACCTTCTGGTCCGCGCCTGCATTGTTCATCGCACCGACCGTACCAGGCGAAGCCGGCTGCTCGCCGCCTGCGAGGTTCTTGGCGCCTGGGTCCGTGCGATCCCCCTTGTTGGCCTGCGCCGTCGAACCCGTGTTCGCGCCCGCCGCCTGGTTCGCGCCGACGTTGTTCATGGCGCCGACGGTCCCCGGCGAGGCCGGCTGCTCGCCGCCCGCGAGGTTCTTGCTGGAGGTGTCGACATCCGAGCTCTTCGGGTTCGCCGCTTGCTGCCCGGGGTTCTTGTCCTTGGTCGTGCCGGTGTTGCACGGAGCGGCCAGCGCAAAGCTGCTCGAGAGGGCCAGCGCAGCAGCAGCGCTGATGAAGGTTGAAGCTTTCATGGTGCGTTCCTCCAAGTCTAATTGGCGCGGAGAGAATCATCCAGCTGCTCAGAAGTTCCTTAGGGAGCGGCAGACTGATTTTGTGCGGTGCCGATGGTGGCCGCCGGCAGTAAGAGCCTCGCTGTACATAGCAACGCTGCTGCCTCGGCCGGAAAGTGGTCAGCTCTGGCGCCAGTCGCCAGCAGCTCACGCATTCGCGGTCGGCAGTTCAGACAGCTGTGTCGTGTAGCGCGGGGTCCGCATCTCGAACTTGGTGCTCCAGTCGCGCTTCGCCTCAAGGCCCGCGCGCGCCGGGACCACTGTGCCGCGGCCGAAGCGGGCGTTGCAGGCATCTATCGCTGCCATCAGCGGCCCAGAGTGCTCCCGATCGAGGCGGCCGATCAGCGCCCGCGGGCTCGCCTCCAGCAGCATCAGGTCGGTCGTGACGATGCCGGCCTTGCTGTAACGCCAGGCGCGCTCGCCGGGCTCGCGCCACGTCTTCGCGACGCCGAGGCGCGCGGCCTTGATCAGGGCCAGGGTGTCGTTCGTCGCTTCCGGCAGCGTCACGGTGGTCGAGACCGACCGCATCGGCTCGCCGCGGTCGTGCTCGCTGGTGTGGTAGAAGACCGTCACATGCGAGGTACCGAGACCACCGCGCCGCAGCTTCTCCCCGAGCCGGGTCGCGTGGGCGGACACCGCCTGCTCCATCGTCTCGCGATCGCTGATCCGGGATGAGAAGGAGCGCGTTACGGCGCAGCCCTTGCGCTGGGCCGGCATCAGCTCGAGGGGCAAGCAGGACAGGCCGCGCAGCTCGTGAATGATGCGCTCGCCTACCACGGTCATGGCCTTGCGGACGGGCCGTGGGTCGAGATCGCGCAGATCGGCCACGCTGTCGACGCCCATTGCCTCGAGCTTGGCGAGCGAGGCGCGGCCGATGCCCCAGACCTCGCCGACATGCACCCGGCAGAGCCAGGCCGCCCGCTCATCCTCGTCGCTGAGATCGCAGACGCCGCCGAGATCGGGAATGCTCTTGGCGATGTGATTGGCAAGCTTCGCCAGCGTCTTCGTTGGACCGATGCCGACACAGGTCGGGATGCCGGTCCAAGCTTTCACCGTAGCACGCAGATCCCGAGCGAGCTCGAGGCGGTCGCGCTCTCGCACGTCCGACAGGTCGAGGAAGCTCTCGTCGATCGAGTAGATCTCCACGGCCTTCGCGAAGTCGCGGTAGACCGCGTTGGTGCGCGCCGACATGTCGCCGTAGAGTGTGTAGTTCGAGGAGAAGACCCGCACGCCTTGCGCGCGGCAGATGTCCCGGATCTTGAAGTACGGCTCGCCCATGCGGATGCCGAGCGCCTTGGCCTCGGCCGTGCGGGCGATCGCGCAGCCGTCGTTGTTCGAGAGCACGATGACGGGCACGCCGGCGAGCTTCGGATCGAACACACGCTCGCAGGAGCAGTAGAAGCTGTTGCCGTCGATCAGGGCGATGGCGCGCGTCATCGCACGAGGCCCGCCCGCGCGATGTGCCAGCGGATCGAGAAGCGCACGACGCCCCAGATCTCAGCCTCTCCAAGCTCCTCGACGGCGAACACCGGCAGTTCCGAATTGTCGAAGGCAAGGCGTGCCACGTTCCCGTCGATGACAAGGCGCTTGATCGACATCTCACCGTCAACGGCCGCCACGACGACGCTGCCGTGACCGGCCTTGAGGCTGCGATCGACGACCGCAAGATCGCGATCGAAGATGCCGGCACCTCGCATCGAGTCGCCCGAAATGTTCCAGGCGAAGGTCGCTGGTGGGTTCGGCGCGAGCCAGCGCGGCAACTCCAGGGCCCCTTCCAGAAAGTCGTCAGCGGGCGACGGGAAGCCGGCGCAAAGGCACTGGCCGAGGATCGGGATGTGGACGAGATCCCGACCGCCATCGCCGCCATCGCTGATGCGATAGACGCCCATCCGCCTCCCCGTGTGAGAACATACGAGGAACAAACAGGATGGGCGGCCTCGGTTCAATCCGGAGTCTGCCCGCCGCCGTTCAAGCCTGTGCACTCCTGTGGACGGCGGCCAGAAAGATGAGGCGGCGACGGCTGTTAGGCGTGCTGCAAAATGTGAATGGGAACCGGCGATGGTGATGCGGACGAGCTACGCGGTCCCGCAATCTCGCCTGAGCGCGATCCACCCGCTTCGGGAACCGCCTCAGCTCATCCAGCTCACCGCGGCGGGCTTTTATGGGGCTACAAGCTGCAGGATCTTACGGCTCGGAACCTTCGAGCGTAACAGTTGCGGGGGGATGAGCGACATAGATAAAGTTACTATTGATTAACCTAGGTAGGTGCGCGCGAGCACATCATTGGCATAGCCTGCAAGCGCTGGTAGTCTAGGCTATTGGCGTGGCCCTGCTTCACGAAAGTCTCCTAAGCTGGAATGGCAGGGCCACTTTTTACTGATATTTAGGGAATATCATACTACAAATTTTTTGTCTAAGTTCATCCTTCAGGCGAGCGTTGCAAAATTTACCAATAGACAATACGAAATCTGCTATTCGAAGCTGTCAGTTTAGCTGTTGCCACGAGCATAGCTCATTTTCGCAAATAGGATGATCGACAGACCAGCACTAGCCACCCGGCTACGGCCTGTTATGACTTGAGCCAGTCGAGTGCGGCGGCAAGGCAGAGGACACCGGCGAAGCTGGTGGCGGTCTTCTCGTAGCGGGTGGCGACGGCGCGCCATTCCTTTAACCGCGCCCAGAGACGCTCGACCCGGTTGCGGTTGGTGTAGATCCAATCCGGACAGGCGACAGGCGCCTCGTGCCGCTGCGGCGGGATCGCAGGCCGTGCACCCATGCCCCAGATGTGCGCGCGGAAGCGATGGCTGGTGTAGCCCCGGTCGGCCACCACCCACTTGGGCACGCCCGGCAGCTGCTCGAGCAGCGGGATGGCCTGAGGCAGTTCATGTGCTTGCCCAGGCGCGATCCGGAACGCGATGGCGCGACCAGCGCCATCAGCGATCACGCAAGCCTTGGTCCCTGAGAGGCCACGAGAGCGGCCAAGCGCCTCACGCTTGCTCCGCTCAGCTTGAGATCCCCCTTCGCGCAGCCCCCGCCGCCTTCTGGTGAGCGCGCACGCTGGTGCCGTCGAGGAACACCATGCCGAGCTGCACGCCGCGCTCCTGAACGAGGCTGAGGAGCCGCTCCCAGACACCAGCGCGTGCCCACCGGATGAAGACCTGAGCGGCCCGCCACCAGGGTCCGAGTTCAGCTGGCACGGCGCGCCACTTGGCGCCATTCTGATGCCGCCAGAGGATAGCCGAGACGGTGCGACGCAGATCCTGTGGTGGCGTCTTGCCCTTCGGCCGGCAGGCTTCCACCAGCGGCTCCAACTCAGCCCATTGTGCGTCCGACAGCATCGCTCCTCCTCGTTCAGGAGAGGCGAAACGCTCACCGCATCAGACGGTTCAAGCGATCACAGGCCGTAAGCGCCGAGGGGCTAGCGGTGTATTGAGACGCCTGAAATTGGTCAACAAAACTTCAGGCATTCAATCATCTTTAATGGAAGAAAACTCCATCACTGACAACTTGGCGTCCTTCCACGGCGCCGAATTCCAAATAATGCACCAGAGGATTGATGCCGGCCGCTGCAACGTCCGGGTTTGCGGCAAGATATCCTCTCGTGTCAAAGTTCGCGGACGGGTCGCGTCCCTCTTTCCAGCCAAAATTGAGATAGTGCTCCAGCGGATTCACTCCTGCCGCTCGCACATCTCCGTAAGCATTCAGATACCCCTGCGTATCGAAAAAGGCGTTCGGGTTGCGGCCTTCGCGCCAACCAAACGTATTGTAGTGCGAGTCTGCGTCTAAACCTGAGTTGAATACATCTTGGTTTCGGCTCAGATAGAATAGATCATCAACGAGCGGGCTTCCGTCGCCCTGAACAATCGTGCGGTCACCGAACTGGAAGACCTCAGTATTTTTCACAATGTCTGTGCCGTTTTCCCCTGTTCCACTGACGGATACAAGGGTCCCCCGAGAATCGATGCCCGCTTGCAGGAACGCGAAATTGAAGATGGCAGTATCGCGGCCAATTCCTCCGTCCAAGATGTCGTTACCTGCGCGCCCGTTCATGACGTCGTCGCCAGAGTCGCCGAAAATGACATCATTTCCGGCTTGCCCGTCCAACAGATCATTGCCTGCATCGCCATCTACTAAATCGTTGCCGGGGCCTCCATCAACGTAATCGTCATCGTCGCCGCCAGCCACAAAATCGTCGCCCTGCTCGCCATAGACTTGATCGCGTCCTGCCTCGCCAACAAGGAAGTCATTGCCGAGCCCGCCGACTACGAAGTCGTCACCTGGGTTACCGGCGGCATAGTCATCACCATCTTGTGTGAAGATGCGGTCGTTGCCGGCTTCGCCAATGATCTGGTCATTGCCACCGCGGCCGAAGACCGTGTCGTCGCCGGGCCCAGCCGCGATGTAGTCGACGTCGCTGCCGCCCGTAATCGTGTCGTTGCCGTCCTGCCCGTCTATCCGGTTGAAGCCGCCTGGGTCCGTGATGATGTCATTGCCCAGAAGACCGAGGATGATGTCATCGGCAGTTGTGCCGGTCAGGTTGTCTGGACCGTTGGTGCCAGAAATCGTCGCCATCGGAGCGTCTCCCTAAGCTGTGCATTGCGCATTCAGCTTCAGAGCCAACCGGAGGCATGGAGTAATAGATCCTTAACAGAGATTAACGAGTACGCTTTTGTGCAGAAAAGGCCAAGCTAGAAATTGGCAAAACGCCTTCTTGGTATTCATTTTTTGGACGACTAACGCGACAACCTGCCGCAACTTACGGCGAAGCTTTAATGACGAGAATGCCTCTCTACTTTGGTTTTATCGTACCATGAGTTTGTTGAGGCGGCGCCTTCGAAGGCGACCATGTTGCATCGCAGATGCTTGACTGTTTCTGCGGTGCGAAAAGCCTTAGAGTTAGTTTTACTCTCATGCCCCGGGCCAGCCGCGCGGATCTGTGAGCCGCTGGAGCGGCGCGGGTGGGCTGAGCGGCGCGGGACGAAGGCGCTGCCGACGTGGCGAAGATGCGAAGGCGACCACAAGCTACGAGGCTACAGCTAGCGTAGCAGAAAGCTACTCTTCCACACGACGATCGCCACGCATCGAAGAACAATGCCCGGGCCCGCTTGATGTTTGCGGAATGATCTTCCATAGGCGAGCCGAGGGGCAAGCTACGGAACATTAACATGACAGAAGAAGAGCAGGGGCAGAGCCCCGACTTCGTGCAACTCGCAGCCGATATCGTCTCGGCTTACGTGAGCAACAACTCTCTCCCGGTCGCCGAGCTGCCGACTCTGCTCGCCAGCGTGCACGTGGCGCTGAACGGCCTCGCCAGCGGCGCGCCTCAGGCTGCTGAGGAAGTGGTCGAGAAGGCCACGCCTTCGCAGATCCGCAAGTCGATCACGCCGGATGCGCTGATCAGCTTCATCGACGGCAAGCCCTACAAGACCCTGAAGCGCCACCTAACGACGCAGGGGCTTGATCCGCATACGTATCGTCAGCGCTACGGCCTGCCCAACGACTACCCAATGGTCGCGGCCAGCTACGCCGCCCAGCGCTCCGAGCTCGCCAAGGCGATCGGCCTTGGGCGCACAGGCGGTATGGCGGAGGCTGCCGAGGCACCGAAGGGCCGCGGGCGCCGTAAGGCTGGCTGATACGGCCGGGCTCGCCCTTCCTAAGGGCGAGCACTCACCTCCTTCGAGCGGCTTCCTCGAATCGTGTTCCGATCAGCCCATGGCGGGAGGTCCACCATCTGGCCCCGTCGGCATCGGCACGAGAGCCAGCACGGTTCCATGCACGTCTAGGATGGCAACATTCCAGTGCTGAGGATCCCGGCCGCCGCCAGCACGCTCCTCAATGATCCTGTGCCAGATCCCGATCGCGTGGCTCTGGGCCGCGTCCATATCGGGGAGGTCTACACCCTTGTGATCCCGGGTGACGTCATCCCCATCGTGCAGCACGTCGAAGAAGTACCAGGGCATGAGCGCTCCCGCCGGCAGATGGGCTCTGCCGTCGTCAACGCACGGGCTTGCGCGCGGTGCTCGCCCGATCGCTCCAGCGCCCCCGACCTTGGCAACTCGGCCACGCATGCGGAAGGTGTGAGATCGGCAGGACGGGCGGCTCGGATGACAGCTTGGTATTGATCAAGTCACAATCTGAAGCCCACCGCCCTCCGAGAAGCTTTCCTCTGTCGTCCCCGACAATTCGTACAAGGCTTGGTTGAGCAGCGCCGGCCATGACTCGCCTCGCTCGTGAAGCAACATGGCTGCCTCAACGAGCGCACGAAGCTGTCGGGTAGGTATCTCCTGATCCGCGAGCCGAGCCATGAGCACGCGATCGGAAAGATCGATAGCCAAGCGAATGAGCTCGCCGAGGCGTTCAGAGCCGCTTCCATTGGTCGTGCTCACTTCAAATAGCCCTTCGCTGTCATTGCAGCCACGTATGAAGCAGGGGCAGGGCTTGCCGGCCCCTGCTGAATTGATGGCTTACTTCGCCTTCTCGGTGATTCCCTTGAGCCCAGCTTCGTAGATGCCGCCAATCACCTCCTGAGCCTTGGCATCAGGGGCACCTTTGGCCTTGAACGAGCCGGTCCAGGTAAGCTTCGAGCCCGCGCCATTCGGTGCCACAGAGAGCGTCGACTTGTAGTCCGACACCGGCAGCGGGCTCTGTAAGATCGTATAAGTGTAGTCCATCTTCTTCTCGTCGCGGGAGACCTGCTCCTCGACGATCTCGCCACCGCCCTTAAGGTTCAGGGTGCGCATCTTCTTGCCGCCCTTCTCGGAGAGCGTGCATTTCTCCACTGCCGGGTGCCAATCCCCAATCCCACAGAACTCGCCGATGGTCTTCCAGACTTTTGGGGGTGGGGCCGCGACATCTGCGGTCTTGGTAACTTCGAGGGCTGCGGCGGGGCTGAGGGCTGCCATAACGAAAGTAGCGGTCAGCGCTAACGACCTGAACATAAGGCGTTTCCTCGAATGGTTGATTGCGTTGGCATCGAAGCCGCCGAAGAAGATAGCGCACAATCAATCGGAAGCGAGGCCGCACGGTGCCATGCTTGCGCATGTGTGAACAAAATAATTGCCGTATTGAAAGCCGCGCGAGCCCCGAGTGGAGTGCACCCTGTCTGAGCGGACAGGCGGCGGGGCGGGTTTAGGCACTCCGGCTGAGGAACTCTCGGGGCGAGAGCATGCGCAGGCCGGAGTGCGGGTGGATGGTGTTGTAGTCCTCGAACCAGCCGGGCAGAAGCCGCATCACGGTCTCGGCGTCCGGCAGGATCGTGAGGCGGGCGTAGTCGCGCTTGAGCGTCTTCACGAATGCCTCCGCGATGCCGTTGCTCTGGGGCGAGCGCACCGGCGTGAACAGCAACCGCAGGCCGAGCGCAGCGGCCGTTTGAGCAGTCTGCTTGGCGATGTAGGCGGAGCCGTTGTCGGACAGCCACTCGACCGGATGCGGTGTCTTTGTCGCGCTGAACCGGCGCTCGGCGCAGGCAAGCATCAGGTCGCAGACCATCTCGGCCGAGACACCCGCCGTGGTCGCTGACCAAGCCATGATTTCGCGATCGCAGGCGTCGATGGCAAACAGCACCCGCACGACTGCGCCGTCCCGGCAGCGCAGTTCGAGGTGGTCCGAGCACCATCGCACGTTCGAGTGTAGTGCGACGACGACGCCGTCGTGGGTCCGGCCGGGACGGCGGGCAGTGTGCGGCGCGAGGGTGAGCCCGTTCGCCCGCAGGATGCGGAGCACGCGCTTGGCGTTGATGACGGGCTCGCCGCGCGAGCGCAGCACCCGGTTCACCAGCGCAGTGACGCGGCGGTAGCCGTAGCTCGGCCGCGCATCGACGATCGCGCGGATCGTCGGCAACAGCAGCGCATCCTTGGGCTTGCGGTAGGGGCCGCGCGGCCGGGAGGAATGGCTCAGGCGCTCGGTCAGATGAGAGCGGGCTACGCCGAGCGTGTCGGCGACCGCCTTCACCGCGAACCGCCCGTCGGCTCGCCCCAGGAGGCGAGCGGCAAGCTCAGTTTTTTTGTGCGCGCGAGGTCGAGCGCCTCCTTCAGGATCTCGACTTCCATGGTCTTGCGCCCGAGCAGGCGTTCGAGATCGCGCACGCGCCGTTCCAACGCGCGCACCCGGCTGGTTCCGACGACCTCCTCGTCGGCTTGCACGGCCTGATGGCCGCCCTCCAACATGCGTCGCTTCCACGAGAACAGCAGGCTCGGCGATATGCCGTAGCGGCGGGCCACGAACGATACGGACGAGCCGGGCTGCTGGCTCTCCTCGATGAAGCGGATCTTCTCGGACGTGGACCAACGACGTCGGCGCTGAACGCCAGCCAGGATCTCGCCGTGCACCGGCGGGGCAGTCGGATCAGGTGACATAGCCTTACCCATAGGCTTGCGCCTATGCCTTCGTGAGCTATGCCGCCTGTCCGGTCAAAACGGGGTGCAGTTCACCGAGACTGCGGGGCCGGCCTAAGCATGATGATTGCTGGCGAAACGGCCCTGCCAGCGGAGAATCCCTGAGAGGCGCCGGCAAGGCCGTGTTGGATGTGCACTTCCAGCCTGTTCACCGTGCCTGATCAGCCGCCCGCGGCATTCACCCAGATTAGGCGCCTCAGAGGGAACCCAGGCGTCTGGGACAGCAGGGCTGTGCCGAGCAAAGCAGTACGGTTTGAAGAGCGGCCCCGCCGCCAGCTTAGGGGGCACGGTTGGTAGATCGGCGGAGCCGGGCTGAAGGGTACCCGGGAGGGTTCCGCTTCAGCCCGGCCAGCATGATCCTCAGATCCTGGCGGGCATTCACGCAGGTGAAGCGCGGCAGGAGAAAGCCCCGCGAGCGTGCAGAGCAAGGATTGGGCAAGCCTGACACCTGACGTCGTGTAACCGTGATTAATGCATAGGCTCACGCGGCCGCATACGACGGAGACTCGCGCTCGACGGCGGCGAGCCAGATCCGGAGGCCGTGAGTGAGTCCCGACATGCAGAAATTTCTGCGCGTTCTGGCGGAACGCGGTCGTCCACTCGGCCCACGACAGATCGGCATCGGCTGCACGGTGGCCCAGGGGCAAGCTCGACAGGCTGCGCGCGCTCTCGGCTATGTGACGTTCGACGCGACGGCGCACGTGTGGGCGATCACCCAGGCGGGCCTAGAGGCTCTCGAGAGGATGCAAGCCTTCTTGTAGGATGACGGACCGAGCATCGGGTCGACGGCTTACGGCTGGGCCTGCTTCCACTCGCCAACCAGGCTTAGGGTTGCGGTAGAGCGTGGCACCGCGCTCATCCCGGATGCTGATGCAGAAGGTGCGGCAATCTCCGTCAGGCAGCCTTTCTCGGGCCATGTCGGGAAACAGCATCATCGCCGCGTCTCGAGCTGCTGCCAGATCGCGAAACTCCTGTCCCTCATCGTCCTCGACGAGCATGTCATCGTCGTTCGAGTCGATGAAGAACCGCGGCATGCCCCTTCCCCGTTTGAGCGCGAGTACAACTTGGGGCTGCAATGTAGGCTCCAGTACAATCAGCTGCCGCACGAGGCGCACGAAAAAGCCCGCCGCGGCGAGCCGGGCGGGCTGAAGGTGGTGTCGAGTGATTGGCTTATGCGAGCTGCCAGCCGAGCTCGATCTGGCTGAGGTGCACGCTATGAGACTCCGCACTGTCCGAGAGCAGGACGGCGAGATCAGCCCGTGACGTGCCTCCGTTTAGTAGGTTCGTCCAGTACGCCTTGCCATCGGCGTCCGCCGGGCGGCCGAGCGCATTGTCGTAGAGAGCCTCCACGTAGTCGCTATTCTGCATGCTGCCGTACTTCGATACGTTCTCCGGCGTGCCGAGGAACGCCTTCGCGAGATCGCTAATGGAGCCGCCCGTCTCGAGTTGGCTGGCCCAGTACTGGAGGCCACCGGCGTCGGGCGCGCGATCGAGCATGGTGTAGTAGAGTCGCGCCACGTCTGCGGCCTGCTTGTCGGTCACGAAGACGCCGGCATCGAACACCGGCTTGAGGTTACCGAGGTGCTCGGCGGAGAATACGAAACCGCTCGCCACGTCGATGCGCGCAGCGCCGGCATTCAGCTGGCCCGTCCAGTAGTCGAGCCCGCCTGTGTCGGCCTCGCGGTGCAGCGTGGCTTGGTAGAGCTGGCCCACGAACTCGCGATTACCGAGCGCGCCTGCCCGCGCCTGCCCCTCAGGAGAGTCAAGGAACAGCTGGCCGAGGTCGCGTGCCGTGACCCCGTGTTCCAAGCGGTCAGCCCAGTACTCTAGACCGAGCGCGTCAGGTGCTCGGCCCAGCAATCCGTCGTATAATACGTAGACTTGGCCGCCAACGCCGGCCGCATTCGTCGCAAAATGGCCGAACGCGGAGGGTTGGGACACGACAATCTGGTAATTTGTTGCTGATATCGTATAGGAACCTGTCGTGTTCAGAAAGCCGCCAGCCTCAAGAAGATAGGGTCCGGTAGCCGGTGCGGTGAATATGATTTGCGAGTTGACATTCCCGCCACCGTTGTCGTCGAAAGCGAGTTGGGTCCCAGCAGAGTCGAGCAATCTCAGAACTGGATCCAGTGGCGCTGAAGTGCCAATTAGTTCGAATTTGTATGCCTGTCCCTGAATTAAATTAAGTGAGTAAATGTCTTTCTCTAACGCTGCACTAACTGACCCCTGAATCGCACTGGACGCCCCGATCCCCAATACACCGTCTGGATGTGAGAGCTTCCAAGTTTGCCTTATGGCCGCGAGCTCGTTCGCATCAAACGCGCCATTGAAGAATATCAGGTTTAGGGTAGTGTCATCAGATCCCTCAAGATCCCTTCTGTGGAAACTAAAATTTCCCCAGTTGTAATTACCTGGCGCAATTGTCCCGTCGAGAAGAATCCAATTTGGGCTCGTTGCAATATTCCCCGGTTGTGCGCCAGGAAACGGACCAACTGCCGTTGTTACAGATAAATTTGGGAACTCACCGGCATCAATTAGCGGACTGCCGGAAGGATGGAAATGTGTGTAGATTGTATGAAAAGCATTTGGTGTGTTCGGAAACTGGTCGCTATTGCCTGCTAAATAAAAAGCCATAGTATCGTTAGAGGGCGGGTTTCTCAAAGTTATGCCGAGATTGTTGTGAAAATTGATACCGATCAACCCTCGCAGTCCGTTTGCTGACTCAACCGTCGGGGGCGTGTTTGTTGGGTCATCGGGATCAATTTCATGCATGCCAATAGTTATTATGCCATGATAATCCGCTCCAAATAGCAGATCAGGACTAAGATTGTAGTCGAATATAAGTGGTTCCGAAACGCCATCTAGCCTGAAATTATCTACTAAACTGCCCTGCCTTAAGGTCACTTGGTCTGGCAAGGTGAACGTCCAAGCGCCACCGTTAACATCAATCACGTTTCTGGTATAGGACATCTTCGCCTCCCGTTGGACGATGCAGGGCGATTTGTCAGACTAAACCACCTGGAATCATGTATAATCTACAGCGCCGCGTGACTTTTCTCCTAGGCTCGAGCGGCGCTAGTCGGTTCTATTTTCGTTTGTGCAAAATCGACAAACGATGCTCCGCCACCGCAGGTGCTTTATGCTCGCTATTTCTATGACATAACACTGAAGGAGCACGCAAAGTATCGAGCGTACTGAAATTTGCGCATCGAAAGCACGCGCAGACGGCCGAGGTTCACGCCCGCGCCAGATGAGATCTGCGGATGGTTGGCGCATGATCTGCGAAGGTTGTGACCGATGCAGAAGCACCGCGGGTGCGGCGCCATTGAAGGGACCGGCACTCCCAGCTCGACCTGGAGCACACAGCTGCGGGACTGAGGAGCGTCTTTGCGAATTGGCCCCGTCAGCGTCGATTGGGGGGTGAACCGGAGCTGACGGGGCCACGTCGGGTGTCGAGGCCGACTGGGGCACGTTCTGACCCGTTGCCGGCAGCAGCCTTTGCAAAAGTGTAGTGCGAGACGCACGAAAGAAGCCCGCCACGGCGGCGACCGGGCGGGCTACCTTGAACGCAAAGAGCCCGCCACGGCTGAGGAGGGATGCCGGGCGGGCTCAGGTGAAAGCGAGAAGAGCGCTCTCGGCTTGGGAGTTAAAGCCTGATTGTTGCCAAGGCATGAAAAAGCCCCGCTCGGCGGGTGCCGGCGGGGCTGAAGGTGTCGTTTCGTGAGAGATACGCACCGGGACAACGAGGCGCAGGGCGGCCGGTTCAATCCGGCGGACCACCCTTCCCCACCACGCAGGGTGCTCGCATCACCTCGGCCGGCGTCTCGACGACCCACCGTAGGGCGTTACCGTTGAAGCTGAGGAGCGTGTTCGCGCCGGCATAGGCCGATCCTCGCTCGAGCCGGACGGGCGTCGCCACCGTGATGAGGTCGCGGTTCACGTAGATCTCGGGCGGCGGCGCGCCGGGCTCGCCCGTCAGGGCATGGAGCAGCACGAAGCACCTCACTGCGGGCTCTCCACCTCGAACGGCACCACGATGTCATCGCGCGTGATCGGCCAGTAATAGCGTTGCAGCGGGTTGCACGCGTAGATCGGCACCGCCCGGAACTCGGCCGGCCCAGAGCCGAAGAAATCCGGCACGTCGATCTCGCTGGTGTAGGTGAACTCGCCCAGACCCTGCGGCGGGCGCTCGTAGTCGATGTCCGGCAGGAAGCGACGGTGGGTGTGGCTGTCGTAGATCGCCCTGTCCACGTGCGTGTTGCACTCGCGCAGGTATCGGATCCGGGTCTGCACGATGAGCTTGCCGCCGGGCTTCACGACGGGCGTCAGCACATCCGTCGACACGATCTCGACCGGCAGTTTCCGGTCCGCGGCAAACCAAGCCAGCGTGCCGGCCGCGAGAAGGATCGCGCTGCTGATCACGGCGAGGCAGAAGTAGCCGAAGATCCGCAGGCTCATTTGCCACCCCGCAGCAGGGCGAAAATGTCATAGCCCGACTTGGCCAGCGCCACGGTGCCGGTGACGAACGTGACGGCCACGCCGCTGACCCACATCAGCACCTTGGCGGCCGTGCGCGAGGAGTTGATGAAGTCGACCGCGCCGTCGAGGTTCTTCAGTTCGCGGTCGTTCTTGCCATCGACCCAGGCCACGGTCTCCGGCCGCAGGCTCAACAGCTTCTCGAGCTTCGCGACGTCGGCTTCGCTGAGGGCATTGATGAGCCGGCGGACGTGCGGCGGGCCGCGAAGGTACCGGCGATCGTCGTCATCATCCATGTCGTAGGCACGCCGTACTTCATCCTCACCAAGCCCTCTCTTCGGTAAGGGGACTGTCTCTTGGAGGCTGCGCCCGACCTGCTGCAGCGCTGCACGCCGGCATGCGTTCGGGTCGTTCTTCGGCCGGCGCGGCTCATCCATGATGTGTCAGCCAGCCCGCCTCACTTCGTGGGCAGCGCCGGCAGCACCGGGTCGAGCGTGTTGGTCTTGGTCGCCGCGTCCTCAAGATGCAGCATCCGGAACACGCGCTCGGCGATGCCGGTCGGTCCGCCCGCCGCCTTCACGATCCAGTCCGGCGTGGAATCCACCGCGCGCTGCACCGCCTTGGCGATGACGACCGAGCCGACCGGGATGGTGAGCTTCTGGTCCTTCACGGCGCCGGAGACCGCGTTCAGCGCGTACTCGATCGCGGTGCGCACCATCCGATCGATCAGGGCATTCGTCAGGAAGATGCGGAGCGGCCACGCGAGCGTGCTGACGAGGCCGGTCAGGAAGGTCACCGCGGCCGGGACGACGATGGCCTGGGCGGCATTGCCGAAGGCGACGATCCAGGCGCCCCAGGGCACGATGACGGCCTTGTCGCCGATCTCGGCAACCTCGGCGGCGAAGACGGGGGCGGCGAGGCAGACGAGCGCCAGCGCCGCGAGCGTGAGCATGCGGGTCATGATGGGATCCTGATGGTGGTGTGCTCGGCGGGCCCGGCCGGCGCGGGATGGAAGGGCCGAAAGGGCCTGCGGCAACGACGTATCTGCCGTCCCGGCCCTACCTTGCCGTAGGTTCAACCGTCAGACTGCGGTCCACCTCGTGGACAGCTGCTTGGCGGGCGGATCGGTGGGGTTCCCCGCAGTTCCTTGTCGGTCCGCCTCGGTGACTCGCGCGGTATTCCTCAGGCGCGATCGCCGAAGGTGTCGTCGATCCAGCGGCCGATGCGCGCCCAGAAGCTGGGCTGAGCTTGGACGGTGACGGGCGGGAGCGGCACCGGAGCGGGAGCCGGCTTCGCAGCCACAGGCGGCAGGGGCGCGACCACGACCGGAGCCGTCGGCACCGCGGGTGCCGTCACGACGTCCATCTCAGGCGACCAAGCAGTGTCCTTGATCTTGGCCCAGCGCGTGAACGCGGCCGCGAGCTTCGTGTGATAGGCGTTCTCGGCGTACTTCGGACCGTTGTAGCCACGGGCGAATCCAGCCCAGTTGTGAGCCCGGAGCTCGTCGTCGAGGTGGTTCGCGACGATAAAGTTGATCATCGCCTCCAGGTGCTCGGCCTCACCGCCCTCGACGAAGGCCAGAACCATTTGCTGCGGCGAGTCGTAGCCGGCCGCCACGTAGTTCTCGCCCATGATCTGCCCAAGACCCCAAGACGCGCTCTTGAGCGCGGCGGTCTCGTCGATCTGCATGGCCTGGAACAGGCGCGGGTAGCTGTCGGAGGGATAGTCCTTGCGCCACTTCGGATACGCGAGGCCCTGCGCCACCGCGGCGTCGCGCTTCGGGCCGGCCGCGAGGTTCGCATAGAAGCGGTGCGGCTCGAACAGCATCTTCGGCCGCTTGAGCTTGTCGAAGCCGCCGCCAGCAGTCTCCACGTCGATGACGGCATGGATCTCGTCCTCGCCGACCCCGATGCGGTGTCCGAGCCGTGGGAGGTCGATATCGGCGAGCCGCATGGCACTGCCCACGAAGCCGAGGGCGCGCACGCGTGCGAAGGCGTCCGCGCTGGTTGCGGGCGATGCCATGGCAGATCCTTGTTGGGTTCAGGATAGGTCGGGACGCTCAGCCGTCGAAGCCGCCGAGCAGGGACAAGCCGGCGAGGCAGAGCGCCGAGACGATCAGCGCCAGCGCGGCCCAGATCACGACGTGGCCCGCGCGGCGCTCGCCCTCGGTCTGCCCGCGCTCCGAGAGCATGGCGCCGAGGATGAGGAGCACGAGCCCGAAGCCGAGAAGGGCGAGGCCGGCGGCGAGCATACGGATGCCTTTTCCGGTCAGACGCGCCGCGTCAGTTCCCGACCGCGAACCAGTGAACGCCCTCGCCGCCCCGAGCGACCGAACTGCCCGAGACGAACCGAACGGCCACCGAGAACCCGGTCAGCGAGAGGTTGTAGGGGTTCGCGCTCTCGAGGACGGTGGTGGCGGTCGATGGCTGCTGGACGGAGGTCTGCACCGAGAAGACACCGCCTATGAATGGCGTCGGGAAAGTCACGGACACATCGGCTGCGGAATTGCCGGCAACCGTGCCCCATTGCTCAATCAGCCCGTTCGACCACTTGCGATAGCCTGGGTTTCCGACCACCGCTGCGGTGATGTACGGCACCTTCGGTGTCCGGTCCGCTGGCTGATACGACGTCACCCGATGATTGCCGGACACATCGCTTTCGATCAGGCAGCAGTCACCCGCCGCGGTGACGATGTTCGCGAGCCCGGGCAGGATCAGCGAAGTGGCGTTGTGGGTAAGCGTGAGTGACGCAGCGAAGCGCAACCGATAGTCCCGGTTCGGCGTGGTCCCGAAGGATGTGATCGTCGTCGTGCCGGTGATGAGGACGTCACGAGTGCGCAAGCTGCCGATATTGGTGGTCGCGGCCGAGGCGATTGAGGTCTCGCCTGTCCCCAGCGTGCCGCTGTCGCCGAGCCGACGCATCAGCCGGTGATCGCGACGCTGTAGGTGGTGCCGTTGGCCGGCGCCGTGCCGAACGTGACCGTCATCGTGTTCACCGTGGCCGCGGTCCAGTCGATGTCGACGCCAATGTCGGAGGAGTCGCGGAAGGCCGGCACGATCCGCTTGGTGTTGAGGTTGTGCGTGATCGTGAAGGTGACGGTCGTGCCGTCGCCCGTGATGATGCCGCTCGTGATGCGCGCCGTGGCGATCGTCGAGGTGGTGTCGATCGTCAGGCCGCTCGCGCTCTGGGCGAGGCCGGAGTTGGCCGGCAGCAGCAGCGAGAGGCCGGAGGCCGTGTAGGTCAGGCCGGACGTGCTGGTGAGCAGGATCGAGAGGCCCGACGCCGTGGTCTGAAGGCCGGATGCCGAGGGCAGCAGTACCGAGAAGGCGTTGCCGACGAGCTGCAGGCCGCCGTTCGAACCCGCGGTGTAGGCGGCAGCGGCGCCGAACTGCACGATCGTGATGGCGGTGGTGCCGAGCGTGATCGTGCCCGTGTTGTTCACCCGCCACTGCGTCTTGCCGTAGGTCGTGCCCTCCTCGACGAACCAGAACGCGCCAGGCGTGATCTCGCCGGTCTGATCCGCATCGGTCGCCCGGGTCCAGGCGCCCGAGGCTGCTACGTAGACGCCGTTCTGCGAGGTGGTGGTCTGAGCAGTTGCCAGGATGCGATCGCCCGCAACCGGCGTGACCCCATCGAGGGCGGACAGGCCGCTGAGGGTGATGTTCGAGGTGGCGACGAGGCGCACGCTCGGCTTCGAGTCGATACCGGCCGCCGCGCTTTGCACCGCACCGTCGACGTAGTTCTTGGTGGCGGCCTCCTGCGCGTTCGTCGGGTCGGCGAGGTTGGTGATCTTGAACCCGCCACACGACACGTTGGCCGTCGGCGCCGCGAAGGCGCTGAGTGAGTAGCCCTGCACCACTGTCGCGAGATCGGAGATCGTGCTCGCCGTCTGCGTGCCGGTGTGATTGGCGCGGGATAGCGGGTTCGTGGCGAGCGCCGCGATCGGAATTGAGCCGTCCGTCAGCGCGGCCGCATCGTGCGGGCGCCAAGCCGCGCCATTCCAAGTGTAGCGGACGCCGGTCGAAGTGTTTGTATAGTCCTGACCCACCTTCGGCGATGAAGGCGCCGACGCCAGCGGGTGAATGACGGGATTTCGCAGTTCACCCTGCGCGAAATCCTGAAAAGGACCAAGCCGCTTCATGACGATGTCCTTAGTTGAGGAAGGCCGTGCCGGCGGTCGGCGCGATGAGCGTCACAACGATCGTGTTGGCATCGACGTAGCGGGTGTCGCCGTCGAACACGTCGCCCGCAGAATCGATCAGCGTGACGCCCGGGAAGCGATTGAGGCCGTGGGTCAGGATCCAGACTGAAGCGGCCTGCGCCTGCACGATCACGGCGCGCGAGACCGCCTCACCGTCCTGTCCCGGCGGGCCCTGCTCGCCCTTCAGAGAAACAAGGAAATCGTCGCGAGTGCCGGCGTTGCCGGCCGCAAGCCAGACCTCGTAGGCGTCGGCGCCAGCTGGCCCGCTCTGCCCGAGCGGCGGCAGCGGGATCGGCGATGTAGGGGTGCGCATCGGTTCAGACCCAGGTCAGCGCGCCGTTCACCGCGGCGAGGGTGTAGGTCTTGGTCGACGCATCCGGCGGCAGCGCAGGCAGCGCGCCGGGCGCGCCCTGCGGCCCAATCATGAGTGGCGCCGTCACGAGGCGATTCTCGTAGGGCTGCGCCGGGATCAGGACGGGCGCATAACCGCCGCCGGCCAACCCGGTCGAATCGGATCCTGGATGCACTTTGAGCTCGACCCGCCCGACCCACTCGGTGCGGGCGAGGTTGCCCGGATCTGGATGGCGCTTGATGTCGCCCAGGACGACCGTGGGCCGACCGATCCGCCAGGTCCGGTCTGCGACGCGCAGATCGATGGCGAAATAGGGTGGCACGTCGTCCGTCGCCGGCACGAAGGTGAGCGTGCCGGCCTCGCTCGAAGCCGTGGCGATCGGCGCGCCGCCGAGCGTCGGCGTCAGGGCCACCGTGAGCAGCGTGTCGGACAGGTCGAGATCCTGGCCCGGCAGCGTGGCGATCGGAACCGCCAAGAGCCAATCGGCCGTGTCAATGACGGAGCTGAGCACGGTCGCAGGTCCGCTCAAGCCGCGATCTTGGCGGCTTCGATGAACAGCGCGTCGATCTCTGCCGCGCCGCCCAGAAGCTGCTCGCCGAGATCGATCACGTGTGGGTTCTGGCGCTCCCAGGTCGAAGCATCGTCGAACCAAATCTGCACTTCGGGATCGGCCTCGACCGCGGTCTTGACCATGTCGAGGAGCCCGGTGCGGTGGAGAGCGATCTTGGCCTGCGCTCGTGTCACTGACTGCGGAACGGAGGCCCCGCTCGACATGCCGAGTCCGTAGAGGGCTAGGACCTCGGCGAGCGCGGCGTCGGTCTGCTTTCCGTCATCGTCGCGCGGCCAGATCGTAGGCAGGCGACCGACCTCTTTCCAATTGCCAAACGCCTCGTCCGAGGCCGGCACCGGGGCGCCTTGGGCGCTGGAGAAGACACGCCCGTTGTCCGCTTGCCAGTACCAGTCGGACGGCGTGAAGCTCGGGATCTGGTCCATCGTCAAGCCTGCGTCGAGAGGAATGAGGAGCGTCAGGCGTACTGGCCGCCGAGCGCGGTCGAACCTGCTGTGCTGCCGGGGAAGAAGTTCGCGCCGCCACCGGTGTTGATGATGCCGTTGAGCGAGGCCGAGTACCGAGCTCCTGTTGCGGTGCCAGACACCGAGGCGCCAGAACCGGCGTAGATCAGGCCTACGCTCGAGCTGTTTGCGAAGGCGTTAGAGAAGGCCGGAGTGCCAACTACTGTCAGCGTGACGCCGGCGTTGATCGTGATGCTGCCGCCGAGCGTCTGGAGCGCTGACCCCATCGGGCCCGCGATCGTGCAGCCAGAGCCGATCGTGATCGATGCGCCGTTCGTCGCGACCATGTGGGCGAACCCGCCCGAGGACACCGACGTGAAGCTGACATTCTGCAGGAAGACGCTGCCGCCGGCGTTGGTGCCGAGCGTGTGGTTCGACGTGCCCGTGTTGGCGAGCGTGACGCCACGCAGTTCGATGGCGCCGCCGGTCGAGCCGACGCACGACTGAGACCCCCCAACCGGTCCCGATCCGGAGAGGATGTAGGCGCCCTGGTTCGCGACATCACCCTTGATGACGAGCGTGCCCAGCGTCGGCGGAATCGAACCTGGCATGGCGTAGGTGCCGGCCACGCCGAGCTGGATTGTGATCGCGGTGCCGATGTTGGCGTAGCGAGCGCCGGCCTTGGCCGCAGCTGCGGCGATCGTGGCGAACGCTTTGGCCGCAGTGTTGGCCGAGCCGTCGTTGGCATCGTTGCCGTCCGGCCGGACGTAGATGATTGGGTTCGTGGCGATGCGTGGCGCCAGAATGCCGAAGAGCTGCAGCAACTGCGTGTTATCGGTGTGCGAGGGTGTCAGACCTGCCGCCGTGAACGCATTCACAAGCTCGCGCTGAACCCACTCCCACGCCCGGGCGTCGGCGATGCTGCCAGGGATGCCGAGCTCGGCATTGCCGTTCTGGTAGGAGGCATCCGGGTTGTCCGGCTGATCGAACGGACCGTAGTAAGCGCCCATGGAGACATGACCTCGCGCGAGGGCGCCGACTGAGCGGGCGCCGCGTCAGGGGACAGAGATTGAGAGAGGCGGCCGCTAGTACGCGCTGAGCGGCTGGCCGGTGTAGAGGAAGGTCACGAGCGTGTGCGCCGGCTTCCAGCGTCGGAACACGCACTCCAGGTCCTCGGCGATGTCGGGCTCGAAGTGGTGGTCGACGCCGGGGTTGCCGCCGTTCGGGCCGCCCCGGAACCAGCGGTAGGCCGGCATGATGCGCAGATGCGGGTCGATGCCGGCCTGACCGGAGCCGCCGCGGAACCACGACAGGCGCCGTCCCGCGACAAGCACCCGCCACCACGCCCGATTGCCGGGCGGCCCAGCCCGCCAGCGGTAGGGACCGGCGATCTGCAGGTCGCTCGGCAGCTCAAGGTGATGCGCGAGGCCTGGGCGCCCACCGCCAACGCCACCGCGAAACCAGCGATTGCTTCCCGTGTAGGGTCTCGTGTCGCCGGCCCGGCTGATACCACCCTGGTAAGGCGACCACTCGACGATCTGGATCTGATAGCCGAGCGTCGACGCGATCCCGATGAAGAAGGCGCGAGACTGGCCGCCGAGCGCCGTCATCTTGTTCAGGAGCGCGTTGCGCCGGTCAATGACGCTGAGCGGCGTCGTCACGCAGGGGTCGGGGAGCCCGAAGGCCCGCTCCCACTCGCCGAGAAGCTCCAGCGTCTGGCGCGGATCCGTCTCGACCTCGACGAGGTCCCCAGCGCGACTGTCGACGTGCCCCCAGACCTCGCCGAGACCGCGCACGGTCTGCATCAACGCGCTCTTCGGGTCGCGCGGCCAGGCCGCGCCAGTCGGCAGCAGCGCGGCGAGCGCGTAGGCGTAGTCCTCGCCGTCATGGCGCGCGTAGCCGCCCGCCTCAGGCATACGTGATCTCGCCGAGCACGGCCAAGGCGCCGTTGTAGGGCATGACGTGGTCGCTCATGGCGAGGTCGAAGTGATCGACGCCGACCGCTGCCATCGCGGCCTCGGCAACCCAGGCGGCGTAGATGGTCTGGGCCGGGACGCGGGTGCCGTTCACGGCGCGGGCCGGCGCTGCCTTCTCCCGCAGCATGGTCGCGACGCTGGCGGCGATGTTGGTGCGCGTGCCGGGTGTGTTCGAGGACAGCCCGGTGATGGTGAAGTCGATCGGCTCCGGCACCGGGGCGGCGACGATGAAGTCCTGCACCGCCACCGGGCGGCGCTCGTCCATGTAGGTCTGCACGGTTGCGACGTCGTCCGCAGTCGGGAAGCCGCCGGCATCGGCGCGCAGGTCGTCCATCATGAAGCGGAGCGTGACCGAGCCAGGGCCGAGCTCGCCGGGTGACGTCCAGGCCCGTGTCACACCCGGCACTGCACGAGCCCAGGCCACGTAGTCGTCGGCGTCGCCGCCCATCGGCGGCTTGCGGATTCGCTCCAGAACGCGGTCGCGCAGGCTGGCATCGCTCTCAGTATCAACGCCGCCACTGAGGCTGACGACGAGCGCGGCGGCATCGACGCCCGCGATGGCCGTCGTGAAGGCCAGGGCGGCCCCGGCGACGAGGTTGCCGGCGGTGCCGGCCGTCGTGGCACGGATCGGGACGGGCGTGACGGTATCACCAACCGTCGTTTGCACCAGCACCTCGAACGACGCGCCGCCGCCCGCGAGCAGCGTGCCGACCGGCACGAAGGTGCCCTCGACACCGGTCACCGTGATCGACCCCTCGGAGAATGTCGCCGCCTGACGGCCGTTGAGGAAGATGTTCGCCCAGCGATCCAAGAACTCCGCTGAGGCCGTGTCGGGTAGAAACTCCGTAGCGAGGCGGGCGATGAACTGATAGGCGCCGAAGGCCAGACCGGCGTTACCGTCCGACAGGACGCGCGCCCGAGAGTTCGGCGGCAGGTCCGCGCCGCCGGCTAGGTAGGCCGCGAGGAAGTCGCGGCTGAGCGCCCGGGTTTCCGGCAGCGTCGGGATCGCGAACGGCATGCGTCAGACCTGGATGGTACGCCAGAGGTCGGCGAAGCGGAGCTCGATCTCCGGCTCGTCGCCGCGGAACAGGGTCACGCTCGCGTCGATGCCATCGACGCCGACCCGCTCGGCCTGAACGGCGAACCGCGAGCAGATCCGCTTGTCCTTCAAGGGCTGAATCGCCTCGCGGATGTACGTCTCGACCCGGGCGAGGAGCGAGCCTTCCCGAGCGTTCGGCCCCGTGATCTTGGCCCGCTCCAGCAGCCAAAGCCGGGAGCCGATCGGCCACCCGTCCCAGAGCGTCTCGGCGTCAGTGTCCCCCCACCAGCCGCGACGGTCGTCGTTGTCCGGGTTAGGCAATGCGTCGTCCACCTTGGCACGACGGTCAGTGCACAGGGCGATGGCGGCGGCTGAGACCAACTCGCCCGAGCCTTCCGTCTCAGTGGCCGGACCGAGCAGCCAATCCAGAGTGACCGCCTCGGGGGCGTAGAGGACGCGCAGGTCGTCGCTCACAGCGCCTTCACCTTCGTGGCGAGATTCGACTGCATAACATCGCCATCGCTGTCGACGCTGTCCTTCAGCGCCACCTCGCGGCTCGCGCCGGCGCCACCGAGTTTCACGTTGCCGTCGAGCACGATCTCAGCGCCCTTGATGGTCACCTTGCCGTCCTCGATCGTCACGACGGTGTTGTCGCCGACCTGGAGCGTGAACTTCTTCGCCTTCCCGACGATGCCGTCCCGGCCCACGAGCCAGGACTGGCCCTGATCGTCGTACTGGGCGCTCTCGCCGGGTTTCAGCTTCTTCGGGCGGTGCCGGCGATCATCGATCGCGATGACGAGCGGGTGCGAGCGATTGCCGGTGCCTGACAGGATAACGGCCTCGGCGTGCCGCATCTTCTGCTGGTCGCCGCTCTGGCCTTCGGCCCGGCCCTCCTGGCTCGGCGGCAAAGGCACGGACGAGAAGCCGTAGTTCTGGACGCGCTCGACGCCGGTCTTCAGCTCGTCGTGGAGGCCGTTGACGTCGACCTCCTGCATCCGGGGATCATCGTTGACCTTGGTCACCGTGGTGCGCGTGACCATGACGCCCGCGCGAGCGGCCGCGTCGCGAGAGGTGTTCCGCCTCATAGCTCGGCGCTCGCGGGGCCGGGGAAGGTGTTGAAGGGATTGCTGGAGCCGCTTCCTGGCGTCGGATTGGCGGTTGCACCAAGGGCCTGAGGGAGCACGAGTGAAAGCGTGGTCTGCGTGCCCCCGTCGCTGTCCTGGGTGCAGGAGGCGGCCCGGATGCCGAGCAGTTGTGTCCCGTTCTTCCCTGGGAAGAGCATGGGGGACTTCACGGCGATCAGCTTGCCGACCCGGTTGAGCCAGAGCGTGCGATTGTCCTGCAGCCAGCCCTGCACCGTGATCTGACAGTCGACCATTGTGCCGATCTGCTCATCGATCTCGCGCTCGACGCGCCGGCGCATGGCCTCCTTGTCGCCAGGCTCCTCCGCGAGGAACTTGTTCGGCCGGTAGCGATCAACGAGCGGGTTGGTGGCCGTCGCCGCGCTGTTGCGCGCGTCCTCGCCCCAGATCTGATCGCTGCCGGTCTGCTGCTGAACGGCCGTGGTCTGCTTGTAGAGCTCGGTGTCATTGATGGTGCAGCGCGCGACCTTGATGTTTCGCCCCTCGGCGAGCTCGGCGACAGGTCCACCACTCGCCTTCGTCGCGATGAGGTTGCCGTCGGCATCGTCCATCAGATGCAGGTTCACCATCCGGGTCAGGCGCTCGATGAACTGGTGCACGGTCTCGCCGAACTGAACGTTCACGGTGCCGAGCTTGCCCCCGTTCTCGGGCTGCGCCTCAAGCTTGAACTGGATGCCGAAGGGCTGAAGCACCGAGCGGACGATCTGCTCGTAGTTGTAGCCCTTGAACTGCCCGGTCTTCGCCACGACCGAGCAGTCGACGGCATCTTGGTACTTGGACCGCCCGGCGACCTGAACGCCGTGCGAGCGGGCGTTGTAGCCGGCTTGGCGGAGATTAATGAACCCGTCGACGGCCTTGATGCCCGCCAAGTAGATGGCGCAGGAGTCGCCTGGCTTCAGCTTCAGCGCACCCCAGTCGCCGGGGCCATCCGAGCCCTCGACCACGCTGAGCGAGAAGGTCGTAGCCATGTAGTCGTCATAGGACCGCGACACCTCGACCGTCGTCCAGTCGCGGTAGCGCTGGCCGCGAACGACGATCTCCGCAATCTCCTCAAGTTGCGGCATCGATCAGGCCGTGAGCGCCTGCACCTGCAACGGCAGGAAGAGCGGGTGGAACGCGCGGTTGCCGTCGCGAAGCTCGTCCGCTCGCTCGGCATCGGCGTAGAAGCGATTGGCGAGGGTCAGGGCCGGCAGCGCCTCTGCGAAGGCGTAGACGACGCGGCGCGGCAGCAGGCGGGCTCGCTCGGTCAGATCTCGGGTCACGGCGGCGTGCAGCGCCACGAGAGCCCGATAGATGGCATTGGTCGGCGTGCCGGCCGCCTCATCCTGCGCAGCTGAAAAGGCGGCGTTCATGGCGGCGAGCGTCGCGTTGGCGTCGTCCTGGCTGGCGAAGGTGGTCGCCGCGATGAAGCGAGCCTCCTCGACGAGGCAGAAGCGGATGGCGAGCGCCCGCACGACGCGGGCGGGCCGGCTTGTCGGCGAGAGAGCCTGAACCGCGGCACGCACGCGGCCCATGGCGGGCTGCGTGGCGCCCGCGGCCGTCGCGGCAGCGAAGCATGCTTGAAGCGGGGCGCTGATCGCACCTGAGCGAATGGCGCTCTCAGCCAAAGCCGACAGCGCTCCGACCTCGCGGCGCAACGTGGCCGCGCCCTGCGTCGTGCCGTCGACTGGCACGCCGAGCAGCAGCGTCAGAACCTGCCGAAGCAAGTCGGCCGCCTCGTCTCGCGTCTTCTGGCCCATCACACCCAGTCCGTATCGCGGCCGGCGCCAAGGTCGAGGCTGTCGGTGTTGACGTAGCTGTCGGCGAAGGCGCCCGAGGCCGTGCTGAGATCGTCGGCCTTCATGCCGACGGCGCCCGCGGTGTCCGCCTGCGCTTGGTAGGACCCGATGCTGCCTACCTCGATGAAGGTGCACTCGATCTCGACGTAGCCGCCGCGCTCGCGCCGCTCGATGGCGTTGAAGCCGTCGCAGACGACATCGAACTCGCCGAGCGTTGGGTGGATCAGGAGCCCGGGCCCTTCGGCGTCGAGCGATTCGATCAGGATGTCGCGGTCGTCGAGATAGTCGGGACCGACGAGGTAGGCCGTCACCGCGTTGCGGATCGCACGGCGACCCATGTCCTCGGCGTAGGGATCGTCGCGCTTCGCAAACTCGTGCAGGGCAACGCGCCGACCGCCGGCGCGGGTACCGACCTCGACGTGAAACTCGGCGCCGCGGAACGAGGCCGGGCGGAGGCGGGCGCGCCAGGGGCTATCAGCCATCTAGACGCTTCCGTCGCACTGCATACATTCTGCGCATGCGCATCACTTTTTCCGCCATCGGCCTTTCCATCGCATTCATCGCCTCAGCACACGCTGAGCCGCGGCCATCAGTCGAGCAGCTGCTCAAGGCAGAAGCTCAGGCGACATTGATCTGTCGCGGGTCAACAGACGAACTGAAGATCCAAGAAGGATGCGCTTGGCGAGATAGGCTTGTGGGCCGACTGGCGCAGGAAGGTTATTGCTGGGGCAAAAAGGGACAGATTGAAGGTGACAAGACTTGGCACAAGTGCAAGGCGGGTTCGATTTATTTTAATGATCTAACCCCACCGAAACTCTGACCGTTCAAGCGTCCTCACTAGCCAACGCCATCGACCGACCGCGCCGCAACTCAACGCGGTTGAAGAGATCGTTGGTCGGCGCCTTCACCTTCACGCCCGGAGCGCCTGTCGAGTCGATTTTGATGCCGAAGTCACCCGTGATGGCTTGCGTGTTCTTGCCGACCATACCGTCGCGAACCGCGCGCCGCAGGATGTCGGCGCTGCGGTCGTAGCTCATCCGGAGGTCGCCCGGTTCGGTCTTGTTGCCGAGGAAGCGGCGCGAGGCGTCGAAGCCCTGGCCGTCGGCACCCGTCGCAACCTCTTCACGCGGGATGCTGTATGCACCGCGATTCCACTCACGAAGGAAGCGGCGCGCGTGAGCTTCGCGTTGCGGCTGAAGCGGGCCGCTGTAGCCCTCAAACGACCGGCCGATCAGGTTGCCGCGACCGAGATCAGTCTCGTTGCGCCAGTTGCGCTCGGCAGGGTTCCGTCGGCGCGATGTTTCCTCGTTGAAGAAGTCGACCTGCGTATCGAAATCGGTCCAAGCCTTGCCCCGCTTGGCTGCAAAAGCCTTCAGAGCCCTGAAGCGCTCTGCACGCCACTGGAACATGCCGTGCGCCGCGTCATCGCCGAAGCCGAAGCGGGCAGTATCGCCGAGCGGCCCGTCTGATCTGACGCTGCTCTCCTCCATCGCCTGACCGATGGCACTTGCAGCAGCCTCAGGCTTCCATCCGTGGCCGATGAGGCGGCCCATGGCCCGCATTGCCCGCGCATTCACGCCAGCGGGCACTCCCCCCTCGCTTTTGAGCCGACGGCCGGTATCTGGGCTTCCGCTGCCCTGCCGCAGTCGCTCGCCTGCGTCCGAGCCCCCTCCGACCGTGGGAGGCAAACCGCCTGGGCGCCCGAAGCCGCCGGCCGATCCACCGAAGCCTGCACCGCCGCCGAACCCGCCACCTCCCAGCGACGCCCGCAAGATGCGCGCGCCGCCGAACGGCACGGCATCGTTGAAGGACTGCTGCTGGACCGTGGCGCCGCCGTTCTCACGGAGCTTGCGCAACTCCTCGGTCAGCTGCCCGATCTCGCGGTTCAGGTTCCGGATCGCAGTCTCGTCGCGCACCGGAAAGCGGCGCTGCTGGTAGTCGAGATCCTTCTGGGCCGCCTGCAACCGGGCTTCGAGATCAGACGCCTTCGCCCCACCGGCGCTCTGGCCACGGATCTGCGCATCGAGCGCTTCATCCAGCGCGGAGGGCGCACGGGAGGCCGGCGCGCCGCTCCGGCGGCCGAGCCCCATGTCGGTGGCGCCGTCGAGCCGCTTCAGGCCCTCGATGATCTTGCCGTCGCGGAAGAGGTCGATCGCCTCCTTCGCCGCCTTGATGCCCTCGGCGAAGCTCTTGGCAGCGGTTCCGGTCTCCCGGAAGAACCACATCAGGCCGTCGCCGACATCCTTGTACGGAAAATCGCGTGCGGCCTGGGCGAGCTCGCGCAACCCCGTTGCGACCCCGGTGCCGATCTCCTCTCGGTTCGCGTTGATGAAGTCACGGACGCCGGTAGTGAAGTCGCGCAACGCCGGCAGCGCCTGAACACCGATCTCGTCGCGCAGGCCGCGCAGCGAGTCGCGGAAGCGGGTCAGATTGCGTTCGAAGGCGAGCGCGGTGTCCTCGGCCGAGCGCGGCAACTTGCCGAGATCCCGCTCTGCTTCTTGCACGTAGCGCCGGAGCGCGGCCGGTCCTTCGGAGCCGAGGATCGCGAACGAGCGCGACCCGAACAGCTGCATCGCGACCTCGGCGCGCCGCATCGGATCTTCGATGCGGGACAGAAGATCGAGCGAGCGGCCTAGCGCCTCCTCAGTCGAGCGCGAGCCCATGATGCCCTGGAGGGCCTCGCGCATGCCGCTGGAGCGCTGCGCTTGGGCCGAGAGGTAGTTGTAGGTCTCGCCGGTGCGGCGGCGGATCTGGTCGAGGTTCTGAGCGAACGTCCGCACGCCCCCCGACATCTCATTGGCATCGAGGTTGAACTTGGACCCGATCGACTGCAGGGCGCGCAGTCGCTCGGCCGAGACGCCAACCTCTCGCGACATCAGCGAGAAGTTCGAGGTCTCCGTCGAGAAGCCGCGGAGAGCCTGCGCCGCGGTTGCCAGGGCCGCGCCGATGCCGACACCGGCCACGCCGACCGCCGCGATCGCCGGCGCAACGACGGTTCGGACGGCGGTGCCGACGGTCTGCGCTGCCGCGGCCGCAGCGTCGAAGTCGGCCTTAAGCCCTTTGACGCCGGGCCCGGACTGGATCCCGCGTAGCTGGTTCTGGAGCGCGCGGAGCGGGGCCGAGAATTTGTCGACCACCTCCGCCTGGAGGCGCAGGGAATCATCGGCCATACAGCCCTGCCTCGCTCATCTCTTCCAGGATCTCAGGGGTATGCTCGACCAGCGTCGCGATGACCTCAGGGGAGCGCTCGAACATCGCGACCGGGTCGCAGCGGTAGATGATCGCCAGCCTGAGACAGGCTCGGATCAGGCCGTCCGCTGCACCGGCAGAAAAAAATCCGAGAGCTTCCAGGCGCAGGCGGCCCAGTCGTTCGTGTCCATGCGGGCGATCGCCGACGGCGGCACCGCGGCCAGCCGGGACATCATCGCGCTCATCCGGCGCCCGTCGAAGTCGATCGTCGAGGCCGGATCCGAGTGGTTCATGTCGATGCGGACCGGGTTGCCGCCCACCTCGATAATGTCCATGGCGGTTGGCTTCCGGAACGTCAGCTCGCTGACCTCCTGCCCGTTCGCGGGGATCGCCTGCGAAAGCGAAACGGTGACGGTGCCGGCCGGCTTCGGGGTCTCGTCAGCCATCAGAGCAGTTCCTCACACGACTCGCCCTCGAAGCGGACCTGATACTGGCCGTCCTTCGAGTTGATCTCGGACCGGCCCGCGCGCCACGCGTTGCGCAGCACGTAGACCCGACCGTCCGCGAGTTCGGCCGTGATGGTGGCGTCCACCACCGCGTCGACATCGTTGACCGACGTGCCGGGCTGCAGCGAGACGTCGCCCTGGACGAAGGGAACGACCGGGTTCTCCGAGTAGCCGTGGATCCGGTCTTGGCCGGCGATGCCGGCCCGCTCGTACATGGTAGGCGAGACCGTGAAGTTGCCCTTCACGGCCATCTGCCGCCCGTCGACCGCCCAGAAGGCGACACCTGCAATACGTGCCATGGTGGCGGCTCCTTAGACGGCGGTGGCGAACTGGAGGCGGAACTGCGCTCGAACATTGAATCTGCGCAGAGAATTAATGATGTCCGGTGGGAACAGCACCTCGACCGTGGTCGGCTCGGTGGTCGAGCGCTGCACGATCAGGGCCTTGATGAAGGCGTCGCCGTTCTCGACGAGGCCGTCGTATTCCATCTGCCGGTACAGGGCGACGAGCTCGGCCTTGATATTCTTCGGCGTCGCGATGACTTGCCCCGGGCCGAAGCGCGTGCCGTCGTTGGCGAGCTTACAGCGCCCGAACTTCTGCTCGACGCCCTGCCGCAGCCGCCGGAAGATCGTGGCCAGCGTCGCGAGCGTGGTGACAAGCTCGTAGGCGTTGTCAGGCCGGCCGAAGACGTTCTTCTGGTACTGCGTCTGCTCGCGCAGGATCGTCGAGACGTTGCCAGCCAGCGCGCCCTTGATGGCGAGCCCGACCTGCGCCAGCGCGTTCAGCTCGGAGTGATTGAACCGGTCTTGGCGCGGGGCCGGGATGTGGCCGGTCAGTTCGAGGGTGTGCAGCGGCAGGGCCGGATCGGCGCCGAGCGATTTCGCGGCGCGCGCAGTGTAGATCGCGGCGGTCTCCCAGGTCGGCGAGGGCGAGGTGAGTTCGTCCTCCAGCACCGAGATCACGGGCGAGTTGTAGGTCGCGCCCCAGGCCGCGTGGCCCGAGTACGTGTCTTTGCGGGCCGAGAACACGCTGCCGTAGGTCTGGCGCATCCAACCCCAGCGACCGGAGTCGGTGAAGCCGTACTCGAGGTCCCAGGCCGAGAGCGAGCCAGTGTCGGTGAACGGCATCGAGACCCACTCGTAGGGCTCGTCCCCGAGGTTTGCGATGCCGGCCGTCCAGTCCGGCACGCCGGTGCCGCCCGACAGCACGTTGTTCGCTGGGTAGGTGATGGTGAGGCCAGCCGGCAGCACCTCGCCGCCGTTCACACCGAGGATCGAGTCCTCGATCCGGATCTCGTTGCCGGTCAGGCCCTTCCACTTCGCGGTGAGCGCCACCGTGTTCGTCGAGGCCGTGGCGGTCAGCGGCAGGCTGGTCGCGGCCGTGATCGCGGCGGCCACCTTCGTCGCGACCTGCGCCGCGGTGTCCGCGGTCGCGATCGACACCGAGACCTTCTGACCCGCGACGTACAGCGCCAGCGTGCCGGCGACGACCGACGAGGCGGCGAGAGTCAGCGTGCCCGTCGCGGCAACACCGGCGGCCGGCGGCGTGATCGGCAGGCAGACGATCGGTGTGCCCTGATCGACCGTGAAGTACTTCTCGAAGGCACGGGCGAGGGGCGAGCCGTCACCGAAGAAGGTCTTCGCGGCCTGCACGTTGCCGACCGCGATCGGCACATCGGCCACCGCGGTCCCGGCGGCGATCTTGTAGCCGACGAGCAGCGCCTCGAGGTTCTGGACCGGCGTGCCGGCCTGGCTCGGGTCGACCTCGATGCCGACGAGCGGCACTTTGTAGTTCGGCGGGATGGTCTGGATGAAGCTCACAGCGGCTTACTCCTTCCCCTTGGAAGCGGCGGGGGCCGCGGAGCGAGCGGGATGCGCGTCGGCCTCGTCGGTCTCGACGCGCTTGATGTCGCCGTCCCGCAGACGGCGCAGGGTGAACTGGTCGTCGCGCCACAGCCCGCCGTCGTCGGCGAGCGGGCCGTCCAGCGGGTGCGTCAGGGCCATGCCCTTGCGCACGGGCTTCACGCCGATGTTGGCCATTGCAGTGCTCCAGGAAGGGCGGCCTAAGGGCCGGGGAGATCGATGCGCGTCGTCACGGCCGGGGTGTCGTCGTCGGCCGGCGCCGGGCGCGTGGTCAGGATGATCTGGCGGAGATCGTCGATGATCGCCGGCGGCCATTGCGAGCGGAACTGGATCGTGAATTCCAGGCGCGCTTCGGCGTAGTAGGTCTCGCCGTCCGCCGGAAACCGCTGGGTCTGGTCGATGTCGGTGACCGCTTCGATCTCGTTCTGGAAATCGATGTCGGTGAGGAGCAGCGTCGTGACCGCGGTGGCGTAGCGGTTCAGCGTCGGCTCCAGTTCGCGCTTATCGCCGTGGTCGACGGTGATCAGTACGCCGAGCGTCAGCGTGTTCACGAACTTCGGCATGCCGGTGTTGGCGTCGCCGTCCGGCGCCAGCCGTTCGCGGCTCACGAACACGGTGACGGCCGGAAGCTGGTCCGCCGGCTCCAACTGCTCCACGATGCCGTCGCGCGTGGTCTTGAAGATCCCGAGCGCGCAGATCCGCGCGTAGGCGAGGTCACGGACCTCGATGGCCTCAGGGGTCACGGGCCACTGCCCTGCGTCCGGATGTTCTCGGCCTTCAGGATCCAGGCCTGCTTACCGAAGCCATCATCGCCGGTATCCTCGATCGTGAAGACGAGGCCGGCGAGGAATGGCAGGGCGATGTTCGAGACCTTGTCTCCGCGCTGGACCTGCATGGGCAGTTCAGAGATCCGCACGTCGAAGGTGTAGTTGTCCATGCGCAGGACCTGCCCGTCGCCATCAGCGAAGTCCGCGCCTTTCAGCGCGTAGATCCCGCGCACCGGGAAGGCTGCCATACCGGGCGCGGTCCGCACCGGCGTGACCATGGCGGCAACGCCGTAGTCGTCCTGACACGCTGCCAGAACGTCATCGAAGTCGACCGCCATGGCTGATCAGCGGGTCGGCCGGCCGCGGGCGGCGTCGGCGACGGCCTGCGGGTTGGGGGCCTCGGTAGCGCCGGAGGCCGGCCCCTTGGGCGCGGTGTTCTCAGCGACGGGCACGACCTTGGTCTCGCTCTCGTCGGCCTTGCCCTTCTCGCGCGCGGCGCCCGACGCGATCAGGGCCTTGGCCTGCTTGTCCGCGACATCGAACTCGCCGCCCGGCGCCACGTACTTCCCATCCGCCTTCACGGTCTGGATCGCGATCATCTTCATGGTCACTTCACCTTCACTGAGAGGCTGGCGTTGACGCGGTACGGGACCACGAGCGGTGCCGACTGCAGCATCAGGAAGCGCACGGCCGGGTCGGGCTGGGTCCAGGACTTCTGGTAGTAGTCCGTGACTTGGAAGCCCGCGCTCTCGTCCTTGATGCCACCGAAGTGCTGCACGCCTTCGAGGCGATCCGAGACCATCAGCAGATAGCCGTCGGGCACGTACTTCTGCGTGGTGCCAGAGGCGTCCACGTAGGAGTCGGAGTAGATCCAGATCCGGTAGGCACCTACGTTGCCGGCGTAGGTCGCGCCGTACTTGTAGGAGCCCGGCGCCAGGTCGATCGTGGTGCTCGGCGAGCCGCGATCGTACTCCAGAAGCTCGCGGACCTGCGCGTTGCCGCGGAACGCTTTCCAGACGTCCTGCGCCATGACGACGTCGATCGGCGTGGCACCCGACGCATTGCGCATCAGGCCGGACCACTCCTCCAGATCGTCGAGCGGGGTCGCCGTCGTCTGATCCCAGGCGTCGCCGCCGGTGAGGGTCACCGTCAGCGACGGATCGCGGCCGAAGTTCACGACGGTGGTCGGGTACTTCTCGCCCGTCACCGTGATGGTGCCGGTCAGGAGCGCAGACGCCGCCATCCACTCCATGCGACGGCGGACCATGCGGATCTGATCTTCGGTCTCGGTCTCGATGGTCATCAGGCGGATGGCCAGCGGGTCGAGTCCGGCAGAGATCGGCATGCCGGGACGGCGGCGGATGGACTTGCCGTCCTCCAGCACGCGCTTGTCCTTCACGTAGGCCGGCGTGAAGCTGTTCGTCTTGTAGCCGAGCGACTCGACGATCTGGCCCTCGACCAGCGGCGAGCAGAACGGGGCAAGTCGGGGCTTGCCGGTCAGCACGTCGAAGTAGACGGCCTCCTCGCGGGAGATCGACTGCTCCGGGAAGAAGGTGCTGACGAGGAAGGAGCCGACTTCCGGCGCGTCGCGCAGGTCGTCGACGACGCGGCCGAGCACCGCGGGCGAGTAGAGATCCATCGGCGCTTACCTCGTGATGCTGGACTGAAGCAGGATGCTGACGTCGCGCAGCGGCTCGCGAGCCGTGGCGGGCGTGACGCCGATCCCGTAGGTGCAGGCGTTCTCGTCGAAGGTGCCGGCGAAGTAGGCCACGGTGACCTTATCGCCGGCGCTGGCGTTGCAGTCCTCGGCGAGGATGACGGCCGGGACCTGCGAGCCATCGGACGAAGCCGACAGCGCGAGGGTGTACTTGCCGCCCGTGGTGATCTTGCCGAGCACGGAACCCCGCTTGAGGTTCTGACCGGAGACCAGGGTGATCTGGCGGGAAACCGTCTCGCTGAGGACGAGGCCGTCGTCGGCCGTGAAGGTCGCCTCCTGGGTGAAGCTCGCGAGCATGGTCAGGCGCTCCTCTTCTGGCGCTTGGCGGCGAAGTAGGCGTCAGCGTAGGCGACGCCGTCGTCCTGGTTGGCGGCGGGCTCCAGCCCGACCTGCGGGTTGCCGGCCGCGGCCATCGCTTCCTCGAAGCGGTTGCCGGGCTTCGCGCCCTCGGCCTTCGGCAGCGTCGCGAGCAGAGCGATCGCAGACTCCGCCGTCATGTCGGTTTCCATGGCGAGGTGCGTGGCCTGAGCCTGCCGGCCCTTGGCCTCCTCGCTGCCCTGGATCGCCTTGATCCGAGCCTTGGCGTCCGCATCGCCGGCCTTGCGACCAGCGGTCTCCCCGTCGGCGCGCGCGGCGGCGACGGCTGCCTCGTGGGCCTCCGGAGTGATCATGTCGTTTTCGTCCTCTTCCTGGGAGGGATTGCAGTCGGCCGCGAATGCGGCGACGGCATCGTCGAGCGTGTCGGTGCTGTCAGCCAGCTTGTTCGACACGGCCTCGGTCGCGGTGAAGCAGAGCGCTTCAGTGTCCCGGACCGCCTGCTCGTTCAGCCCGCGGTTGCGGGCAACGGTGGTGACGAAGGTCCCGTAGAGCTCGTCGATGCGAGCCTGGAATCGAGCCTTCACGTCGTTGGGCAGCGCCTCGAAGGCGTTGCCATTGACCTTGTGCCGGCCGGCGTAGATGAAAGTGACCTTCACCCCGGCCTGCTCCATGGCGCCGGACACGTCGTAGTGCGCGGCGACGACGCCGATCGAACCGACACCGCCGGTGCGGGACACCACGATCTGATCCGCCGCGGAAGCGATGGAGTAGGCGGCCGAGTAGGCGGCCTCGTGCGCGAAGGCTCGGATCGGCTTCGTGCCGCGCGCCGCGAACATGCGGTCGACGAGATCGAAGTTGCCGGCCACGTGTCCGCCCGGGCTATCGCAGACGAGGGCGATGCCGCGCACGGTCGGGTCGGCCAGCCCGCGGTCGAAGGCGCGCTGGATGTAGACGTAGCCCGTGGCCCAGCCGCCGAGCGCGAAGGAGAAGTCGTGCAGCAGCACGCCCTTCACGGGGATCTGCAGCACACCGTCTCGAACGACATAGGGCCGATAGGCCGCGCGCCAGTCGTCCGGCGCCGGCCAGAAGCCGTCGTCGGCGTAGGCGTTCGCCTCCAGCATCTCGGCCGCGCGCGGATGCGAGGCAGCGGCAGTGAGACACCCCTCGAACCACTCGCGCATCTCGGGCGCGACGAGAGAGGGCCGTGACGCGAAGCGCGCCAGCAGCGGGTTCGACATGCTTCCTCGCTGTCAGTCGTTGCCCGCGACTGCGAGCTTGGTGTCGGCGGCGATCTCGGCCGCCGCGATGCGCGGGTTGGCGACGTGAGGGCGCGGCAGGCCGAGTTCGTCGGCCAGCGCGTTCTCGCGAGCCATCTGCTCAAGCTGCTCGCGCCAGTCCCTGCCCTGCTCGGCGCACTCGTCGGCCATGGTCGAGATGTTGCCGTCCATGCGCGCCTTGGCGGCGAGCGCTTCCTTCAGCGGATCGACCCAGCCGCGGCCCGCGAAGGTCCAGTTGCAGCGCGTCCAGGCCCGCTGGTTCGGATAGTAGTCGTCGGGTGTGCAGTCCGGGATCAGTCCCCGCTGAACCGCTTCCTCGAACCAGAGGTCGAAGATCGGATCGAGCCAGTGGTCGACGAGGAACTGGCGCACCGACAGGAAGTAGCGCCACGCCTCAAGCAGAGCCGCGCGCGCCGACGAGTAGTTGGACTGCGAGAAGTCCTTACTGGTCAGCTCGTAGCCGATGTTGAGGCCGGCACCGACCTGCTTCAGCACGGTCCGGAAGAACTGCTCGAAGCTCGCCGCGTTCTGGTTGTTCGGCGCGAACGGCTTCAGGTTGGTGCCCGGCGGCATCGGGATGATGGCGCCGCCTCGCATCTGGACGCGCCACTCGTTGATCGCGCTCTGATAGGCGGCGAAGGCTGCGCTCGGATCGTCGAGCCCGTCGGCACCGGCACCGCCCATCATCTCAACGATGGATTGCTGGTCGAGCGGCGTCTCCAGCGCGCCGAACACGAGGGAGTTCAAGACCGCAAGGCGGACCTGCTCCACCGCGTACTTGTCGAGCATCTTGAACTGACGCGCGACGGCCGCGACGATCGACTTGCCTCTGGTCTGCCCGACGCGCTCGCTCTCGTAGACGTGGATGACGCGACGGCGGCCGAACGCCTGATAGGCCGGGATCCGCTCCCACGCCCCGGCCGAGAAGGCGGAGCGAAGGCTGAAGGCGTCGCCGGGATGGCTCTTGCGGATGTGGTAGGCCACGGCCGCGGTGGTGACCGCGTCGATCTCGACGCCGCCACGCAGGGTCGACGTGTCGGCGCTGCCGTTCGGGTTCGACAGGCGGGCCGGGTCGACGAGCTGGATGCAGGTGTTCCAGCGCGAGCCGTTCCGCTTGGTGTAGAGCGGCAGCGCCAGGCCCTCGCCCGTCGCCGCGATCGTGCGGGCGAGGAGGCGCGTGGAGACGTGCCCGTTATACCGCAGGCCAGCGTCGAACCAGTCGGTGTCGAAGTACGAACCGAACAGGCTCTCGACCTGCTGCGACCACTCCGCGACCCATTCCGCGGATCGGCCGAGAGCGATGCGATCCGGGTTCGGCTTGCAGCGGACCCGGGGCCCGATGACGTTGTCGACGAAGGTCCGCTCGGCGCCCGCCGCGATGCCGTTGTTGCGGGTGAGATCGTCGACCCGCGCCGCGATCGTGTCGAGCTCGGGCAGCAGAGCCGCATCCGGCGAGATCCGGAAGTTGCTCCAGGTCGCCATGTCGCGCGCCGCGAGCGAGGCGGCGTGATGCGCCGTCTCGACCTCAGCCACGGCCGACATGGCGGTTCGGCGCACCGTGACACCCCCGCCGAGGCCGGGGCGCTCGCGATGCACCCAGGGGATGCTGGACGCCGTCATCAGAAGCTCAGGTGAATCGGTCGGCGGCGAGCGAACGGCGTGCCGTCGAGACCCGCGATCCGACCCTTCAGCAGGTTGATCCAGTTCGCGAGGTCGTCGCGGTTGGCCTGCGTGAACGACGCGCTCTTGCCCTCATACGAGGTCGAGACCGCCTTCTTGCCGATCATCAGCTGGTGCATGGCCAATTCGGCTTCTGCGAGCCAGACTCGTAAAACAACCACGGGGGCGGTCGTCAGCGTGTAAGGCGGCTGATCAGTGACCGTATCAGCCATCGCGTGTCCTGCGGTCAGAGGTATGGGTCCGAAGCGGTGATCACACGCGGCCGGCTCGGATGTCGGGCCACACTGACCGATGGCGCCTGCGGCTGCGGTGCGGGCACGACCTCGGCGGTCGCATCCGCTTCGATATCGGGCTCGTCGGCCGTAGCGTGCGCCCGGGTGTCGTACTGCAACGTCTGCTCCAGCCGGCGCGGGAGACTCTTCCGAACCGCCATCGCCCCGACCAGCGTATCCAGGGGCTCGTTGCGCTTGCCCGACGGGCAGACCCACACGGTGTAGGGCTGGCCCATCCGGCGTCGCGTCTCTCGGCGCTCAACTGTGAGGCCGGCGAAGTAGTCGACCCCGAAGCCAGGCTCAGCCGGGAAGTGGATGAAGCCGGGCTTTCGCTGATCAACCTCGGGCGGTTCGATCTTCAGGCGGCCGTAGACTGCGTCCTTGCCGGCATCGACGCCGAGCATCCAGAAGCGCTCGTTCGTCTTCGACTTCGAGGCACGCAGCGGCCACAGAGGTCGCTTGCCGGCCGAGCCTATGGTCGCGAAGACGCGTTGATTCCGGCGAGGCCGGCAGTAGGCGTAGACCTGAGCTCCGTGATGGCCACCGACGTCGACGCCGAGGGCCGCAACGCGAAGGGTTCGCCCGTCGCGGGTCCGGTAGGCATCAAGTCGGATTCGGTCCAACTCGCGCCAAGCCTGCGGCTGGGCCGGGTCGAATGGGATGATCTCGTAGAGGAAGGGCCAGGCTTCTTCATCGTCGCCCCACCCGACCAGCTGGACCTCTAGACGGTCACCCTGCACGTCGGCGAAGCCGGTGATGGCGCGAACCGCCTCGGGCAAGTCCTGCGGCCCGTAGGATTCGGCGCGCTCGATCAGGCGTGATCCGTCCAAGGCCTCGATCCCGGCGGGTCGCCACAACTCGGCCAGCGCCGTGTTCGTGAACTTCTTCAGTAGCTCCGGGTCGCCGACCGCGGACAGAAACTCGCGCACCACCCGGGAGAGCTTGTGGCGCGCCGAGTAGAGCTTCGAGATCGCGAACCCGGCGTGCCCGTCGTACCGGGCCGGTGCTTCGCAGACCTCGCAGCGGGCTCGCCCGCGATCGTCCCAGTTCCTCGGCTCCTGCCGCACCTCGCAGCAGACGAAACGGCGGGTCTGGCGCCATCCGTAGTCCGGTGCGTGCTCCAGAGCCTGCAGCGCCCTGAGACGGTCGCGCTCGGTCCAGATGACCCCGCAATCCTCGCAGGCGATGCCGGCCGTCTCCGGTCGGTGCTCGCGAACGCTGGCGCCCTCCGGCACGTCGATCGTGACGGTGCCGTCCTCCAGCACCTTCTCCCACTTGACCTTGGCCCAGGTCAGCGTCTGGGCATGGTCGCAGTGTGGGCACGCGACGAAGCAACGACGCTGATCGCTGGCCTCGTACTCTCGCCCGATGCGAGACGTGCCCTCCTCCGTTGGCGAGCAGACCCGGACGAACTTCGCGAGGCCCAGATCCTCGTAGGTCGAGGCCCGCTCCTCAGCGAGGACGAGCGGGTCGCCTTCGGGGCCGGCGCTCGGCGGGTATTTGTCGATCTCGTCGCACAGGATGATCCGCTTCGGACGGCTGGCGAGATCAGTCGGCGAGTTAGCTCCGACGAAGTCGAGGGGGCCGCCCGGGTACTCCTTGTGCGTGATCGTGTTGTCGCTGTCTCGAGCCTTTGGCGCCTCGATGATCGCCTGAAGCTCCGGCATCCGCCGCACGTCGGGCGCGAAGCGCTCCTTGGAGAACGAGGCCGCAGCGCCCTGCGAGGGCTGCACGAACAGGATCGGCGATGGCTCCTGGTGGATGTAGTAGTAGGCGACGTTCTTCAGCAGCTCGCTTTTCACGACCTGCGTGCCGGCCATCACCGTGACCTTGTGCGTGTCGCTCTCCGTCACGGCTCGCATCGGGCCATAGGCGACCGGCTGCGAGCGCGTCTGCCACTTGCCGGGCGATGACGAGAGGCTGACGTACCGGTACTCGTCCGCCCATTCGATTAGGTTGAGCCGCGGAGGCGGCTTGAGGGCGTTTCGCGCTCGGGCGAGGCGGTCAGCGAGCGCCGCCCATCCCGCCAGCGCCGTCGCCGGGGTCATGCAGTTCATTCAACGCCTCGGAGACCTCGGCGAGGAGCGCGGCGTCGATCTCAGCCCGATCCAGTCCGACCAGCTTCGAGGCCAGCTTGCCCGGGATCGCCAGCAGCCGCTCTCGCACCACCGCGTACTCTCGCTCGACCTGAGCGGCCACGGCCTCGATCTGCACGAGCTTGCCTTGCTCGACCTCGTATTCCTGGCGCCGCAGCAGCGCGAGGTAGATCTCTTTGACCCGCTGCGCCTCGGCGGTTGTCCAGCCCAGCGCCTCGGCGATCTGCGCGGGCGACTGGGTCAGGATCTCCGATGCTTCCACGGCCTGCGCGTCACCGGTCGCCGCCTCAACGGGCGCCGGCCTCGCGGCGGCGGGCTTAGCTGATGGGGCTTCAGCGCGCGCGCCTCGGTTGGTGGCGCCGCCCCGATAGTTCTGAGGTCGGTCGGCGAGAAGCCATTCCGACTCCTCGACCTTCACCAGCCCCGCGGGGGTCATGGAGAGCAGGCCCTTGGCCTTCCACTCCGTCACCGTCTTGCGCGAGACGCCTCGCAAACGGGCGAACTCGGCCTGCGTTACCTCCGCCGCCATGCCCGTTACCTGTTACCCGTTACCTGTTACGGGGTTTTGGAACCCGAACGCTACACATGTCCCGAACTCGGGCGGACCCTCGACACCTCCCCCACCCAGGAAGGACCCGGCGAACATCCAATCGGCAAATAGCTTGCGATCCGAAGCATCCGGCTCGTAGGCTAGGAGGTGATTCGCCGATGTGGTCGCGATGACAGCTTTCGGCGATTGGAGACACGCTATGGCCAAGGTCGGCGATCTCCGAAGCATCGGACATGTCCGCGACCGCGATCCCCTCATCTCCTTTGCGCACACCAGCTTCAGCTTGGCACTTGCCTGCATGCTGACGTTGCTCGCTCAGCCTTTCCTGTCCTGACGTGCAGATCAAGGCGAGCGCGCTCACCACGTCGCCTCCCGCTGCACCTCTCAGAGCTCCATGCCACGCACTTGTCGCAGGCACGGTTCTCCGCCCGGTCCGTTGACCTAGGTCGATTGAGAGGTCCCGCCGGTGTATGAGAAGCTGATCACCCTGAACAACGTCCTCATCCAGGATACTGCCGAGCGTCATCTCGCGCCGCTTCGAGGTGAAGGGCTGCAGTATCGGATGTGGGTGACGGGCACTCCCCGAAGCAGCACAGTCCACATGCGAGTCGCTGATCTCACGTCCGAGATGAAGGCGCGCATCGCCGACGTGCTCAGTGGACGAGGGGTCCTCTTCGACATTGAGGATGCGCAGGCGGCCTGAACTGAAGCGAAGGCGCTCACCGCATCAGATCCTCGTGCAGCCGCCAGCGCTTGCCGCGACGTTAAACCCACTCAGGGTTCTCGCGCCGCAATCGCGGGAGCTGCTTGTAGACGCCGCCCTCGGTGATTCCCCAAGCCGAGGCAATGACCTTGAGCCGGACGAAGGGGTCTCTGCCGGGACGCGCAGCTAAGGGCTCAGCCCCTGCCAGCACAGCCGCGATCGCCTCGGCGCTGGCGAGGCAGGCCGCGCGGGCATCCTCCAGGGCTGCGCGCTCAGTCGGCGTCATGGGCGCGCTCCTTGAGCAAGTAACTTTCCGACTCCTCAAGATCAAAGGGTGATACGGTCAGTCTCAGCCCGTCTCTGCTGTCGAGCTGAGGGAGGGCATGGCGATGCGCCTGAAATTTGACCTTCACGACAAATGGATTGTCGACCCACACGAGCTTGCAGCGAAGCTCGGCACCGATGCGACTGAACTGCGCCGACTGGACGAGCTTGGCCTCGTCGTCTGCCGTGTTGTTTCGGGGATCGGTGCAGACGAGGGCAAATCCCGGGTGACCGTTCGAACCGAGCAGGCCGGCTGGGAAGGCGTCTTCGACTTGACGGGCGCTCTGATCGACGAGAGCCGGCTGCCGGACACGACGCGGCTGAATGGATTTACCCATTAAGCACCCATCACGTAGCATCGTCCGGGCAGTCCTTGGCCGCCGGGTGATGGGTGACCCTTGATGACGCGTCGGAGCTGCAGGGCGCTCCTGGGAATCGGCTTCGGCAACTCTACCGCCTCGTCCGCATGGCTTGCGCCACCGCCTTGGGTAGCTCGCGCCGCATCTCTTCCTGCATGAAGCGGGCGAAGTCGCGCCGGAAGGGGACGTCGGCCTTCACACGCGTCGCGGCTTGCAGCTTGAACATCAGTTGCAGCCTCTGGGTCTTGCCCTTGCCGACGGCCTGGAAGATGAGGCCGTCCTTCACGACCTTGCGCTTGAGGTTGCCGGGTCGCTGGCTGGCGACCACACCCTTCGAGCCGCGTCGCACCCGCGAGGTCGGGATGGCGAAGCGGCCGGACTGAGCCCGCTTCACGCCACCCTTGTCGTGCAGGTTCAGCGTTGCCCTGCCGATGCGGTCCACGAGGGCGACGCGCAGATCGGTCTTCTTCGAGAACTCAGGCTGGCGAAGAGCGGCCTTGATGAAGGCCCTGTTCCGCACCTTGACGTGAGACGGCCAGGTCTCGTCCGCGAGGCGATCCCGTGTCCTCAGCACGGCTTGGTTCAACGTGCGGCTGATTGCGAATGGCATCTGATCGGCAGATGCGCCTACACTCTGGGCCGCGCGCTCCAACGCGCTCAGATCCAGAGTCAGCACAGCCCCATCTCCCGCATCACCGCACCCGGCATCTCGATCACAGCGAGGGCCCAGATTTCCCAGGCGCAGATGGAGAGGATGAGGAGGTCGGAGAGGCGGGGGTGGGCCAAGGGCACGAGCCTCGCTATTTATTTCGGACCGTATCAGCAAGAAGTGTGGTAGTCGGACTGCAGCAATTCTGCGATGTCGGCCGATCGAGTGCGCGAAATGACAGCCTTTTCCTATCTGATGGCCAATCTGAAATGGCTGATATTCGGTGCTCAAGCTGATCGGAAGGGCCGCAGACTGGCCGACAACGCCGAGAGGGGGCAGTCATCGGGCCCGATGGTCTACTATAGGCGGAACTTCGAGGAAGACTACAACGCCGCTTCCGCGATGCTGAAGGGACGGATGAACGCCAGATACCCGGATAGCTACCACGCCCGGCTCGGCGGAGGTGGTAACAACAGCTACAACTATGGCGACAAGCGATCTCAGGCTGTTGACACCGCATCCACTGCGATTGCCCACGCTCTGCGCGCCGGCGCTACCGCTCATCAAGCCGCAGAGGCCGGGGCAGCCAGCATCGGCATCTGATGAGCGAGCCGCAGCGGAGCTGCCTGAGAATGCGGGTCGAACATTGGCGCCTCCGGGCAACGGGCTAGTCCCGTACAACGGCCCCGAAAAGGTCTCGTCTCGCCGAAACTAAGAGGAGAAGCCGGCATGGACTGGAGCGACTGTAAGCACAATCCGCAGGCTTACGGGCTTGCGGCCGCGGCCCTCACAGTGGCGCTGATCAAAGACCTTGCGGCGAAGGGTGTGCTTTCGCAAACCGAGGCGCGAGAAATCGTCTCCTCAGCAAAGCACGAGTTGGAGCGGTCACAAGCGAGCCACGTGAAAGCCGCGAAGAAGATCGTCGAGACAGAGATCTTGCCAGATTTTTCGGGCAGTTAAGTGCGCTGGGCAGATTCTGATCAAAGAAGCCGGCTCAGCTCGGGGTCTACATGCCGTCCTCGGAGCCGCCTGCCTGACCTATGCTCGGCCTCAAGTGCGGGCATGAGGCCCGGCCAAATCGAAGGAGGGGCAGTTGGAGCCCGTTGATTACGACGAGATCGTCACCGTCATCTGGAATGAAGACGCCACTACGTCATCCAAAGACACTGCAGCGTCGAGCGGCAAACGGGATTGTAGTCTGAAGGATGCCGTCCTGATGATCATGGATGAATGGCGGGGCTCGCCGAGGCGGTCAGTCAACATCATCCTCCCTGATGGCAAGCCGCCGATCACGGCCTACGATGACGTCAGGGCAATCTACGAGCGCGAAGACTTCCCCGCCAATTAATGCAAAAAGCCCTGGAGCGGCTGATCGCTCGCGGCGCATTTCTCCTACTGCCTCGGTGATGCCGTGGGCCGGGTCTGAAGGACACATCCCGCATTGCGGGCAGTCGGGGCGGTCTAGGACGCGCACGCTCCAGATAACCTGACCGACTAGATGCAGCATCAAACGAATCCGTCAAGCGGCTTCCAACTGATCTTCTGCAAGTTCCACAGGAGTTGCCCGCCCAAAGATGTCGGCGACGACGGTGTAGCGACCGCGAGCGGCATCGATCCGCTCAATCACTCCGGTGCAGGCGGCGAATGGCCCAGCGGAGATGCGAATGGTCTCGCCCTCCGAGAAGAGCGCCTTGATCAGGTCCGGCACGAGCTTGTCGTTCCGACAGTGGCCGGTGATGTGATCAGCGAACTTCTGCATCGCGAGTGGTCCGATACGGATCGGCCTCGCGCTGGCCAGCCACTCGCGCGGCGTCCAGATCCAGGAGCCCTCGCCGAGCGCCCAGACACTCTCCACGTGCTGAACGGCAGCAAGGTCAGCGGGCCCCTCGCCTTCCGCGATGCCGACGAACAGGAGCCTGCGCAGCAGCGGAACCTGAGCGACGCGGGCCTTGCCGTTCTCGGCGACGAGACGCTCTTCCTGGCGGGCTTCGAAGACGGGCAGCCCAGCCTCGCGCAGCATCTGAGCGCAACGCGCGGCGCGGTTCTGCTCGGCCCGGACCACGATCCAGTCGCGATCTTGATCGACTTCGAAACGATCGGTCTTCGCCCTGGCGCGCACGCGCTCCGGGCTCGGCATCGCCACCCGCTGACGGATCTTCATGCGCGACAACCGGCGCTTGCGCGCCGGGCGGCTGAGCTTCTTTTTCTTCGCCAGCGCCTTCGTCTGGCGGGCAACGTCTTGCAGGTTCATCACGGCGGCCTCTCTCGGGGTCGCCGCGGTCACGGTCGGGATACGCGGGGTGGAGAATAGCGGGCGGGTGGCACCAGGCAAGCCCGAGCGCGCCCAATGGGTTTTTGGGGTTTTTACGGGTGGCCCCAGAAACGAGGGGGAAAATGGCCTCAGAAAAAATGTGAGAGGCAGGAACCCGTAATAACTGTAATAACAGAAAAAATTCTTTTTCTACCTTATATATCAATCTCTTGGCTGTGGAGGTTTTTGCGGTCGAGTGTCCCTGCAAAAACCCGGTAAAAACCCAAGCGTGTCGATGCCGCGGAGGGTTATTGCGGACCGCAAAAACCTCCGGCTCCCGTAAAAACCCTGCCTGTGGATGGCGCACGAAAAAGCCCCGCCGAAGCGGGGCTGTGAAGCGAAAGGCGGCGCGGTCTATTTTTGGCCTGCCGCCTCGTTGGCGGCATGGAGCAGCTGCTTGGCGAGCATCGACTCGAGCATCTTCTCAAGCGACGACACGTCGATGGCGTCCTTGGTCCAATGGGAATCGGCCTCCTCCAGCGCGTCGTAATACGGTCCCTTGTCGGCTGCGATCTGCTCCGGAATCGTCGGCGTGCCTGGCAGCAAACTGTCCAGTTTGATGCTCATGACGACGTAGGACACAGCGCGCGACGTCCTGCCGTTCCCGTCGGCGAACGGGTGGATCCAGTTCAGTTTCCAGAGCACGTAGGCGGCTAGATGAATGGCCGAAGCCGTTCTCCAGTTCGTGTTCACGTACTCGCAGAGGTCCGAGACCTCGTCGCTGACGTGCAGGCCGCCGGCGGCTTGTGCGTGCTCTGCCCGATTGAAACAGGCGTATTGCGGAAGGTGCCGGCGAGCGGATGGATGCCCTTCAGCGCGGTCTCATGCAGCGCAAGGATCGTGCTCTGACGCAGTCGGAACGGGCGCTCCTGATCATGCACATGGCCCCGGATCATCTCCAGGGCCATCTGATATTGCCTGACGCCGTTTTCCGCTTCGCGCTTGGCCTTCTCGACCTCGTCGGTGATCAGCTCCGCGGTTTCGGCGACGCTGTGGCGATCACCGGCCACCGTTGTCCTCGCGCTCCACCTTGAGGTCGGCCTCCGCCACCATCTCGCGCGTGATGCGCTCGTTCTCGATGTGCGTGTTGCCGTACACGAAGCTCTGGCGCTGCTCGCGCAGCTGCGAGGGCGTCATCTCGACCTCGCGGGCACGCCGCACGAGCTCCAGCAGTTCCTCACTCATTGCCATGCCTCCTGACTCGCATTGACGGACGCTAGTACCCCATTAACGCGCTGGCGAGCCGGTTCGAAAAAAATTCTCCCCAGCGGGTTTTGCGCGCCACGCATCGCGTGGCACGTGGCAGTGAAAGGGCCGTCAACGAAGCACGTATATCGTTTTCGGGCGGCCGCCTTTCGAGCCCTCCGGCGGTTTCTCCTCCAGTACCTCGATTTTTCCGGCCTCGGCCAATCCGCTTAGAATGCCGATTAGATCGCGCACCTGCAGTCGGCCATCGACCTTTCGGTAAAGATCGGAACGCGTGATGCGTCGGCCCTTGGCGGTGCGAATGAGCGCCAGCACCATCTTCGCGTTGGCCTGATGCTCGTTCTCCGACATGTGGTTGCGCAGGCCGTCCACGAAGGACGCCATGCACCAGTCGACGAGGCTTGAGGCCCAGCCCACATCACTCGCCTCAATCCGGCACGCGCTCATGTCACGCCAGTGCCGTCCGCAGGCCAGGACAAGGGAGAGGCGCTTCACCATCTCGGCCGAGCGCGCATAGACCTCGAGCACGGAATCGTCGTCGGACGCCACGATCATGGCCCTGGCCCGTACCCGCGCTTCGCCAAGCAACGTCTCGGCGTCCGGCGCGATCGGCACGATGAAGGGGGCAGGCGGGTTCTCCGCGTCGTCTGCCATGGAGCTCGGCGCGTGGCTCAGCGTGCGTCCATCCTGCCACGTCCGGAGCGCGCGGAGCGCCTCAACGATTGTCGGGGGCACCTCGTCCTCGGGCACGAGATCGGTGCTCTCCTCGACCCGCTTGTGCCGCTGCAGCACGAGGAAGCGGTTGAGGAAGCCGCCCGCCACCTGGGCCGACCGCAGCTGCGAGTAGAAGTTGGTGGGCGTCGTGGCGCCGAAGAAGGTGAGGCTCGGCCGTTTGATGGACGTGTCCGCGCGCACCGTGACGCCCTCGGGCTCGAACGAGCCGAGGTTCTTGCCCCAGACCGAGCAGTAGTCGTCGAGCAGCGCCATCTCCTGGCTGGAGGCGTGCCGCGACACGAATTTTCGCAGCACCTTCCCGACCTCGTCGATGACCTGCACCTGCACGGGCCGCTCAAGCAGCGACAGGCCGAGCTTCGCCGACGAGGACACGGATGGCTTCACGAGATGCTGCAGCCCGGCCGCGGCGAACATCTGCTTGATGGCCTCCTGCGGCCGATCCTTGCCGCCGCCGGTGGGGGCGATGGCGAGCCAGTACAGTGCTGTGCCAGTCCGCGGCACGCCCGTGTAGACTTGGCGCCCCACCGCCACGCCGACGGCCGAGAGCGCGGCCGCCGTCGCGAAGAGGCGGCAGGGGAACATGGACGTCGCCATGATCCAGTCGGCGATCTCGCCAACGAGGCCATCGACCCGGAGCGCTTCGTCGGGATAGTCCTGCCCGACCGCGACCTCGGGCATCGTCGGCGTGACGAACTCGCCCGTCTCGGCGTCGACGAGCTCGCCGTTCGGCGCCTCCACGACCTGCCGCGCGAGCAGGCCCGCCGCAATGTCAGCGCCGATCGCGTCGCGGTCGACGTAGCCGAAGGAGGCCGGGTCCTTCCCCATCTGCTGGCAGAGCCAGAACGCGGCGTCCTTGGGTTCGCGCTCGAAGCCGAACGCCATCACGAGATCGATCGGTGTCCGCGCGCCGTGGCGCGCGTCGCCCATGTCGCCGACGCCCCAGTCCCGGATGCCGTTCGGCGCGATGGAGAGATCTTCCTGGAGGTTGCGGCCCAGCGCCTTCGACGAGACCCGGAACGCACCGGTGCCGGGCTGGAATCGCGCAGCCGCGCCGAAGATGGTCGGCACCCAGGCCTGCAGGTTCGCCAGCGCCGCGGTGTTCACGTTGCGGTAGAATGGCGTACCCTCTCCCGATTGAGAGAGGGGGCGGAGACCCGCGTCCCAAGCGACTGATTTTGTTCCGTTATCGGTATACCGATAGCGCTTTGCCCCGCGCCCTTCCGGCGTTCCTGCTCGGCATCGAAGGCCCCGACCCGCGCCTGCAGCGCGGCAAGCGTCCGCGGCGCCGGCCTGATCTCGGTCGGCGTGCCGGGCACGTGCCAGCCCGTGATGGTGAGGTAGCGTTGCGTGCCGTAGATCTCGACGTTGACCGGATCGCGCTTAAGGCTCGCCGTCACCTTGCCCAGCGCGATGAGGCGCAGGCCCGTCTCGGACGGTGACACCTCGCAGTAGGTCTCGCCGAGATCCACAATCTCCTGCGCCCAGGCTTCGATCTCGCCGGTGTCCGGATCCCGGCAGTTGTCGAGGTCGAACCCGGTGAGTTCGTCGTCGGAGGTCAGAACGTAGCCGACCCCGCTCATGCGGGAGCGCGTCGCGCGCGCCACGGCCTCGTCGTAGGTGCCCCAGTGGCGCGGGTTGCTGTGGCTCGCCGGCAAGCCGCTCGCGGGCTGGAACGGCGGCTTCGTCGGCTTGCCGCCGTCGTCGCGGTAGACGTACTTCCAGGCCACCCACTGGCGCCGCGCCTTCAGCTGGGCGATCGCCGGCAGGTCGGGCAGGTCGGAGAAGTTGCACGGCCTCGGAACAGCGGCCGGATCGAAGGTGAAGTGCAGGGCCGCCATGTCACGCGGCCTCCTGGCCAGCTGCCTCGGCCTCGAGTTCTTCGGTGGTCTTGTGCGCGTGGATCACCTCGCCGAAGCCGTCGCGCAGCACGCCCTTGCCGACCTCGCGGCGGATCGCGTCCCCAAAGCTCGTAATCAGGGTCTCGCAGAACACCCGCCAGTTCGCGGGATGGAGCTTCGCCAGATCGGTCTGGCCGACACTGTCGAGGTAGGCCCCCGCCGCGTCACCGGCCGCCGCGATGGCCCGCGCCTCGAACTCGTCGAATGATCTGGCACTCATCCTGATCGCCTTCATGCCGTACCCGCCGTCGGCGCACTGCTGGCACAGCCATCCGATGCGGTTGCCTTGGTTCACCCCGAGCCCGTCCGCCCGCCGACGGCAGACGAAGCAGGACTCTGAATTGTCGAGGTGCTTGGTCACGCAGCCTCGTCGAAGTCTCTGACGGCCCGGCTCGACCAGCCCTCGCCGGCGGCGAAGCGGTAGCCGACCACCTCCCAGAACTTGCCGGCCTGCCGGACCTGGATCTCGTGCGGCCAGACCAGATCGTCGGCGCGCGCGAGCCCTTCCTCGACCGTCGCGGGAGGCTCGCCGCCGCCCATCCGGCGCCACCAGTCACAGGCCTTCCGCGCCGCCGTGCCGCCGTGCTCCAGGCAGACCCAGAGCCGATACGTGGAGACCCCGCAGTGAAACTCGGCCCGGAGACTGTCGGGCGACCCGGGCTTGGTGTGCCGGGCGAACGACATGCCGGTAACGGTGAGCCAGGGCGGGCCGTCGAGCGACAGGATGGCGTGCACGGCGTCGGCTACGGCGTCGTGTCTCGGCGCCTCGTCGCGGATCCACTCGTGGCCGCAGGTCGTGCAGATCCGGGTGTTGAGCGCGACGAGGCTCCGGCAATCCGGGCACTCCTTGGCGCGGACCTCCTCCTCGCCCTCCTTCGCGGCCGCCTTCGGCTTGCCACGCGCCGTGATCGCGTCGATCGGGCCGTGCGCCTTTACGAGGCCGGCGTAGTCGAGGATGAGCGCGTCCGTCTTGCCCGGCGCGCGCCGCAGGGCGCGCCCGACCTGCTGCACGTACAGGCCCGTGGACGCCGTCGGGCGCAGCAGCGCGACGAGGTCGACGTGGGGCACGTTGAACCCGGTCGAAAGCACCCCGACGCTGGTCAGGCACCGGATGCGGCCGGCCCGGAACGCGTTGATGATGGCGTCACGCTGGCCCGACGGCGTCTCGCCGGACACGGCCTCGCAGGTCAGGCCGCGGGCCCGGATCGCGTCACGCACGGCCTCGGCGTGCTTCACGCCGGCGCAGAAGGCGAGCCAGGCGCGCCGGTCCTGGCCGAGCGCGACCATCTCGGACACCGCGCTCTGCGTGATGTCGTCGTGATTGACCGCGGCCTCGAGCTGGCCCGGGATGTAGTCGCCGCCGCGCTTGCCGACGCCGGTCAGATCGAAGCTCGTCGCGGTTGCCTTGCTGACGAGCGGCGACAGGTACTCGTCGCGGATCAAATCGCCGACATTCGCCTCGAAGACGATGCGCTCGAAGATCCGGCCGTCACCCTCGTCGAGCCGGCCGGAATCGAGCCGGTAGGGCGTCGCGGTGAGGCCGACCACACGCATATCCGGCGTCACGGCCTGCAGGCCGGAGAGGAACTTGCCGTAGCTGGTGTCCGACGAGCGCGGGATGAGGTGCGCCTCGTCGACGATGACGAGATCGAAGCCGCCAAGGCGCCCGACCTTGTTCCAGACCGACTGCATGCCGCAGAACAGGATCCGGCTGTGCGTATCGCGCCGCCCGAGCCCGGCCGAGTAGATGCCAGCCGGCGCGCCGGGCCAGTAGCCCAGCAGCTCCTTGAAGTTCTGGCTGACGAGCTCGCGGACGTGCGTGACGATACAGATCCGGAGGTCCGGCCAGCGCTCCAGCGTCTCGCGCACGAGCGCCGCGATGGCGAGCGCCTTGCCGGCGCCCGTGGGCAGAACGATCAAGCCGTTGCCGCCGCCGTCCTGCCAGTGCTCGTAGAGCGCGTCCAAGCTGGCGCGCTGGTAGGGGCGGAGGCTCAGCATTGCCGCACCTCCATCTCGTTGAGGCGATCGGCGAGCACGTCGGCCGCGATCTGCAGGGCCGCGAGCGCCACTTCCTCGGTGGCGTCGGCCAGGATCTCGGCGATGTCGCGCAGGGCGTTCTCGTAGAGCTCCAAGAGCGTGGGGTCGGCAGGGCGGGTCATGCTGCCACCTCGTAGTCGGCCGGCCGCTCCAGCTTGCGCCGGCAGGGCGGAATCCACACGAAGGCCGGCACGCCGTTGGCGCACGGGCGGTGCGGGCGCGTCTCCCAGACGATCCAGCAATAGGCGGTGGCCGTGGAGCCGTTGGGTTCCAAGCGGCCCTTGTGCATGGGCACGCGCTCGGAGAACTGCAGGATCGCGGTCGGCTTCCGCTTCGAGAACAGCGAGTCGTACCGGCCGACGCTCTCCAGAAAGGCCGTCCGGACCAAGATCGCGGCGCCCTCGCTGGCGCGGTCGATCATGGTGTGCGCGAATTCCTCGGCGAGCCGGAACGGAGGATTCGTGATGATCCAGTCGAAGGCCGGCTCGTCACCCGGAAAGAGGAAATCCCGGACCGCGCCGTGGCCGTAATTCACCGCGTCGGAGGCGTAGACCATCTCGAAATACTCGGAGAGCGGCCGCACCATGTGCCCGAGGCCGCAGGCTGGCTCCCAGGCACGCCGGCGCTTCAGGTCGCGGTCGACGCCGATGAACTCGCACAGGGCGCGCGTAGCCCACGGCGGGGTCGGGAACAGGTCGAAAGAATCGGCCGCCTCGTGGCGCTGCGCCATGACGGCGTGTGAGAGGTTCTGGCTCACGCCGCCCTCCCCTGGCCAGCGCCGTCGACCCACGTGGAGCCGTCGCCCATGCAATAGGTCACCGTCCCGCGCGTCGGATCGGCGTCGACCTGCTCGCCGGGGACGAGGTCCGGGATGAAGAGGTGCGCGTTGCAGCCAGCCTGGGCCGCATCGTAGGACAGCCGGCGCCTGTGACGCTCGCAGTCCCAGCGCGGGCCGTCGCTCGGCGTCGAGGACAGGCAGGTCCGGCAGTTCTGGCGCGGAAATGCGCCCTCATGGCAGATCGCCCGGGCGGGGCAGAACTGGCACGCGAAAGCCGCCTTCGAAGTCGGGTCCTCGTAGAGCCGGGCCGGCGGTCTCGGTGTGGCCACGATGCGTTCGACGCGGGCGACCAGCGCCAGGCAGAACGCCGGGTCGTACTCGACGCGCTCGCAGTGGATCGCGTCGTCGTTCTTGTTGGCGAGCATGTAGAGCCCGCGGCGCAGGTCGAGCGCGTGCATGTAGAGTTGGATCTGCGCGAAGTGCTCGGGCTTCGTCTCGCGGATTGGGCCCTTCACGATCGCCTTGAACGACTTGTCGTTGGCGCTTTTGCACTCGACCGCGTGCGGCGCCGTCGGCGCCTCGGGCAGGCCGGACGCGACCCCGTCGAGCTTGCCGCGAAGGTGGCCGCCAGCGAGATCGACCCGGATCTGCTTGCCGGTGGTCTCGTCGATCTCCTGCACGTCGGCGCCGATCATGCGGAGCATGTCGAGCAGACGGCCTTCGTAGATGTTGCCGGTGTTGAAGCGGCGCTGGCGGGACCCCTCAGCGCTCTCGGGCGGGGCGGCCCAGCGGAAGGCGTACCAGAGTGCCCGGTCACAGGGATTGATGACCTGAGACATCGGCACGCCGGCGCTATCGCCGTCGCGCGCAGCCGCCACGAAGGCAGCGTCGATGGCGAGTGCGGTGTGTGAGAGGGGCGGCGGGAGCGCGGCCATCAGGCGGCCCTCGCAAAAGCGCCAAAAATCCTATCGGCAGCTGCGGTGTACGCCGCAGACGCAGCTTCAGCTGTGTCGAACAGCCCAAGGTGAATCTGCCGGTCGTTCGTCTTAATATAAGCCTTAAATTTCCGTCTTTGCTTCGACCAACTCACCCCCTTGAAGCCAGAAGTATTATTCTTCGCGATCTGCCTGTTGGCAGCATTGCCGCGCTCATCAGCAAGACGCAAATTGCAAAGCTTGTTGTTGAAAGTATCGCAATCTCTATGATCTACGATCCCATCCGGCAATTCGCCGTGATGGAGAGCCCACGCCACAATATGCGCGCCGATCTTGCGCTGACCGATAACGATCCTGAGATAATTGTCATCTGGGCGACGACACCCAGCGGGCGTGCCGACGAGATATTGCAGATGCGGCGCAGGAGCTTTGATCCAGCGCACGATACCCGTTGTCCCATCGTAAGCTAGGTGCGCACGCAGCCAACTAAGATCGTCCAGTCCCTTTGAGACGAGAAAGTGCCGTGCCATGAAACGGTGCTCCGTTTGGCTCAAGAAGTCGGACAGGGTGGAAGGGCGGCCGGCGAAGTCTTGGAGGGCCGAGCCGGCCGCCCGGCTACGCTAGAACGGGATGTCGTCGTGCTGCTGCGAGCGCGCCGCCTCATTCTGGCGCGCAGTCCAGGGCCGCGAGCCAGTGCCGCCACCGCTCGGGCGCGCAGCGCCGCTGGATTGCGCGGACTGGCGCTGCGGAGCAGCCTTGCCGGCCGGCGGCTGGCCGCCGCGGGCCTTGTAGCGCTTCACCGCGTTGCGGGCGTCGTAGGTCTTATCGCCGACCGTGCGGGGCGGCTCGATCTTCAGCGTCGCGACGAACGGCTTGAAGTGCAGATCCTCGCTGTCCGTGATCGGACCCGTGCCCGTCGCGGTGCAGATGTCGGCGAGTGCCCGCTGGGCGATCTGCTGCGCTGTCGGGTTCGAATTGCGGATGTTGAGGTTGTCCCAGACCTTCCGATTGGCGAACTGCCCGTCGATCACCTCGAGGGTGAGCTTCAGCATGTCGCCGCCGTTCTTCGTCGCTGCGATCTCGCTCTCGACGATCTGCACGTTGTAGTCACCCTCGGGCATCGGCTCGAAGGAGCGCTCGTCCTCCGGCACGTCGGCCGGGTCGAAGGTGTTGCCGAGATAGGCCATGGCTGATCACTCCGCTGCGATGCGAGCGGCGTCGGCCGTCGCGAGGTGGGGGAAGAAGGGGGCGAGGGCATCGAAGCCCTTGCCGGGCTCGTAGAGCGTCTTCTCGGGCAGGCCGTAGCGGTTGCCCGCGGCGTAGGCCGGGCGCGAGGTGGCATGCATCCAGACCGAGCGGCCGCCCTGCCCGATCGCCCGGGTCTTGTTGAAGCCGGCTTCCTCCGACTTCACTGTGACGTCGGGCTTCACCAGCAGGACGACGTCGGCCTCGCGCTTCAGGAAGTCGCGCGCCTTGTCGTGCAGGTCGATCTCGTAGCGCGAGTAGCCGACTGTTTCGGGATCGTCGAAGCGCTCAATCTTGGAATGCGCGATCAGGATGATCGTCATCCCGCGGTCGCGCCGCAGAGCGTTCAGTCCGTCGAGCACTTCCTGCCAGACGGCCAGGGCGTAGACGTAGCCCTTGCCGTAGCCGAAATCCTCGATGCGCTTCTTCTTATTGCCCTTGTCGTCGCCGCGCTCGCCGGTCTCGGCCCAGATGATGGGCTGCAGAGCCGTGACGCTGTCGACCACCACGGTCTGGAACTCGTGCTCGCGCTCATAGAGCATGCCGATCGCCGACATGAGGTCTTCGAAGCTCTCGATCTTGCCCATGCTGGCGATGTCGAGAACGCCGTCGCCCTCTTCGGTCTGCAGGAAGACCGGGTTCGGAAACTCCGAGGCCAGCGTGGTCTTGCCTGCCTTCTCGGGTCCGTATTCGAGGATCACGGGCGGCCGTGGCCGCTTCTTCTGCGTGAGTTGATCCCAGGAAATAGCCATTCGTTCTCTCCTGTGCGGTCGCCATGTCTTGGGAAGGCCCGGGGGCACCCGGAACAAGACAGGGAATGGCGACCTGACCGCCCGTCGGCGGTGCCCCGGGTGCCCCTCGGCGTTGCTAAGCGGCCAGCTCAGGGGAGGCCGACGCGGCAGCCTCCCCGTCGCCGGCGCATCCCGACCGCGCCGCGGTCGTGGAAAGGGTAAGCAGCTTCTCCGCGCAGTAGCGGGCCAGCAGAGCGGCCTCGGCGCGGTTGTGATCCTTCTTGCGAGCGAAAAGCTCGGCTGAGGCCGGGAACATCTGCAGCGCCAGCGCGCGCGACTGCTCCTTGCCTTCCGGCCCACCGGCGAGCCGAAATGTCTTCTTCCAGGAAGCGGGCGTCACGAGGTGATAGGGCACCTCGCAGACCGCGACCGCGACCTTGGCGGCAGCGTAGGCCGAGCCGAAGCGAAACGCCTGCACAGCACCGTCCCGCGGCATGGGCCCGACACGCTCGACGATGGCGAGCGTCGGCAGCATTTGCCGAATGCGACGGATGAGCGTCGCGGGTTCCACCTCGCCATCGACTACCGGCATGTCCTCGACGGCCACGCGAGCGGGCTCGGACGGGAAGTAGAAAGCGATCGCGCCGGTCAGGCCAGGATCGATGGCGAGGATGCAGGGCTCGATCATCGCGAGCGCTCCTGCTTCGGGGAAATCTCCTCGGCGCGGGCGTCGCAGGCGTCGGCCTTCTGCTCCAGCGCGCGACCGCGCGCAAACGCGCGGAGCGCGAGCGTGCGCAGCCGGTCGGCGCGCCACCGCAGCATGAGCCAGTGAAGGAACTTCACGCTTCCAACTCCGCGTACTCGAGATCACTGAATTCGCTGTCGACGGCGGCGCGGACCGCGGCCAGCCGCCGACGCTTCTCCTGGCGCGCGGCCTCGCGCAGCCATGCCGGCGGCGATCGCATGCCGGCGACGAGAAATTCCGGCCCATAGGCGCTGAAGATCGGGCCCACCCAGACGAGCGATGGGCACGCCTGCCCGGAGAACCACTTCTCGACGGTTCGCGCCGGAGCGCCGAGGTTGCCGGCGACCGTCTGCACGGGCTTCAACGGATGAAGCCGCCGCCATTCGTCCACCCAAAGCTGGGTGTCGATCCACCCAAGTTTGCGAACGTTCGACCCAGAGTTTCGCATCTGCTTCCTGCATGTTCGAGGAAGCGATGCAGCACTGAGTGGGGAGGGAGAGAGCGCGGATGAGGTCATGCCGCGACCACCGAGGACAGAGGACGACGAGCGCGCAGGGCCTGGCAGCCCGAACCGCGCGAGAGGACGCCGAGAGCTCCTGGCAGGGCGATCGGCAGACGAGAGAGAAAAGACCGCGCTGGCAGACGCGCTTCCCGCGCGCTGCCGCTGCGGCGGCTCGCAGAAGGAAGCGGGTCAAGGCGCAGGACCTCGACGCGCGAGGCCTGCAGTTGCAGCTGGAGCGCGCGGTATGCGCCCGGCCGATCACGCGAGACCTGAGTCTCGACCGGACGCAAACGGGTATGGCGCGACGCAGCCATCAGACCCGCGCCTCCGCGGCGCGACGGATGGCTGCGACGGCATGAGCCGGCGGGATCCCAAGGCAATCCTCGAGATCGACGAGCGTCAGGCCCGCCTCGTGGAAGCAGGCGACGGCATGCTCACTCAGCGCGTCGGCATCGACCGGCCGGGCGCGCAGACGCCGGACAAGCGCGGATGCGGTGGCGTCCTGGCGCTTGCACATCACGCGAAGACGTTGCGCCGGCCTCTGCTTCGGGCGCCGCGAAGCGGCCGCTCGGTTCACGTAGGCGTTCGTCGCAATGCGATCGCGCAGGCCGAGTTCGACGCCGCGCTTGTAGACGAAGGCGTGACTTGCACCGATGCTGCAGCCGATCGCGTAGGTCGTGAGACCGTTCTCGACGCCTTCGCGGATCGCATCGTCGTGCATTACGCCGTAGCCGCGCCGCATCACCGACCCTCGACATGCTGAGGACCGGAGAACGGTGCGCGGAACGGATGCGCGGTCAGACCCCAGAAGATCAGCGCCCACATGCCGATGCTGAGCGCGACGCCGAGCGACCAGCCGGCCAAGCGGCTCATTTCGCGATGTGCGACAGGCGCCGGCTTGCGCTGCGGGAACGGGATGATGCGAGCGGCGCGGGTCATGCCGCGGCTCCTGTCCGCTCGGCGGCGCCGCCCGTCTGGTGCGCGAGGATGAATTGCCGAATGCGTGCCGCTTTCTCGAGCGTCACCGTGCTCCCGGCGCGGAGCCGCATAACGAGCTTACCGTCGTTCACCGCTTTGCGGCCGAAGGTGCTCGCAGCCATCTCGGCCGAACCGATGAAGGCCTCGATCTCATGAAGAAGCTGGCGCGTCTCGCTCATAGCGAGAGGGATAAAGGGCATTTGCCCATCATGTCAATGGGCATCTGCCATATTGGCGATGGGCAGAAGGGTGGGCACTCTCCCACCATGCTCGACAATGCAGTTCGCCGCCGCCTGGAAGAGGAGATGCTCGCGCAGGGCCGCGAGATGAAGGAGCTGTCGTTGGCAGCTGGCCTTGGCGAGACCTACGTGCGCGACGCCCTGAAGCGCGGCCGAGGCAAGCTAGAAAATTTGGTGAAAGTCGCTGCGGTACTAGGTAAGCCGCCGGAGTGGATCTTAGGTTTCACCCACGTATCAGATGTTCATGCATCTGGCGGAAATGCTCAGACGCGCAAAGACGCTGTAATACGCAATGTTTTGCAGCATATCGGCGGACCTAAAGAGCTTAGTTTTGACACGGCGCCAGCATATGGGCCGCCTCTCGATGTGATCGGTGTGGTCAAGGGCGGCGACGACGGACGGCTCGTCTACAACGGCCAGGTAATCGAAACGATTCCACGACCACCCATCCTGGAGAACGTCGAAGACGCCTACGCCACCTATGTAGCTGGTGACAGCATGCGGCCGCGGTTCAAGGAGGGAGAGAAGGTCTGGGTTCACCCGCACCGTCCTGCCCGGCGCGGAGACGATGTCGTCGTACAGCTCTATCCGGAGCAGGAGGGCGATGCGCCGGAAGGCTACATCAAGGAATTCGTCCGGTACTCAGGTTCGAAGCTCGTGCTTTATCAGCATAATCCGAAAGGCGAGATCGAAATTGACCGGAAGCTCGTTAAGTCAATCCATGTGATCGTCGGGTCTCTTTTTGCGTAGCTTCACCACAGATCATTTCTAACGAGATGCTTTTCCCTAAGCCTCCGGCGCCGAAGCAGTCGTAGCACTTCAGCCGTCGGCCCAGATCGCCGAACGTAGCGCAGCCAGCTTGCTCTAAGGCCGAGAGCTTCCCGCGATCGAGAAACGCCAAGTGGCCGCAATCATCACAGACCACCCGCACGGCGTCTGCGGCTGTCAAAGGCACATCGAGACGAGGGTCCTTGTTCTTTGCCGTTCGTCGCCGACTCACCATGGCAGGGCTGCGGTGAGGAATTCCTCGGGGATGGTGCCATTCTGGGCGATGACAACAGCATCCCCCATTCCCCGTCGCTCGGATCGCCAGTGCGAGCGACGGCGAGCGCTCCCACGATGTTCCCTCGCAATGCTTCTACAGCTCGCTCGGCGCTTCGCCGTGAAGGCACCTGAACGGCATCGCCAGGGATGATCCTGTTGCCCTTTGTCGCTCGCTTGAAGGGCTGCACGACATAGAATGTCACCTCCGACATCCGACGACTCCAGTTCCGCGGTTTCGCTAAGGCTGCGTCACGCGATGGAACAAATCCAGAACAAAACGCGCGGTTCCGCACCGGATTTCGGCACGCCTGTGGACAACGGTGGACAAAGAGCAATGGGCGGAGAGTAGGGCGATTGCCCATTATTCGCTTGACATAGGGCATTTGCCCATTATGGTTTGCCCATCGCCACCGCCGCGATGGAGCCACCGATGCCCACCCACCGTCCCCTCGATTGGCGCCGCGCTCTCGCCGATCTCAAGTCCGACCGCTCCGCCCGCCCCGACGTTCGCGAAGAGCCGCTGAACACGCGGGCGAACCTGCGCGGCACCCCTGCCCTTTCGCTGTCTGCTTGGCGCGGCCGCAGCGGCAGGCGGTTCGTGGTCGGCGTCCACACTCTCGAGCAGGCCAGCACCGACGACTTCGGCTCCTGCGTCGCGATCGCCGTGAAGCGCAATGCGGATGGCATCGCCGAGATGCTGTTCGCCGCCGACATCGACTTCGAGATCGCCGCGACCGGCTTCCTCGTCCTGGCCCGCCGCGGCGGCGCGAACGAGATCCACATCCACCGCTTGGCCGCCTCGGTCGCCGAGCGCGCCGCGATCGCCGCGGATCTCGGGCTTCTCGTCGAGGAGGCGGCGTGATGGGCGCCCCGGTCTTCTACGACGACGCCGCGACGAGCCAAGCCGCCCGCGCGCTCACCAACCTGCACGAGGCCGAACGGCATCTGGTCGGCCTCGTCCGTGACGCCGGTGACGGCGCAACCCGGTACTGGTTCCCGAACCACGATGCCGACGCCACGATCGCCAACGCGATCCACCGGTTCGAGCAGCGCCAGTTCGAGTTTCTGCGCGCACTCTGCAGCGAGATGGTCGGCGAGACCTACCGGCCGCCGGCAAGCCTCGACGCGCTCAAGGCGGCGCTGAAGGCCCGGATCGTCCGCAACGAGGCCGACCAACGCGCTACGCCGCACGGGCCTGTCGCCCAGGCCGAGGCGATCCGCGGCGCCGAGCAGTCCTTCCTCCGATCCGCCCATCAGCACGGCGCCGACCTCGTCGCCGTCGTCTCTCCCTGGGGTTGAGCCATGGTCGAGTCCCTCCCCTACGTCGTCGCGTTCATCGCGATCTGCGTGATCCTCGCCCTCGCCTTCGTCGTCCTGTCCGGTCGGACACCGCAGGTCCGGCGCGCCGATGGCAGCATCGGCAACGACGTCACCGCGCTCGGGCTCATCGCCTGGGGTGCCGCGACGGTCTCCGGCGTGCCGAGCCTCAGCCTGTGGCTGTGGAGCCTGCAGGCATGAACGCCCCGCTCCGCCTCGTCACCATCACGCGCGACGCGCCGGCCCGGGTATTCAGCCTGAAGGTGCCGGAGAGCCTGCACGCCGCGGTCCGTGCCTATCAGGCCGAGACCGGGCTCGACGACACGGCCAGCGCCGTGCGCAGCCTGCTCCGGCTGGGCCTGCGCCCGCACGGTGAGACCACGGCGCTGAAGGCAGCCCACGCCGCGCAGTGCGCCGAGTACGAGGCCCGGATTGCGGATCTCGAGGAGGCGCTGCGGCAGGCCAGGGCGGCAGAGGTGCCGAGCCTCGATGTACCGGGGCGCTGGGGCCTCACGACCCGGGAGGCGCAGCTGCTGACGCTGCTGCGGGCCCGCGCGCCGCGCATGGTGCTGCGCTTGACCGCGATGAGCGACATCTACGGGCCGCTGAGCCGCGACGCGCTGGACCCCAAGGGGCTCGACGTTCCGCTCTGCTTTCTGCGCCGCAAGCTCGCCGCAGCCGGCGTGCCGGTCGCCATCCGGACCCGGCGCGGGCTGGGCTGGCAGATCAGTGAGTCCGACGCCTTGGTGCTTGATGCTGCCATCGCCGCCGAAGCGCGGAGGACGGCATGACCGACCACATCGCGGGGTTACGCCGCCTCATCGATCTTGTTGCGGCTGTCCGCGATCGCCGCGGTGGGACGCGCCAACAGGCGCGGCCACTCCATGCGGCTTGGTCGCGCCGGTGGCGGTGTTGCGCGCCGATCCGTTTCAACGGGGTCTGGGCTCACGCTCTGAGCTCGGGATGGCGCGAGCGATATTCCAAAGAACGCGAAAGACATCGCGGCATGCCTCGAAAACAGATTTTGTGGATCTCTGCTAAGGAAAGACTTTCTGAGACCCGCTTGTTCCTCCGACTCGCGTTTCGACCGGTCGTATTGGCGAGGGCCGCCGCATGACCCCCGTCAAGCACAGCGCCGGGGCCTCAGTTTTTTGTCGATCCCGGTGCCTCACTCATCGCCACCATGCGATCGAGAGCGGTGCGCAACTGCTCGAAGGCGGCGGGCGATCCACGCAACTGAGCAACTACCTTGCGGTGTCCAATCAGCGTGCCGTCGGTAGCTATGTCCTGCACGATTGCGGTGAGAAGGATACGCCCGACGCCGTTGCCGGTGCCAAAGATCGGCGCTTCATCGAAGTAGATGATGGGCGCATCAAGCGCGCCTTCGAGTTTTTGCGGGTCGCCAGTTTTTATTCTGGGCAAAGAGAAGGGGTTGATTGGATCACGCAAGGGGAGAACTCCCACGTTGCTCGGCAACGATCAGGTGACCGCCCACACAGCGCACGAACATATGCACGAGCCGTTCCCAGGGCCATCACCACCCCCCGCCCGGCAGGGGAGGCGCGGTCGTGAGCGCTCACCTAAGCGGTAGATCTGCTTCGCTCAAGCCGCCGCGCTTTCAGATCGTGAAAGCCACACCGAGCCGTCGTCCGGTTCGCCGCACCACGAGGCAGCTCCGAACGACGCCGTCCGCGTGGACAACAAGGTCGAATGCATCGGGCGGGCTACTTGGCGGCTCTACCTCGATCAGTGCTCCCGTCGCCGACATGTTCCAAATGAGGCATGGAGTATACGCCACTCCCTCGAACAGAAGCTCGCCGGAGCTAAAACACTCGGCCCTTTGTTCTTGGCGGCGCTCTGAAGTCATCGCCCGGTTCCTTCCATCTCACTCTTGTGCGTTTCCCAGCGCCCTCGTGATGCGCGCTCAAGCCACGAACGCGACGCCGATCTTTCGTCCATCGCGCCAAGTCTGCATGGCGTTGCGGTCGAGGTTCAGGGCGGTCGCGATCACCCGGAAGCGGCGGGGCGGAGATGCGTGGGGCTCGACTTCAATCAGTGCGCCGAAGTCCGAGACGTTCCAGATCAGGCAATGCAGGCAGTGCGGCTCTTCGTGGAAGAACAGCGACCCAAGCCTGAAGGCATTTCGGCGTGGTGCCTGCCGGCGCTCGACGAACATCGTGCGACTCCAAGTGGCCCCTGTCGCCTGTTTAGCCCATCACAGGTTAAGTCTGTCTGAAAGAATACAGAGGGCTGTGCGTGCCTGTGCGTCGGCAGCAGGCTCCGCCTGATGCCCCCGCTCCACCCCAACGCTGCCCGGGCCGACGGACAGAGCGCGAACGGTGTCCCAAACAGTCAACTAGAGGACGGACAGGCCGCGAACATCGGGCCCGCGCCGGACCGGAACATGAACTGTCGCAGGGCCGACGCGCCCGCAGGGAGGCTGTGATGCCTAGAAGCGAAGGCGTGCCGGCTCCGCACAGCCGGCTTCTGACGCCCGCGGAGGCCGCATCCTACTGCCGACTGTCGCGGCCGATGTTCGACCGCCTGTGCCGCGTGCAGCCCATCACGTTCGACGGTGCCAATGTGCGTCGGTTTGATCGGCTGGACCTCGACCGCTGGATCGAGGCGCTGAAGAGCGGCGTCATGGAGAGCGACGACGACATTATCGCGAGGCTCGGATGACGCTGATCCGCGTCAAGGGCTTCAAGATCTTCAAGGATCGGCACGGCAAGCCCCGCTGCTATCACCGGAAGACCGGCGAGCGGATCGACCTTGAGAAGGCGCCGCTCGGCTCCGCGGGGTTCATGGCCGAGGTCGCGCGGATCGGCGCCGCACAGGAGAAGGTCGCGGCGAAGCCCGGCACCCTCGGCAGCCTGATCAAGGCGTACCGCGAGCACACTGCGTTCACGGACCTCGCGCCACAGACACAGGCCGACTACCAGAAGGTGCTCAACTACCTGAAGAGCATCGAGGGTACGGACCTGAAGCGGTTCGAGACGCCGCTCATTGTGCGCATCCGGGACAAGGCTGCCGAGAAGAAGGGGCGCCGGTTCGGCAACTACGTGAAGGCCGTTCTCTCCCTGCTGTTCGCGTGGGGTGCCGAGCGCGGGCACATGAGGGGCAACCCCGCGCAGGGCATCAAAGACATTCGGAGGAAGAAGGGCGCCGCCGAGGCGAACCGGCCCTGGACGGACGCGGAGCGCGCCGCTGTGCTGGAGGCCGCCCCGCCACACATCAAGATCCCGGTCGCCTTGATGATGTTCACCGGCCTCGGCCCAAAGGACGCACTGACGCTGCCGAAGGCCAGCTACCGGGATGGGGAGATTTCGACTAGCCGGGCCAAGACCGGCGAGCCCGTGTTCTGGCCCGTGCCGCTGCCGCTGGCGATGGTCCTGGCTGCAGCGCCTGAGCACCCTGCCCCGACCCTCTGCGCGAACTCAGAGGGCAAGCCTTGGACGCTGTCAGGCTTTCGGGCGAGCTGGCGCCCGATCCGCGTGCAGTTGGAGAAGGCCGGGCGCGTGCAGCCGGGGCTGACGCTCTACGGCCTGCGCCACACGGTTGCAGTGATTCTACGGGAGATCGGGCACGACGAGCGTACCATCGCCGATGCCCTCGGCCAGCGCACGATCGAGATGGCCCGACACTACGCCAAGGGGGCCGATCTGGCGCCGAAAATGCGGGCTGTTGTGGCGTCGCTGGACGCGGAATTAGCGCGACGCGGTGTCAAAACTGACCCGGAAAAGCGTCAACCCTTAGGGGGTGACGCTTAACCTGAGCCCGGGAATATGTTGTTTTTGTAGTGACTTAAGATGGTAGCGAGGGAGGGATTTGAACCCCCGACACAAGGATTATGATTCCTCTGCTCTAACCAGCTGAGCTACCCCGCCCCAAGCCGGGCCGCCGATGCGATCGGCGGCCGTTCGGAGACCGGCGGTATAGGGAGAACGGGCTTCCGGTGTCAACGGGCTCCCATTCCCGAACCGCGCGAAAAGCGCCCCCGCTCAGAGCCGCGTGCCGAGGATCTCGGCGACCTGCGGGATGTCCTTGTCGCCGCGGCCGGAGAGGTTCAGCACCATCAGGTGGTCGGCGGGCTTGGCCGGCGCGATCTCCAGGACCTTGGCCAGCGCGTGGGCGGGCTCCAGGGCCGGGATGATGCCCTCGAGCTTCGAGCAGAGCTTGAACGCCTCCAGCGTCTCGGAATCGGTCGCCGAGAGGTAGGTGACGCGGCCGGCCTCGTGGAGCCACGCGTGCTCGGGCCCGATGCCCGGATAATCGAGGCCCGCCGAGATCGAGTGCGCGTCGGCGATCTGCCCGTCCGCGTCCTGCAGGAGATAGGTGCGGTTGCCGTGCAGCACGCCCGGCTTGCCGCCCGTGAGCGAGGCCGCGTGCAGCCCCGAGGCGACGCCGTGGCCCGCCGCCTCGACCCCGTAGATCTCGACCTCGCGGTCGTCGAGGAAGGGGTGGAACAGGCCCATCGCGTTCGAGCCGCCGCCGATGCAGGCGATCAGCGAATCCGGCAGCCGCCCCTCCTGCGCGAGCATCTGGCTCTTCGTCTCGCGTCCGATGATCGACTGGAAGTCGCGCACCATCGCCGGGTAGGGGTGCGGGCCCGCCA